>NZ_JBVJQR010000005.1:0-348139 GCF_055608425.1 Kitasatospora sp. NPDC036934 | reverse complement strand
ACATTCCGAACCCGGAAGCTAAGCCTCACAGCGCCGATGGTACTGCAGGGGGACCCTGTGGGAGAGTAGGACGCCGCCGAACAATTCTTCAGAAAAGGCCCACCCGGGTTTCCGGGTGGGCCTTTTCGCGTTTCCGGCGGAAACGGGATCCGGGGCGCCGGTCAGAGCGCCAGCTTGAATCCGAGGTGTGAGGCCACGAAGCCGAGCCGCTCGTAGAAGCGGTGCGCGTCCGTGCGGGTCGCGTCCGAGGTGAGCTGGACGAGGTCGGCGTCGAGTTCGCGGGCGCGGTCGACGGCCCACTGGATCAGTTCGGTGCCGAGCCCGCTGCCGCGTTCGTCGGCGTGGACGCGGACGCCTTCGATGATCGCGCGGGTCGAGCCGGTCCGGGAGAGCCCCGGGACGAGGGTGAGCTGCAGGGTGCCCACGGTGCGGCCGGTGCGTTCGGCGACGACCAGGTGCTGGTGGGGGTCGGCGTCGATGCGGGTGAAGGCGGTGCGGTACGGGGTGAGGTCGTCGGGGGATTCGCGGGTGGCGCCGAGCGGGTCGTCGGCGAGCATGGCGACGATGGCCGGGAGGTCGGCCTCGATGGCCCGTCGGATCGTCAGAACAGCCGTTTCAGTCATGGTCAGAGGATAAGGAAGCCCCTCGGTGGCCCCAGGCGCCTTGTCTACGCCCGTAGCGCCCTTCCAGGGCCCCTCTGGGCCGATGTGCGGTCAGTCCCCGGCCGGGGTGCTGGTGATGACGGCGAAGACGGCTCCGTGCGGATCCTGGAGCTGGGCGAGACGGCCGACGCCGTGCACGTCCGTCGCCGGGATCCGGGCCTTCGCGCCGAGCCGGTCCGCGATGGCGAGGCTCGCGTCGACGTTGGGGACCTCGAAGTAGGGGAGCCAGTGCGAGCTGGTGCCGCGCGCGGTGTGCTCCGGGCCGAGCTGCATGATGCCGCCGTGGGCGTCGTCGGTGCCGCCACCGGCCGGGGTGAGCACCGTGTAGAGGGCCTCGCCGAGCGGGACGTCCTGTTCCTGCCAGCCGAAGACCGTGCGGTAGAAGCTCTTGGCCCGTTCCGCGTCGATGCTGTAGCACTCCGTCCAGCAGAGGCTGACCTCCTCGTTGACGAGGTCCAGGCCGCGGGTGTCGTGCGGTTGCCAGACGGCGAAGGCGGCGCCGGTGGGGTCGGTGTAGCCGGCCATCCGGCCCGAGGTGAAGACGTCGAAGGGGCCGAACCGCACCCGGCCGCCGCCCTGCTGGACGAGGTCGGTGGTGCGGTCGGCGTCGTCGGTGGCGAAGTACACCGTCCAGCCGGGCGGGCTGCCGTCCTCGGCGAGCGGCCCGAGCGCGGCGACGGTCCGGCCGCCGAGCTGGAAGAAGCCGTAGCCGCCGGCTTCGGGGCCGGCCGGGTCGAAGCTCCAGCCGAACAGGGCGGTGTAGAAGTCGACGGAGGCCCGGGTGTCGGGGCTGCTCAGGTCGAGCCAGTCCGGCGAACCGGGGCGGAAGTCGGTGTTGAGCATGGCGGCTCTGCTCCTAGGACGGTCCCGTACGGGCGCCGGCGCGGTCGGCGCCCCCTGGGCCTTCCAGCCTGGCACCTCGGTGGGGGTGGTGCACGGCGGGTCCGCGGGCGGTCGGGCTTGTCCCCGCCGGGCGGTACGGTGCGTAACGGAATGGTCCACCCGTACCGGTCGAAGGGGGGCTCCGGTGGGCAAGGCGGCGCAGTCGGGGCAGCACGCACAGCAGGTGGTCCGCCAGCTCGCGCAGGTCGAGGGCGTGCTGGAACGGATCACCTACGCCAACGAGGAGACCGGCTACACGGTGGCCCGGGTGGACACCGGCCGCGGTGCGAACGACCTGCTGACGGTGGTGGGCGCGCTGCTGGGGGCGCAGGTCGGGGAGTCGCTGCGGCTGCACGGGCGGTGGGGTTCGCACCCGCAGTACGGGCGGCAGTTCACCGTGGAGAACTACACGACGGTGCTGCCCGCGACGGTCCAGGGCATCCAGCGGTACCTGGGGTCGGGGCTGATCAAGGGGATCGGGCCGCGGTTCGCGGAGCGGATCGTGGAGCGCTTCGGGGTGGACACCCTGGAGGTGATCGAGAACGAGCCGGGTCGGCTGATCGAGGTGCCGGGGCTGGGGCCGAAGCGGACCAGGAAGATCGCCGCGGCCTGGGAGGAGCAGAAGGCCATCAAGGAGGTGATGGTCTTCCTGCAGGGGGTCGGGGTGTCGACCTCGCTGGCGGTGCGGATCTACAAGCAGTACGGCGACGCCTCGATCGGGGTGGTGCGGAACGAGCCGTACAAGCTGGCGGCGGACGTCTGGGGCATCGGCTTCCTGACGGCGGACCGGATCGCCCAGGCGGTGGGCATCCCGCACGACAGTCCGGAGCGGGTGAAGGCCGGGCTGCAGTACGCGCTGTCGCAGAGCAGCGACCAGGGCCACTGCTACCTGCCGGAGGAGCGGCTGATCGCGGACGGCGTGAAGCTGCTGCAGGTGGACGTCGGGCTGGTGATCGACTGCCTCGCGGAGCTGGTCGCGGCCGAGGGGGTGGTGCGGGAGACGGTGCCGGGGGAGGCGGGAGAGCCGATCACCGCGGTGTACCTGGTGCCTTTCCACCGGGCGGAGATCTCGTTGGCCAACCAGCTGCTGCGGCTGCTGCGTTCGGACACCGACCGGCTGCCGTGGTCGGCCGGGGTGGACTGGCCGGTGGCGCTGGAGTGGCTGGCGAAGCGGACCGGGGCGGAGCTGGCGCCGGAGCAGGAGCAGTCGGTGCGGCTGGCGCTGACCGAGAAGGTCGCGGTGCTGACGGGGGGTCCGGGCTGCGGCAAGTCGTTCACGGTGAAGTCGATCGTCATGATGGCGCTGGCCAAGCGGGCGAAGGTGGTGCTGGCGGCGCCGACCGGGCGGGCGGCGAAGCGGCTGGCGGAGCTGACCGGGGCGGAGGCCTCGACGGTGCACCGGCTGCTGGAGCTGAAGCCGGGCGGTGACGCCGCGTACGACCGGGACCGGCCGTTGGACGCCGACCTGGTGGTGGTGGACGAGGCCTCGATGCTGGACCTGATCCTGGCGAACAAGCTGGTCAAGGCGGTGCCGCCGGGTGCCCACCTGCTGTTCGTGGGGGACGTGGACCAGCTGCCCTCGGTCGGCGCCGGCGAGGTGCTGCGGGACCTGCTGGCGGAGGGCGGGCCGATCCCGTCGGTGCGGCTGACCAGGATCTTCCGGCAGGCGCAGCAGTCGGGCGTGGTGACCAACGCGCACCGGATCAACGAGGGGAAGCCGCCGCTGACGGAGGGTCTGACCGACTTCTTCCTGTTCGTGGAGGAGGACGCCGAGCTGGCGGCCGGTCTGACGGTGGACGTGGTGGCGCGTCGGATCCCGCAGAAGTTCGGGTTCGACCCGCGCCGGGACGTGCAGGTGCTGGCCCCGATGCACCGCGGCCCGGCCGGGGCGGGGAACCTGAACACGCTGCTGCAGGCCGCGGTGACCCCGGCCCGGGAGGGGTTGGCGGAGCGGCGCTTCGGCGGGCGGACGTTCCGGGTGGGGGACAAGGTCACCCAGATCCGCAACAACTACGACAAGGGGCGGAACGGGGTCTTCAACGGCACAGTGGGAGTGGTGACCGCCCTCAGCGTGGACGACCAGCGGCTGACGGTGCTGACCGACGAGGACGAGGAGGTGTCGTACGACTTCGACGAACTGGACGAGCTCGCCCACGCGTACGCGGTGACGATCCACCGCTCGCAGGGCAGTGAGTACCCGGTGGTGGTGATTCCGGTCACTATGTCCGCTTGGATGATGCTCCAGCGAAATCTGCTCTACACCGCTGTGACCAGGGCGAGGAAACTCGTGGTGCTGGTCGGGTCACGGAAGGCGATCGCACAGGCCGTGAGGGCCGTCAGTGCAGGTCGGCGGCATGCCGCGCTCGATCATCGACTTGCGTCTGGATGATTATCCAACAGGATGGTTGCCTCTAATGTTCTCTTGACGTGAAGAGATTTACGGCAGAGCCTAGGGTGGTGCCGATCTTGTCCGGTTCGTACCGGCAGCGGCAACAGGTTTTGTAGGGGCGGGCCCTTCCGGGCCACCCCGGGTGCGCGACTGTGCTCCGGATGGGGGATGGTGGAGACAGTCAGGGCACCTTGGAAGAGGATTCATTTCGTCGGTGAGGAAGACGTGAGCGACAACTCGGTAGTACTGCGGTACCAGGACGGCGAGTACGAGTACCCCGTCGTCGAGAGCACTGCGGGCAACTCCGGCTTCGACATCTCGAAGCTGCTCCCGCAGACCGGCCTGGTCACCCTGGACAACGGCTTCGGTAACACCGCCGCGTACAAGTCCGCGATCACCTTCGTGGACGGCGACAACGGCATCCTGCGGTACCGCGGCTACCCGATCGAGCAGCTCGCAGCACAGGGCGGCTTCATCGAGACCGCGTACCTCCTGATCAACGGCGAGCTGCCCAACGCGGACCAGCTGGCGGAGTTCAACCGCGAGATCACCCAGCACACCCTGCTGCACGAGGACGTCAAGCGCTTCTTCCAGGGCTTCCCGCGGGACGCCCACCCGATGGCCATGATGTCCTCGGTGGTCGGCGCGCTCTCCACCTTCTACCCGGAGAGCCACAACCCGTTCGACGCGGCCCAGCGCCACCTGTCGACCGTGCGCCTGCTGGCCAAGCTGCCGACCATCGCCGCGTACGCGCACAAGAAGGCGATGGGCCAGCCCTTCGTCTACCCGCGCAACGACCTGAGCTACGTCGAGAACCTGCTGCGGATGACCTTCGCCGTCCCCGCCGAGGACTACGAGCTCAACCCGGTCATCGTCAACGCGCTGGACAAGCTGCTGATCCTGCACGCGGACCACGAGCAGAACTGCTCGACCTCCACCGTGCGCCTGGTCGGCTCCAGCCACGCCAATCTGTTCGCCTCGATCTCGGCGGGCATCTCGGCGCTGTGGGGCCCGCTGCACGGCGGCGCCAACCAGGCCGTCCTGGAGATGCTGGAGAGCATCCAGAAGGACGGCGGCGACGTCGACTCGTTCATCACGAAGGTGAAGAACAAGGAAGCCGGCGTCAAGCTGATGGGCTTCGGCCACCGCGTGTACAAGGCCTTCGACCCGCGCGCCGCGCAGGTCAAGCTGCTCGCGCACGAGGTCCTCGGCCAGCTCGGCAAGAGCGACGAGCTGCTGGAGATCGCGCTCAAGCTGGAGGAGCACGCCCTCAAGGACGACTTCTTCATCTCGCGCAAGCTGTACCCGAACGTGGACTTCTACACCGGCCTGATCTACCGCGCCATGGGCTTCCCGACCAGCATGTTCACCGTGCTGTTCGCCCTCGGCCGGCTGCCGGGCTGGATCGCCCACTGGCACGAGATGATCAACGACCCGACCAGCCGCATCGGCCGCCCGCGCCAGATCTACACGGGCACCGCGATCCGCGACTACGTCGAGCTCGAGCAGCGCTGACCGGGCGCCGCTGACGGCACACCGACCGAGAGGGGCCCGGCCGCTGCTTGAGCGGCCGGGCCCCTTCGCGTCCCCGCGCGCGGACCCCGGAAGGGCCCGCGCGCGGGGATGGAACCGTACGACGCACGACTCCGGGGTCGGCTGCAGCCGGGGACGGCCGCTCAAAGCGTCCCTGACCCGCCACACCCCGGCGCCGTGCGCGAAGGCCGTCGAGAGTTCGACGACCGTTCCCGGGGCCCGCCGGAGCCCCGTCGGCGGCAGCCGCTGGAAGCGCGGGGACACGTTGCCGTTGATCGCGCCCCACCCATCGGAAAAACTGCCGCACTACCAACCTAAGACGTATCAGGGTGCGAGAAGTTACGCCCGGGGGGTGTGAGCTGCCTCTCGCCACGCTCCGTAGGCACTCCGTACCGTGCTCATATCACACCCTCCCCCGGGCGCGACGTCACCCTCCCCGCAGTCACGGCAACCGAGCGTGATAGGAATCGTGGCATTCCGGTACGGACCGTCGCGCCCCCTCGTCGCGCGACGGCGGAACTGGGGAGGGAGTGCGCAGATGGCCAGGAACGTCGTCGTCACCGGCGGTGGCACGGGAATCGGGTACGAAGTCGCGCGGCGGTTCGCCGAGGCGGGCGAGCACGTGGTGATCGTCGGGCGCCGCCGCGAGGTCCTGGAGAAGGCCGCAGTCGACCTCGGGCCGAACGTCACCCCGCTGGTGTGCGACCTCGCCGACCCGGACGCGGTCGAGGCCGCGCTGCACGAACTGCCCGAGCGCATCGACGTGCTGGTGAACAACGCCGGCAGCCGGGAGACGGTGATCGGCGGCGGACCGCACGCCCTGCTGGCCCGCTGGCGCGGCGACTTCGAGCGCAACGTGCTGACCGTGGTGCTGCTCACCGAGTCGATCCGGGACCGGCTCACCCCCGGCTCCGGCCGGGTCGTCACCATCAGCTCCATCGCCGCCCTGCGCGGGGCCGGCTCGTACGGTGCGGCGAAGGCCTCGCTGCACGCCTGGAACCACTTCCTGGCCGCCCAGTTGGGCACCTCGGGGATCACCGCCAACATCGTCGCGCCGGGCACGGTGGCCGGCACCGAGTTCTTCGGGCCTCGACTGGACGAGGCCGAGGTGGCCCGTCGGGCGGCGCGCACGCTGCTCGGCCGGATCGGCGAGACCGGCGAGGTCGCGGCGGCGGTGCACTTCCTCGCCTCGCCCGAGGCCGGGTTCATCACCGGCGAGATCCTGCACTGCAACGGCGGGGAACTGCTGGGGCGTTGAGGCGTCACGACGCGGGCCCCGGACCGTTGGACGGTCCGGGGCCCGCGGGTGTTCGGGGTGTCCGGCCGTTTGCGGGGTCCGGGGCGCCCGGGGCGCCCGGGGCGGACCCGGGGGCTCGGCTCAGGTGGGCTCCGGCGGGCTCAGGTGGGCTCCGGGCCGGAAACGGCGCAGTCGGAGGCTGTTGCTGACCACGAAGACCGAGGAGAAGGCCATCGCGGCCCCGGCGATCATCGGGTTGAGCAGTCCGGCGGCGGCCAGCGGGATCGCCGCCACGTTGTAGCCGAAGGCCCAGCAGAGATTGCCCCGGATGGTGCCGAGGGTCCTGCGGGAGAGCCGGATGGCGTCGGCCGCGGTGCGCAGGTCGCCGCGGACCAGGGTGAGGTCGCCGGCCTCGATGGCGGCGTCGGTGCCGGTGCCCATGGCCAGGCCGAGGTCGGCCTGGGCGAGCGCGGCCGCGTCGTTGACGCCGTCGCCGACCATTGCCACGACCTTGCCCTCGGCCTGCAGCCGCCGGACCGTCGCCACCTTGTCCTCGGGCAGCACCTCGGCGATCACGTGCTGCGGCTCGATGCCGATCTCGGCCGCGACCGCCTCGGCGACCAGCGTGTTGTCACCGGTGAGCAGCACCGGGGTCAGGCCCAGGGTGCGCAGCTCGGCGATGGCCTCGGCGCTGGTCGGCTTGACCGCGTCCGCCACCTCCAGCACGGCCCTGGCCTCGCCGTCCCAGCCGACCGCGATCGCGGTGCGGCCGGCCGACTCCGCCTCGCGCTTGGCCCGGGCCAGCGCGGGCGGCAGGTGCTGGGCGCGGTCGGCCAGCAGGGCCTCCTGGCCGGCCACCACCGCATGGCCGTCCACCACGCCCTCCACGCCCCGGCCGGGGAGGCTCCGGAAGCCCTGGACCGGCGGCAGCCCGCCGGGGCGGTCGGCGGCGGCCTGGGCGATCGCCCGGGCGATCGGGTGTTCGGAGGCGTGCTCCAGGGCGCCGGCCAGGCGCAGGGCCTCGGCGTCGGTCACGCCCTCGGCGGTGTGCACGGCGACCAGGGCCATCCGGCCGGTGGTGACGGTGCCGGTCTTGTCCAGGACGACGGTGTCCACCCGGCGGGTGGTCTCCAGCGCCTCGGGGCCCTTGATCAGGATGCCGAGCTGGGCGCCGCGACCGGTGCCGACCATCAGCGCGGTCGGGGTGGCCAGGCCAAGCGCGCACGGGCAGGCGATGATCAGCACGGCCACGGCGGCGGTGAACGCCTCGGTGGGGCTGCTGGTGACCAGCAGCCAGCCGACCAGGGTGGCGAGGGCGACCAGCAGGACGACGGGGACGAAGACCGCGGAGATCCGGTCGGCCAGGCGCTGGGCGGCGGCCTTGCCGTTCTGGGCGTCCTCGACCAGCCGGGCCATCCGGGCCAGCCGGGTGTCCGCGCCGACCCGGGTGGCCTCGACCACCAGTCGGCCGCCCGCGTTGACGGTGGCGCCGGTGACGGCGTCCCCGACGGCGACCTCGACCGGGACGGACTCGCCGGTGAGCATCGAGGCGTCCACCGCGGAGCTGCCCTCGACCACCACGCCGTCGGTCGCGACCTTCTCGCCGGGGCGCACCACGAAGTGGGTGCCGACGGTCAGCAGGTCCACCGGCAGCCGGACCTCCCGACCGTCCCGGAGGACTGCGACGTCCTTGGCGCCGAGGTCCAGCAGGGCGTGCAGGGCGGCGCCGGCCCGGCGCCGGGAGCGGGCTTCCAGGTGGCGGCCGAGCAGGATCAGCACGGTGACGGCGGCGGCGGTCTCCAGGTAGAGCGCGCCGGCCGGGTCGGTGGCGCCGATGGTGAAGGAGAAGTCGTGGTGCATCCCGGGCCGGCCGGCGTGCCCCCCGAACAGGGCCCAGCAGGACCAGCCGAAGGCGGCCAGGGTGCCGAGCGAGACCAGGGTGTCCATGCTCGCGGCGCCGTGCTTGAGGTTGGTCCAGGCGGCGCGGTGGAAGGGCAGTCCGCCGTACCCGACGACCGGGCCGGTGAGGGCGAAGGCCAGCCACTGCCAGTTGGTGAACTGCAGGGCCGGGACCATCGACAGCAGTACCACCGGGACGCTGAGCGCGGTGCCGATCAGCAGGCGTTCGCGCAGCGGGTCGGCGGGCTCCGGTTCCCCGCGCTCCGGCTCTCCCGGGGCGGGGGCGACGGGGGCCGGGGGTAGGGGGAGTTCGGCGGTGTAGCCGGTCCGCTCGATGGTGGTGATGAGGTCCTCGACCGTGACGCCGGCGCCGTAGTCGACCCGGGCCTTCTCGGTGGCGAAGTTGACCGTGGCCTCGACGCCGTCCATCCGGTTGAGCTTCTTCTCGATCCGGGCGGCGCAGGCGGCGCAGGTCATCCCGCCGATCGACAGCTCGACCCGGTCCCGTGCCTCGACGCCGGGGGCGGAGGTGGTCATGCGGAGGGCTCCTTGCTGGGGGCGTACGGCGGGGCCGGTGCCGGCCCCGCCGTACCGGGGTGACTCAGGCGGCGCGGCCGACCAGCTCGTAGCCGGCCTCGTCGATCGCGGCGCGGACCGCGTCCTCCGCCAGCGGGGCGTCGGAGGAGACCGTCACGGTACCGGCCTGGGCGTCGGCGGCGACGTCGGTGACGCCGGCCAGCACGGAGAGCTCCTCGCTGATCGCCTTCTCGCAGTGGCCGCAGCTCATGCCGGACACGGTGTAGGTGATGGTGCTGGACATCGGGGCCTCCGGGAGGTCGGTGCGGGTGCTGGCTCTCTTACTCTTCGAACACCATACCCCTGCGGGGTATTCCCGAGGGGGTGGGGGAGGTGGATCGCATCGTAGGCGACGGCTCCGGTCAGGCCGGGACCGAGGGGTGCTGCGCCGGGATCGGCGCGGTCGGCTCGCGTCGGAGCAGCAGCCGCAGCCAGAGCAGCCCGCCCAGGGAGACCAGCAGCAGTCCGGCGGTGTCGTACGCGGTGTACAGGTGGACCTGCTCGCTGGACGGGTTCGGCATGTAGCCCAGGTCGAACAGGGCGCGCTGGAAGTCGCTGGTGGTGGTCCGGGCGACCAGCCAGACGGCGATGCCGCTCATGCCGTCCCACAGTGCGTGCAGCAGCGAGACGCCCAGGTACGTCAGCAGCAGCGGGGCGGTGAGGCGGAAACGGCCGCCCCGCCGCTCGCGGAACAGCACCCCGCCGATGATCGCCGTCCACAGGATGTGGCCGACCGGCGCGAGCACCCCGCGCAGGATCTCCGTCTCCACCAGGTCGTCGAGCGAGAGGCCCTGGATGCTCAGCACGGCGTTGAACGCGTACCCCGCGCTCTCGAACGCGGCGAACCCCGCGCCGACGGTGGCGCCCAGCACTAGCCCGTACCGCAGCCCGACGACCCGCAGCCGCCGGCTCACCAGCACCAGTGCGGCCAGCTTCACCGCCTCCTCGATCAGGCCGACGCCGACGTACATCCACACCGAGGGGGAGAGCAGGTACGACTCCAGCACCGAGGCGCCCAGGACGCCGATCACCCCGCCGATGCCGAAGCAGGTGAAGATGCGGTCCGCGCCGAGGTCGGCCGCGTAGCGCTCGTACGCCCAGATCACCACGGTGGCCGGGACGAGGAAGCTGCCGAGCAGCACGATCGTCGGGACCAGGTTGCTGTTGTCGGTGAAGAAGGTGACCAGGACGGTGCAGGCCCAGAGCAGCAGGCCGGTCAGGAAGAACTTGACCCAGTGGTGGGGCCGGGCGGCGGTCCGGACGGGGGGTGTGGTGATGCGCGGAGCGGGTCGGTATCCGGACACCGGGCGGGGCCTCCTTTGAGTAGCCGCTGAGTAGCTGCGGAGTAGCTGCTTCGGTCGAACTTTATGACAAATCAGGCATTAGGGGATGATGTGGACGGTTGTGGGGGGCGGCCCGCGACCGCCGGGGGTGGGATCGTCCCTTATGTTCGATGTGTGCTTCCGATCCGCCGTGCCCAGTCGCCCTCGGCCCCCACCGCCGCCGGACTGCCCCAGGCCCGGCAGCGCGGCGCCCTGCTGGCCGCCGACCTCCAGGACGTGCCGTTCTGGCGGCGGGCGACCCCGGCGCTGCTCGCCGTCCTGCTGGTCGCACTCGCGGACCTCCTCTCCGGTAAGGACCGGTACCTCGCGCCACTGATGACCGTGGTCCCGACCATCGCCGCGCTCACCCTCAAACCCCGCGAACTGCTCGCGGTCTGCGCGGTCGGGCTGCTCGCGGTCTTCGGGCTCAGCCACTACGACCAGGTCGACAACATCAACGACGCCCGCTTCCTTTACGGTGCGATGGTCAGCTACCTGGTGTTGACGCTGTTCTCCGCCTGGGTGGCCAAGATCCGGATGCGGCGGGCGGCGGCCTTCGCGGCGGTCAGCTCCGTCGCCGAAGCCGCCCAGCGGGCCCTGCTGCGGCTGCCCGGACCGGCCGTCGGCCCGCTGCGGCTGGCCGTGCGGTACGTCTCGGCGGCGGACGCCTCGCGGATCGGCGGGGACCTCTACTCGGTACTGGAGACGCCGCACGGCACCCGGGTCGCGGTCGGCGACGTCCGGGGCAAGGGACTGGCGGCCGTCCAGACCGCGGCGGTGGTGCTCGGCGCCTTCCGCGAAGCCGCGTACGACGAGGCCGGACTGCGGGGCGTCGCGGCGCGGATCGAGGCCAGCGTCGAGCGGCACGTGCCCGACGGGGAGTTCACCACCGCGCTGTTCGCCGAATTCCGCACCCCGGGGGAGATGGAACTGCTCCAGTACGGGCACGTGGCGCCGATCCGGGTCGACGGCGAGGGGCGGGCCCACGTCCTGGACGCGCCCGACCCGTGGGTGCCGCTCGGCCTCGGGCGGCTGGCGACGGGCGAACCGACCACCTGGAGGCAGCCGTTCGGGGCGGAGGACGTCCTGGTGCTGTGTACGGACGGGGTGATCGAGGCGCGGCACCCCAGGAGCGGGGAGTTCTACCCGCTGGCGGAGCGGGTGGGGCCGCTGGTGCGGGGAGCTGGGCGCTCGGCGGGGGAGTTGGAGGCGGCGGTGGGGCGGGTGTACGCGGATCTGCTGGCGCACACGGGTGGGGAGTTGCGGGATGACGCGTTGTTGTTGTTGGTCGCTCGGACGGACTGAGGGGGCGGGGTGGGGGGCGTTGCGGGGGGCTGTTGTTGTGTGGGGCTTTCGGGGGGGTGGGTGGTGCCGGGGGCGGTTCCGGGGGTGGGTGCTCCGGGGGCTGGGTGATTTTCGGACCGCCGACCCTCATCGCGCGGGGTGCTCGTCGTTGGCGGTCTGAAAATCACCCGTCACGCCCCTCTCCGCACCCACCCCCTCCACCGCCCCCTCCCGCAGCGCGTTCCTCTCGCCTGGTCGAGGGTGAGGGTGAGGGGGAGGCGGGGGGTGGTGCGGGGTGCGGGGTGCCAAGAGGGGGTGGTGCCTGGGTGCCCGTTGGGGGTGGGGGCGTCAGTCGGCGGTGGTGGTGGCGAGGGTGCGGAAGATGAGGGCGGTGGAGGTGGCGCCTGGATCCTGGTGGCCGATGCTGCGTTCGCCGAGGTAGGAGGCGCGGCCCTTGCGGGCCTGGAGGGGGACGGTGTCGTGGGCGCCCCGTTCGGCAGCTTCGGCGGCGGCTGCGGCGGCTTCGGGGAGGGGGGCACCGGCGGCGGCCGCGGTGCGGAAGGCGGCGACGGCCGGGGTCCAGGCGTCCACGATGGTCTTGTCGCCGGGTTCGGCCTTGCCGAGGATGCGGAGCGCGTCCAGGCCGGCGGAGAGGGCCTCGGCGACGGCGATCGGGCCGGCGGGTTCGGGCAGGGCGGCGCCGATGGCGCGGAAGGCCTTGCCGTAGAGGGGGCCGGAGGCGCCGCCGACCTTGGAGATGAGGGTGGTGCCGGTCTTGGTGAGGACGGCGCCGGGACTGGTGGGTCGGAGGCCGTCCAGGGCGGTGAGGGCGGCGCTGAAGCCGCGCTGGAGGTTGCTGCCGTGGTCGCCGTCGCCGATCGCGGAGTCCAGTTCGGTGAGCTGGGTTCGCTCCCGCTCGACGGCTGCGGCGATCGCGCGGATCCAGGCCTCGGCGAGGGCGGTGTCGAAGTCCATGCCGTCTCCCTTCAGGCCCGCTTGAGGGCGGGGGTGTCGACCGGGGCGTCCCAGAGGTCCAGCAGTTGGGCGTCGGCCTTGGTGAGGGTGAGCGAGAAGCCCGCCATGTCGAGGCTGGTGACGTAGTTGCCGACCAGGCTGCGGGCCACCGTGATGCCGCGCTCGGCGAGCTGGGCGGCGACCTCGCCGTAGACCACGTACAGCTCCAGCAGCGGGGTCGCGCCGAGGCCGTTGAGCAGGGCGATCACCTCGTCGCCCGCGGTCAGGTGGTGGTCGGCCAGGATGGTCCCGACCACCTCGGCGGCCAGGTCGCGGGCCGGGCGGAGCTTCTCGCGGCGGCGGCCGGGCTCGCCGTGGATGCCGACGCCGACCTCGATCTCGTCCTCGGGCAGGTCGAAGCCGGGCTTGCCGGCGGCCGGGACGGTGGCCGCGGTGAGCGCGATCGCGAAGGAGCGGGAGGCGGCGTTGACCCGCTCGCCCAGGGCGGCGACCTCGTCCAGGCCGGCGCCGCGTTCGGCCAGCGCGCCGGCCGTCTTCTCGATCAGGACGGTCGCGCCGGTGCCGCGGCGGCCGGCCGTCCAGGTGGAGTCCTCGACCGCGACGTCGTCGTTGACCAGGACGGTACGGACCTCCAGGCCCTCCTCGGCGGCGAGTTCGGCGGCGAGCTCGAAGTTCATCACGTCGCCGGTGTAGTTCTTGACGATGAACACGACGCCGGCGCCGCACTCCACGGCCTTGGCGGCGGCGAGCATCTGGTCCGGGACGGGGGAGGTGAACACCTCGCCGGGGCAGGCGGCGTCGAGCATGCCGGGGCCGACGAAGCCGCCGTGCAGCGGCTCGTGGCCGGAGCCGCCACCGGAGATCAGCGCGACCTTGGGGCCGGCCGGGCGGGAGGCTCGGGTGATCACCCGGTTGGGGATGTCGACCGTCAGCTCGGGGTGGGCGGCGGCGACTCCGGCCAGGGCGTCCTCCAGGACGCTCTCCGGGGTGTTGATCAGCTTCTTCAACGCTCTTCGCTCCCTAGGTGGCCACGAGATCAGGACGCTGCTGTCGCCGACGCTACGCCAGACGGGGGCCGTGGGCACGGGGTCCGACACGCGCGTTCCGTTCGCTCTTCCGGAGCAGTGGGACGGGCCGTAGGGTCGGGCGCATGAGCGAACGCGTGGGCATTGTTCTGGTTTCGCACAGCGCTCGGCTCGCGGAGGGGCTGCGCGAGCTGCTCGGCGAACTGGCCTCGGACGGCGTGCGGGTGGTGGTCGCGGCCGGGACGGAGGACGGCGGGCTGGGCACCAGCTACGAGCTGATCGCCGCGGCGGTCGCGGCGGCGGACGGCGGGGCCGGCGTCGTGGTGCTGCCGGACCTCGGCAGCTCGGTGCTCACCGCGGTGACCGTGCTGGAGGACGAACCGCGGCCGGGCGTACGGCTGGTGGACGCGCCGTTCGTGGAGGGCGCGGTGGCCGCCGCGGTCACCGCCTCGGCCGGGGCGGGGCTGGACGAGGTGGTCGCGGCGGCCGAGGAGGCGCGCTCCTTCCGCAAGTTGTAGCGGTCACTTGGCGTCGGCGTAGCAGTCCACGACGGCGGTGCTGAGCGGGAAGCGCACCGGGGTGTCGCCGAAGACCAGCCGCCGGGCCTCGTCGGCCGCCTCGGTGACGGCGGCGGCCACCTCCTCGGCCAGGTTGGCCGGGGTGTGCACGATCACCTCGTCGTGCTGGAAGAACACCAGGTGCGGGCGGTCCGCCGGGACGGCCACCGGCAGTTCGTTCAGCCGCCGGCGCAGCGCCGCCAGCAGGGCCAGCGCCCAGTCCGCGGCGCTGGCCTGGATGACGAAGTTGCGGGTGAACCGGCCGCGGGCGCGGGCGGTGCGGCCGCCGGTCTCGCCGGCGGTGTCGGCCTCGGTGAGGTCGAGGAAGGCGGCGGAGGCGGGTGGGCAGACCCGGCCGAGCCGGGAGGCGACCACGCCGCCGTCCTCGCCGGTGCGGGCGGCGGCCTCGACGTAGCCCATCGCGGCGGGGTAGCGGCGGCGCAGGGTGTTCAGCAGCTGGCCGATGTCGCCGCTGGTCTGCCCGTACATGGCGCCGAGCAGGCCGAGCTTGGCCTTGTCGCGGTCGCCCTGGAAGGCCTGGGCGGCGAGCGCCTCGTAGAGGTCGCCGCCGGCCGCGGTGCGGGCCAGGCCGGTGTCCTGGGAGAGTGCGGCGAGCACCCGCGGCTCCAGTTGGGCGGCGTCGGCGACCACCAGCAGCCAGCCCGGGTCGGCGACCACGGCGCGGCGCAGGATGCGCGGGATCTGCAGGGCGCCGCCGCCGCGGCTGGCCCAGCGGCCGGAGACCACGCCGCCGACCACGTACTCGGGCCGGAACCGGCCGCCGCGGGCCCAGGCGTCCTGCCAGGCCCAGCCGTGGGCGACGTGGATCCGGGCCAGCTCCTTGTAGCGGACCAGCAGCCGGGCGGCCGGGTGGTCGATCTCCTTGAGCTCCCAGGAGCGGGTGGAGCCGAGCTGGATGCCGGCCTCGGCGAAGGCGCGCAGCACCTGGGTGTGCGAGTCGGGGTTGAACGGCTTGGCACCGAGGGCCTGGTGGAGTTCGACGGCGAGGTCGGCGAGCACCCGGGGCTGGGTGCCGGGGACGGTGGGGCGGGGGCCGAGCAGTTCGGTGAGCAGCCGGTCGTGGACGTCGGAGCGCCAGGGCAGGCCGTCGTGGGCGATCTCGGCGGCCACCAGGGCGCCGGCCGACTCGGCGGCCACCAGCAGCCGGAAGCGTTGCCGTTCGGCCGGGTCGGCGATGGCGGCGATCCGCCGCTGCTGTTCGGCGTGCACGGCCACCACGGCCGTCAACGGGTCGACGCCGGGCGGCAGTTGCAGCCGGTCCGGGGCGAACAGGGTGTCCTGTCCGTCGTCCGCGTCGGCGAGACCCGGCTCGGGCAGGTCGTCCGGAACGGGCAGGCCGTGCAGCCGGGCCCAGGCGGCGCCGAGCGAGCGCGGCGCGCCGAAACGGCCCTCGTGGCCCAGCAGTAGCGCCTCGACCAGCCGGAGGTCGTGGCAGCGGGCGAGCCGGTCGGGCAGCCGGGGCAGCAGCGGGGCGTACCCGGAGTCGGCGGCGGCCCAGACCCAGCGCGGGTGATCGGCGGCCTCCCGGGCGGCGACGGCCGCGGCGAGGTCGGGGACGGCCTCCGGCGGGCCGAGCGGCCGGCCGGCGTCGTCGAGCGGCTGGAGGCGGCCGCCGGGGCCGTGCGGGGCGGGTGCGAGGGCGGTTCTGGGGGCCACGGCGGGCGTCTCCTCTCGTGTGGTGGTTGGTCGTACGGCTGGGCGGTGGAGCGTGCGGGTGTACGGGTGGGGGTCCGCGCCGTCGACGTTAACGGGTGGGTCTGACAACGATGACCTGGGGTGTATGGGCACGCGGGATGACACCGCGTAGGGTCGGCGAAATGACCGAGAACCCGTTCTTCGCAGCCAGCACGCTGGTCTACGAACTGCCTCCCTACGCCGAGATCCGGGAGGAGCACTATCTGCCCGCCTACGAGCGCGGGATGGCCGAACAGCTGGCCGAGATCGCGGCGATCACCGGCAGCCCGGCCGTGCCGACCTTCGAGAACACCCTGGTCGCCCTGGAGCGCTCCGGCGGGCTGCTGCGCCGGGTGGACGCGGTGTTCCGCAACCAGTCCTCCTCCGACACCACCGACCTGCTGGACGAGGTGGAGGCGAAGGTCAGCCCGCTGCTCGCGGCCCACCACGACGCGATCCACCTGGACCGGGAACTGTTCGCCCGGATCGAGGCGCTGCACGCGGACCGCGCCGGGCTGGGCCTGGACCCGGAGTCCCTGCGGCTGTTGGAGCGCTGGTACACCGCGTTCGTCCGCTCCGGCGCCCGGCTCGGCGCGGCCGAGCAGGCCCGGCTGCGCGAGCTGAACTCCGAACTCGCCGCGCTGGGCACCACGTTCCAGCAGAACGTGAACGCCGCGGCCCGCGCCGCCGCGCTGGTGGTGGACTCCGCCGAGGAACTGGCGGGGCTGTCCGCGGGCGCGATCGCCGGTGCGGCGGAGAACGCCCGGGTGCTCGGCCACGAGGGCAAGTACGTGCTCAGCCTGAAGAGCCCCTCGAACCAGCCCGAGCTGGCCCAGCTCGCCGACCGCTCGGTGCGCGAGCGGCTGCTGGCCGCCTCGCTCGCCCGGGGCGCCGAGGACAACGGACCGCTGGCGATCCGGATGGCCGCGCTGCGCGCCGAGCGGGCCGCGCTGCTGGGCTACCCGAGCCACGCCGCGTACGTGGTGGCGGACGAGACGGCCGGCACCGTGGAGGCGGTGTCCGGGCTGCTGGCCCGGCTGGTGGAGCCGGCCGTGGCGAACGCCCGCCGGGAGGCCGCCGAGCTGGCCCGGGTGGCGGCCGAGGACGGCGTCGCGGAGATCGCCGCGCACGACTGGGCGTACTACTCGGAGAAGGTCCGGCAGGCCTCCTTCCAGGTGGACACCGCGGCGCTGCGTCCGTACTTCGAGCTGGAGCGGGTGCTGAAGGACGGCGTGTTCTTCGCCGCGAAGCTCGCCTACGGGCTGAGCTTCACCGAGCGGCCGGAGCTGACGGCCCACCACCCGGACGCCCGGGTCTTCGAGGTGTTCGAGGAGGACGGCACCCCGCTGGGCCTGTTCATCGGGGACTTCCACGCCCGGGCGTCCAAGCGCGGCGGGGCCTGGATGGACGAGCTGGTGGCCCAGTCCGGGCTGACCGGGCGGCGGCCGGTGGTGCTGAACAACCTCAACGTCCCGCGCCCGGCGCCGGGTGAGCCGGTGCTGCTGAGCTGGGACGAGGTGCGCACCCTGTTCCACGAGTTCGGGCACGCGCTGCACGGGCTGTTCTCGGACGTGCGGTACCCGTTGTTCGCGGGCACCGCGGTGCCGCGGGACTTCGTGGAGTTCCCCTCGCAGGTCAACGAGATGTGGATGGTCCGGCCGGAGGTGCTGGCCAACTACGCCCGCCACCACGCCACCGGGGAGCCGCTGCCGGCCGAGCTGGTCGAGCGGATGACCGCGGCCGAGGGCTTCGGGCAGGGCTTCCGGACGGTGGAGTACCTGGCGGCGACCCTGCTGGACTGGGCCTGGCACACCCTGCCGCAGGGCCACCGGGTCGCGGACGCCGAGGAGTTCGAGGTGCGGGCACTGGTGGAGGCCGGCATCGCGGTGCCGGCGATCCCGCCGCGCTACCGCACGCCGTACTTCCAGCACATCTTCTCCAGCGGCTACAGCGCCGGGTACTACGCGTACATCTGGTCGGAGGTGCTGGACGCGGACACCGTGCGGTGGTTCGAGACCAACGGGCGGTCGGTGCGGGACAGCGGCGAGCAGTTCCGGCGCGAGCTGCTGGCCCGCGGGTTCAGCCGGGACCCGCTGGAGTCCTTCCGCGCGGTGGTCGGCCGGGCGCCGGACACCGCGCCGCTGCTGGCCCGCCGGGGGCTGGCCTGATCAGCGCGGGGTGAGGGTCACCGTCACGGGTGTGCCCGGGCGGACGCGCGGGAGCCGGATCCGTACGGTTCCCGCGCGCCCGGCCGTGGGCTGCTCGACCTCGACCCGGGCGCCAGCGGGGGAGACGGTGACCCGGGCGCCGTGGGGGAACGCGGCGGGCGGCAGGACGAGTTCGCTGCTGCGGCCGGTGCCGTCGGCGGCCCAGCGGACGGCGCCGTCGGTGGTCCGGACGCCGCTGCCGGCGACGGCCGCCGGGTACGGGCCGAAGGCCGGGCCGTCGCCGGGGGCGGGGTGCCCGGTGGGGTCGAGCGTGCAGTAGCCGCCGGTGCCGCGGCACCAGTACCACATGGTCCAGCCCTCGGCGAAGCCGTCCATCGCGGCGACCTGGCGGCGCACCAGCAGGGTGTTGCCCGGGGTGCGGGAGTCGGGCGGGCCCCACTCGCCGACCAGCACGGGCAGCCGGTGGGCGGCCGGGTAGCCGGTGATCGCGGCGGTGTACTGCTCGACGAAGCCGTCGGAAGGGTCCCAGTCGGCGCCGTTCTCGACCGCGGTGTCGTAGAAGTGCGGGGCGTAGCCGAGCCGGGGTGCGCCGGGGCGGGGGTCGGCGAAGCCGGGGAGGGCGGTGGGCACGCCCTGGCCGACCAGGACGGTCGGTTCGACGAACAGCCAGGCGCGGGAGTCCACTCGGCGTACGGCGGTGATCAGCCGGCGGTACATGTCGGCGAGCCGGCCCTGTTCCAGGGCCGTGGAGGCGGCGGCGAGCACGGCCGGGTCGGTGGGGTCGCCGTCCACCGGGCCGAACGGCTCGTTGAACAGGTCGTAGCCCAACAGGGAGCGGTGGCCGCGCAGTTCGCGGGCCAGCCGGGTGTAGAAGTCGGCCTGCCAGGCGCGCAGGTCGGGGTCGTCGTAGAGGTGGCGGAAGGCGGCCTGGACGGCGGGCTGGAAGTAGCCGGCGAACCAGTCCTTCGGGTCGGGGGTGAACGGCAGTCCGTCGTCGCGGGTGGCCCAGACCGGGATGCCGTTGGTGCCGCCGCCGAACTTCGGCCCGTAGACGTCCTGGTGGAAGTCGACCAGGACGAGCAGGCCCAGCCGGTCGGCCCGGTCGAGGAGCTGCCGGATCCGGTGGAGTTCGGCGGGGTCGAGGTGGCCGCGCTCGGGCTCCAGCCTGGTCCAGGAGACCGGCAGCCGGACCAGTGTGAAGCCCTGGGCGGCGATGGAGTCGAGGTCGGCGCCGGTGGCCTCGGCGTACTTGTCGAGGTTGAAGCCGCGCAGTTGGAGCCGGCGGCCCTGGTCGTCGGTGAGGGCGGTGCGGCCGTCCGGGCCGGTGGCCGTCCCGGCGGGGAAGCGGGCCGGGTGGTCGGCGTGGCCCTCGTGGGCGCCGTCGGCGCCGTGGGCGTCTTGGGCGGTGGCTGGGGTGGTGCCGCCGAGGGCGGTGGCGGCGAGCAGCAGGGCAACGGCGGTGCGGCGCAGGCGCATCGGGACCTCGCACGGCGGGGGGTGGGGGCCCGATGATGCCCGTGGCCCCCGGGCCGGCACAAGGGTCGTGCGTGGACGGGGAGTTCAGTCGCCGTTCGGTTCGGCGGGGGTGGGCGGCAGGACGGCCTGCGGCAGGTCGGCGGCGGCGGCCAGGCGGCCCCAGAGCAGGTCGGCCAGGGCCTGCACCATGCGGGTGCGCGAGCAGGGTCTGGTCTCCAGCCACCAGTCCCCGGCGGCCAGCACCATGCCGGTGATGCCCCGGCCCCAGGCCTCGGCGAGCAGTTCGCGGTCGGCGCCGAGGTCGACCTGGTGCTGCACGGCCCGGGTGATCTCCTCGGCGATCTGCCGGAGCGCGGGGGCGAGGGCGTTGCCGGCGCCGCTCGGGTCGCCGGGTTCGGGGTGGGTGAGCAGCCGGTAGACCTGGGGGCGGGCCTCGATCCCGGCCAGGTAGGTGTCCAGGACGTGTTCGACCCGGTCGCGGCGTTCCAGCGGTTCGGCCAGGGCGGCCCGGACGGCGGCCAGCAGGCCGCTGGTGTGGCGTTCGGTCAGGGCGCCGATCAGGCCGTTCCGGTCGCCGAAGTGCCGGTAGAGGATGGGCTTGGTGATGCCCGCCTCGGCGGCGATGGCGTTCATGCTGGCGCTCGGCCCCTCGCGCTGGATGACCCGGTCGGCGGCGTTGAGCAGCTGCTCGCGGCGGGGCTCTCGGGACATGCGCTGCTCCTCGGTTTCTGGGTTGCCTGGGCGTTGACACCGGTTACCAATCAGTAGCAGACTCCGACGATGTTACCCGGGGTAACACCCCGGTGGGTCGCATCCGGCGGCCGCAATCCCTGCGTCGTATCCCTTCTGCGGAGGCTCCACCATGAGCAGCACGTTCTCGCTGGACCCGGGCGCGGACCAGCTCGCCGTACGCGACTGGCTGCACGGCTTCGCCGCGGACGTGATCCGCCCCGCCGCGGCCGAGTGGGACGAGCGGGAGGAGACTCCCTGGCCGATCATCCAGGAGGCCGCCAAGCTGGGCATCTACTCGCTGGACTTCTACGCCCAGCAGTACTTCGACCCCTCCGGCGTCGGCATCCCGATCGCCATGGAGGAGCTGTTCTGGGGCGACGCGGGCATCGGGCTGTCCATCGTCGGCACCACGCTGGCCGCCGTCGCGGTGCTCGCCAACGGCACCGACGAGCAGATCGGCACCTGGACCCCGCAGATGTTCGGCACCCCCGACGACGTCAAGGTGGCCGCCTTCTGCTCCTCCGAGCCGGACGCCGGCTCCGACGTCGGCGCGCTGCGCACCCGGGCCGTCTACGACCAGGCCAAGGACGAGTGGGTGCTCAACGGCACCAAGACCTGGGCGACCAACGGCGGGATCGCCGCCGTGCACGTCGTGGTGGCCACCGTCGACCCGGAGTTGGGCACCCGCGGGCACGCCTCCTTCGTCGTCCCGCCGGGCACCCCGGGGCTGAGCCAGGGCCAGAAGTTCAAGAAGCACGGCATCCGCGCCTCGCACACCGCCGAGGTGGTGCTCGACGGCGTCCGGGTGCCCGGCAGCTGCCTGCTCGGCGGCAAGGAGAAGCTGGACCAGCGGCTGGCCCGGGCCCGCGAGGGCGTCAAACGGGCGGGCGGCAGGGGCAACGCGGCGATGGCCACCTTCGAGGCCTCCCGCCCGGCCGTCGGGGCGCAGGCGATCGGCATCGCCCGGGCCGCGTACGAGGTGGCGCTGGACTACGCGAAGACCCGGGAGCAGTTCGGCCGCCCGATCATCGACAACCAGGGCGTGGCCTTCCAGCTCGCCGACATGAAGACCCGGATCGACGCGGCGCGGCTGCTGGTCTGGCGGGCCTCCTGGATGGCCGCCAACAACCAGCCGTTCACCGCGGCCGAGGGCTCGATGTCCAAGCTGTACGCGGGCGAGACGGCCAAGTCCGTGACGGCGCAGGCGATGCAGATCCTCGGCGGCAACGGCTTCACCCGGGAGTACCCGGTGGAGCGGATGCACCGGGACAGCGCGATCTACTCGATCTTCGAGGGGACCAGCGAGATCCAGCGGCTGGTCATCGCCCGGGCGATCTCGGGGATGCCGATCCGCTGACTCACCTGGTGGCCCAGAAGGCGAGCCCGGAGCTGAGGGCGCCGACCACCGCGCCGACGATCGTCTGCGCGGTGGTGTGGTCCCGCAGCACCACCCGGGACCAGCCGATCACCGCGACCAGCGGGTAGAGCAGCAGCCACAGCGGGCCGAGCGCGATGCCGAGGCAGGTCACCGCGCCGGCCGCGACGGCGGTGTGCACGGAGACCTTCCACCAGACGGTGATCACCAGGATCGGGATCAGCGAGGCGAACATCGCCGCCACCATCGCGGTGAGGTCGTGCGGGGCGTCGGCCAGGATCATCACCGCGAAGCTGACCGCGACCGAGCCCATGATGAACGGGATGACGGTCAGCCGGCGCTGCCGGTGGCCGACGTGGCGGTCCTCCAGGGTGCCCTTGCGGATGCCGCGCTGGATGAACAGGGTCGGGATGACGGCCGCGAACAGCGCGGCGAAGGCGGCCCAGCCGAGGCCGGCCCAGCCGTACCGAAGGGCGCCGATCAGCAGGCAGACCGCGATGATCACGTTCTTCGGCTCGACGCCGTCGGTGACCCGGCGGGCCCAGGTCGTCCGGCTGGTGGGGGCGGTCGTGGCCTCGGCGGTCATCGGGGTGCGTACTCCGGGTCGGAAGGGCGGCGGGCGGCTCGTCGCCGGTCGGATGATCGTACGTGAGCCGCCTGCGCCACCGCGCCTCGGCGCCGGTCGCCACCGGGGCGGCCGTAGCGCGCGGAACCGGGTCGGTCAGAACCGCGCCGGTCAGAACCTCGGCGGGCGGCCCGCCAGGAAGGCGGCCAGCCCCTCGTGCACGTCCGAGGCTTCCCGGGAGCGCCGCTCCCAGGGCTCCAGGGCCTCGCCCGCCCGCTCCGCCGGAACGGCCAGCGCGGCCTTCACCGCGCCGATGGTCTGGGTCGAGCGGCTGGTCAGCAGCCGGGCGAACTCCAGCGCGGCGGCGTCCAGTTCGACGTCCGGCAGGACCCGCTCCGCCAGGCCCAGCGGCAGCGCGTCCCGGCCGCGCACCAACTCGCCGGAGAACAGCAGGTACTTGGCCCGGGCCGGGCCGACCAGCCGAGCCAGCCGCAGGGTCGGCACCGCCGGGTAGACCACGCCGAGCTTGGCCGGGGTGATCCCCAGCCGGGCGTCCTCGGCGACGAAGCGCACGTCACAGGCGACGGCCAGCTGGCAGCCGCCACCCACGCAGGCGCCGTGCACCACCGCGAGGGTCGGGTGGGGGAATGCCGCGAGAGCCTCCTCGGCGGCCACGTTGACCGCGTGGTAGGCGTCCGCGCGCCGCGGATCGCCGTACACCTCGGCGAGTTCGGTGATGTCCGCACCCGCGCTGAAGGTGTTCCCGGCGCCGGTGAGCAGCAGGACGCGCACGCCCGGCTGCTCGGCGAGCTGCTCCAGGACCTCGGGCAGCGCCTGCCAGATCGCGAGGGTCACCGCGTTGCGCCGGTGCGGGCGGGCGAACTCCAGGACGGCGACGCCGTCCTCGCCCACGTAGGCGTTCAGACCCTCGGCTCGGGCGGGCAGGGCGGAGCGGTCCCGCGTGAGCAGCGGCTGGTCCATGCGCACCTCCGGTCGGCGTGGTGCGGCCACTCTCTCAGGCCGGGCCGGCGCAGTACGCCCCGAGTCCGCGTTCGACCGAGGCGAAGGCCCGGCGGGCCGCCTCGAGGGCGGCGGGCAGGGCGTCCTCGGCGCGTTCGCCGCTGAGCATCCGGCGGTGGTTGTCGCCGATCAGGGTCAGCCGTACGGCGAGCAGCTGGGCCGCGGCGACCCGGGCGAGCAGCTCGTCGTGGGCCGGGTCCTGGGCGAGCAGCTCGGCGGCCAGCAGGGTTCGCGCGCGGGGGTCGAAGGCCGCGGTGGCCCGCAGGGCCAGCGCCGGGGTGTCGTGGACGAGCCGGATCACGTCCAGCACCACCCGGTCGTCGTTCAGGCCGGTGGCGGGGTCCCGCCGCTCCAGCGCGGCCAGGAAGTGCTCGCGCAGCGCCGCGACCGCCGAGGTGCCCGGGGCGCGTTCGCGCACCACCCGGGCAGGCTCGTCGAGGTGCTGCTCCATCGGGCCCATGACCAGGTCTTCCTTGGTCGGGAAGTAGTTGAAGACGGTCATCTTGGAGACGTCCGCGGCGGCCGCGATCTGGGCCACCGAGACCTGGTCGAAGCCCCGTTCGGCGAACAGGCCGATGGCCGTGCGGAAGATCCGGATGCCGGTCTGGATCTTCTTGCGCTCGCGCAGCGGAAGTGCGTCGAGGTCGCGGTCGGGGCCGAGGTCCAAGCCGTGGTGGGTCGCCATGGGGAGACTGTACCAGGATCAAAGGTTGACCAGGGAGAAAGATTGGCGTGGATGAAGAATTGACCCAGTCCAAAAGTACTGACATGGTGGTGACGAGCCCGCCGGACCGCACCGGTCTGGGCCGACTCCACTGACTCCGGGGGGACTTTCCCTATGGCATCCGCCGCCAGGACCACGCCCGACCAGGCCGTGTCCGACCAGACCTCGCCGGGCCGGACGACGCAGCGCCAGGCCTCGCCGGGCCGGACCTCGTCCGACCAGGCCTTGCCCGACCGGGCCGGATCCGGCCTGATGACCACCGTCCAGCGCCAATTCGGCATGCTGCTCTGCCTGGTGACGATCGTGCTGGCCGTGCTCGACTCCAACATCGTCTCGGCGGCCACCGTGCCGATCGTCCGCGACCTCGACCCGGTGCACGGCGTCGACCGGCTGCCCTGGCTGGTCAGCGCCTTCTCGCTGGCCGCCACCGCACTGCTCCCGCTCTACGGCAAGCTCTGCGACGTCCACGGCGCCAAGCGGGTGCTGCTCGGCGCGGTGGGCACCTTCCTGTTCGGCTCGGCGCTGTGCGGCGCCGCGCAGTCGATGGGCGAGCTGATCGCCTTCCGGGCCGTCCAGGGCATCGGAGGCGGCGGACTGATGAGCGTGACCATGGTGGTGATGGCCCAGCTCCAGGACCCGCAGGAGCGCGGCCGTGGCAAGGGTGGCGCAGTGGGCGGGATCGTCGCCGGGCTCGGCATGGCGATCGGCCCGCTGATCGGCGCGCTGTTCACCGACCACCTCGGCTGGCGCTGGATCTTCTACATCAACCTGCCGCTGGGCCTGCTCGTCCTGGTCGGCGTCGTCTTGGTGATCAAGCTGCCGCGCACCCTCGGCCGGCGCGGTCTGGACTTCCTCGGCGCCACCCTGGCCGCGGCCTTCGCCACCGGGCTGCTGTTGGTCGCCGAGTGGGGCGGCAAGGACTACGGCTGGGCCTCCCCGGTGATCCTCGGGCTCTCCGCCGCCACCCTGGCCGCGCTCGGGCTCTTCCTGTGGCGCCAGGCCACCGCCGCCGAGCCGGTGCTGCCGCTCTCGCTGTTCCGGATTCCGGTGGTGCGGATCGGTTTCGCCATCCAGGGCCTGGTCGGGATGGGCATGATGGGCGCGATCGTCTACGTGATGATCTACCTGCAGATCGCCCGGGGGGTCGCCCCGACCACGGCCAGCCTCTACCTGATGCCGATGGCCGCCGGGATGACCGGGGTCGGCCTGCTGGCCACCCGTCTGATCGCCCGCGGCCACCGGCCGCGCACCTTCCTGATCGCCGGTGCGGGCTGCTCGGTGCTCGCCCTGGCGCTGCTCGGACTCAGCGGCCCGGACACCCCGCTCTGGCAGGTGGGCGCCGAACTCTCCCTGCTGGGCGCCGGGTTCGGGCAGCTGATCGGGCAGCTGATCACCCTGGTGCAGGACACCGCCCCGCGCCACCAACTCGGCGTCGCCACCACCGGAATCCGGTTCTTCCAGACCCTCGGCAACGCGCTCGGCGCGGCGCTCTTCGGCACCGTGCTGGCCCGGGTGTTCGAGACCGGCGAGCCCGGGCGGTCGCTCGGCGTGGTGCGGACGATGACCGGCGCGGCCCGGGAGCACGCGGTGCGGAGCTTCACGGACGCCGTGGACGTGGTCTTCCTGTCGGCGGGCGGGGTGATGGTGCTGGTGCTGCTGCTGGCCCTGCGGCTGCGTTCGGTAGAGCCTTCGGAGTCGGCGGCGGGGGCGGAGGAGCCGGCGCCGGCGGCCTGAGCGGGGTCGGCGGGATCGGCTGGGTCGGCGGGGGAGTTCGACGGAGCGGGGACCGGTGGACGATGGGGTGTCCACCGGGCCCCGCTCCGTCGCATCCTGGTCCGTCACGCCCCGCTCCGTCGCGACCTGGATCCGTCGTGTCCGGTCCCGATGGCCTTCCTGCGGGCCGTCAGCCCCGGGCGACAGCCCACTCCCGGGCCAGGACCGCCCAGATCTCCTTGTCGTGGCGGACGCCGTTGTGCAGGTACCACTCGCGCAGCACGCCGTCCCGGCGCATGCCGACCCGCTCCGCCACCGCCCGGCTGCGGGCGTTGGTGGCCGAGCACCACCACTCGGCGCGGTGCAGGCCCCGGGTGGTGAAGGCGTACTCGAGCAGAACCCGGACACCGGCGGTGATCAGCCCGCCGCCCTCGCCGGCCGGTTCGGTCCAGGCACCGACCTCGCAGGTGCCGCCCTTGGCGTCGAAGTGCACGAACATCACGCCGCCGACCAGCGTGCCGTCCCGCCAGATGCCGTAGATCCGGCCGGAGTCGGTGTTCTGGCGGTCGGCGTAGCGCTGCAGGGTGGCGCGGGCCGAGTCCAGGTCGGTGGAGAAGGATGCCCACGGGATCCACGGGTCGATGTGGGCGCGGCCGCGGTCGATGTGGGCCAGGAACTCGGGGGCCTGCCAGGGCTCCAGCGGGCGCAGTTCGGCGTTCTCGGCGAGCGGGACGGAAAACACGGGCGGGCCTTTCGGAGGTGGTGCCGGAGCGGTCAGGGTCATTCATAACAAACGTTTGGTATGTACGATAGCCCCCATGACGCCAGCCCGTGGAGACCATGACGCCCGCCGCTCGGAAGTCTCCGAGGGGGTGTGGCGGGTGCTCTCCAGCAAGGGCTTCGAAGGGCTCACCCTGCGCGCGGTGGCCGCCGAACTGGGCGCCTCCACCGGTTTGTTGACGCACTACTTCCCGAACAAGCGGGCGCTGCTGAGCCACGCCCTGGAGGAGCTCGACCGCCGCTCCGCCGCCCGGCCCCGGCGGATGGCCCCCGCCGACGGCGCCCCGCCGCCGCCCGCCGGGCTGGCCCGGCTGCGGGCCGCGCTGCTCGACGTGCTGCCGCTGGACGAGGCGACCGAGTCCGGCAACCGGATCTGGGTCAGCTCCTGGGACGTCGCCCTCGCGGACCCGGAGCTGGCGGCCGCGCACGCGGGGCGCTACGCCCGCTCGCGGGTGGCGCTCACGGCGCACGTGACGGACGCCCAGCGGCTCGGCGAGCTCCCGGCCGGGGCCGATCCCGCCGGGCTCGCGGCGGCGGCGCAGGCCTTCGTGCTGGGGCTGGTGGTGCAGTCGCTGTTCGCCCCGGCGGAGTTTCCCGCGGAGCGGCAGATCGCACTGCTCGACGGCTATCTGGCGGGGCTGGCGGCATAGTCTCCTGGGGCGCCCCGATGAGGCGCCCCGATGTGCCCGGACACGTACCGGGCGCGTACCGGGCGCTTCTGTCCGGCTTTTGTCGGATTTCGCCGCCTGGCCGGCCAGGGCGGGTTGTTTCGTTCAGGGGTGGGGGATTCGCCCGGAATTCCGGTTTCCCGCTCGGCCGGCTTTCGCGGCGGTCATGACACGCATTGTCACGGGTTATGTGCGGTGGGTGCCGGATTACCCGGAGGTCCGGTGTGGCCACGGAAAGTGTTCGCATGCGCGATGGCCTGCGGGAATTGTGGGTCGGTGCCCCCAGCAGGATTCGAACCTGCGACCTACCGCTTAGAAGGCGGGTGCTCTATCCGCTGAGCTATGGGGGCGGGACGGACGGCGCCCTGGCGGGCGTGACCGTGGCCGGGATCGGGCGACGAGCGTTGGGGACGCGCGTGGTCCGGCCCCGTGCCGGAGGGTGGGGGTGGGGGTTGGCAGGCCCTCGCCCTGTCGGGGACAGGATAAGGGTGTTCAGATCCTCGGCCGGGTGTGACGACACCGTCGTTGGTGTGTCGGTTCGGTGGAGCGGTCCGATAATCGCAGGTGAAGACCGTGCGTGCAGCGGTCTGGGACAGTTCCGGGCCGGACGTTGTGCACTCGTTACGGGGCTGCCTCCCCACCCGTTATGGATTCGACACGGAGAATGTCGCGCCGTCGGCGCGGGTGGGGGTTCCTATTCGGCTTGCTCCGGTCGGATGACGTGGGCGGACGGCCGCCGGCGGCTCATCCGGCGCGCCCCGGGGGCGGCCGCGATCAGCCGGTTTGTTGTCATGAGCGCGAAGAGCTGGCGGCCCGGCGGTGTACGAAGGCCGAAATTCACCCCTGTGAGTGACTGCCGTTTTTCACCCTGCCGATCGGCCTAGGAGTTGTCCACAGGATTTCGGAACCCGGTGGCGGGGATTTCTTCCGGGGCGCACTCTCAACTCGCACCGCTCGATTCCGTACGGTGCGTCGGCGAGAACGGAGAGTGTGCTGTGAACGAGATGCATGTGACGGTGCTCGGCAATGTCGCGACCGAGGTGAGCTACGGGGAAACCAGCGGCGGGGTGCCGATGGCGAACTTCCAGCTCGGCTGCACCGAGCGGCGGTACGACCGCGAGCGGGCCTGCTGGGTGGACGGTGAGACGCAGTGGCTGAGGGTGACGGCCTGGCGGGCGCTCGCGGTGAACCTGATCGGCTCGCTGGCCAAGGGCGATCCGGTGCTGGTGACGGGCCGGCTGCGGGTGCGGGAGTGGCGGGACGGGGAGGCGAAACGCAGTCGGGCCGAGATCGACGCCCGGTCGGTCGGGCACGATCTCACCCGCGGCACCTCGGCGTTCCGCTGGGCGGCGGGCGTGCGCGGGCAGCCGCCGGGCCCGGTGGGGGCGGCCGGCGCGGAGACCGCGAACGAGCCGGTGCCCGGGTGGATCGTCAGCGCACTGGAGTCGCGCCGGGCCTCGGCGGTGGCTGCGGCGCCCCGTTTGCCCGAGTCGCCCCCGGGGGCGGGGGCGGTGACGGAGCAGCAGGAGGGAGTGTCCGAGGGGGAACGGGGAGGTGAAGACCGGGCGATGTCGGGCTGAGGGGGCGGTGACCCTTCCCTGTCGACAAATATGTTGATCGAGACAGTCGTTGCGCCCGCAGGCGCAATCTCGTCGGGATAACGGAAAGTCGAGGACGGATTCTGGCGGAGCGTCAGCTTGTGTGGAACCTGAGGGGGTTGATAACGATCCAGATACGGAATCGTCCTGATTTCGCATGGGGGTTTCGAGGCCCCTGAGGCTCAATAGGATTCGGTTGGTTCACACCCCGCAGCAGTGCCACAGGGGGCACGCGCGGCACGGCAAGTCGGCGGGCTGCCCAATCGGCGCGGCCCGCTCCGGAGGGATCCCAGATGTTCAAGAGGCAGGGGCGGGGTCTGTCCCGCATAGCCACTGTCATGCTCACGACCAGCGTTGCGCTGGGCGGAGGCCTGTTCGCGGCCGGTGCGGCGGCTGCGGCCGACACTCCGGCGTCGGGTGTGTCCGCAGTCGTCCAGAACTCGATCTTCGGCGAGAAGGTCGACGTCGACGGCGACACCTACGACGCCGGTCTGTTCACGCTCAAGACCGCCGACGGCGAGCTGAAGACCTACTGCATCGACTTCGGGTTCCCGGTGGACATCAGGAAGAAGATCCAGTACCAGGAGTCGGACTGGTCGAGCAGCTCCCTCGGCGACCCGAAGCGCGCGGAGCCCGCCTCCAAGATCCGCTGGATCCTGGAGAACTCCTACCCGAAGGTGTCGGAGAGCTCGCTCGCCGCCTCCCTCAAGATCCCGGGCCTGACGGCCGAGGACGCCGCGGCCGGCACCCAGGCCGCGATCTGGAAGTTCTCGGACGGCAAGAACGCCACCCCGCACAGCGAGGCGGCCACCAAGCTGCGCGACTACCTGGTCAGTGGCGCCAACAAGGGCATCGCCGCCGAGCCCAAGCCGTCGCTGAGCCTCACCCCGGACTCGGTGTCCGGCAAGTCCGGCAGCAAGCTCGGCCCGTTCGTCCTCAACTCCAGTGCCAGCGCGGTGAAGCTCGCCGTCACCGGCGACGCCGCCGACAAGGCCAAGCTGGTGGACAAGGACGGCAAGCCGGTCGGCGCCACCCTGACCGGGCCGATCGCCAAGGACACCCAGCTGTTCCTGGACGTCCCGGCCGGCACCCCGGACGGCTCGCTCGCCCTCAAGGCCGACGTCTCCACCGAGGTGCCCAGCGGCCGCGTGTTCCTGAGCAAGGGCTACACCGCCACCGACCACAGCCAGACCATGATCCTGGCCGGCTCCAGCAAGGTCAGCGTCTCCGCCGCCGCCAAGGCCACCTGGAAGCAGGGCAAGGGCGCGCTGATCGACAGCACCGCCAAGGTCGAGTGCGCCAACAACGGCGTGCGGGTCTCCGTCACCAACGGTGGTGACGAAGCTGGCACCGTCACGGTCGGCAAGCAGTCGCTGACCGTCCAGCCGGGCAAGACCGAGAGTGTGCTCGTTCCGGTCGCCGAGAAGACCGCTTACAAGATCACCGTCACCGGTCCGAACGGCTACAGCCGCGACTTCCAGGGTGTCCTGGACTGCAAGACCGGCACTGGCAACCCGTCCTCCGCCCCGACCACCCCGGCCGGCACCAGCACCGGTACCGCCACCCCCTCGGGCACCCCGAGCGCCGGTGGCGCCCAGCCGGCTCCGTCCACCACCAGCGCCGCCCCGGGCACCGGTGGCCTGGCCCAGACCGGTGCCAATGACTCCACCCCGATCCTCGCCGCCGTCGCCGGTGGCCTGGTCGTGGCCGGTGGCGCCGCGGTCTTCGTCCTGCGCCGCCGTGGCCGTCACGGTCGCACCACCGCCTGAACCGCCTGAGCGGGTCACGGGAGGCGATGACCTCCTGAGGGCCTGAGTAGTCGAACCGGCCCGGTTCCCGCATCTGCGGGGGCCGGGCCGTCCGCATGTCCGGTCCGCATGTCCGGCTGGGCGTCCCGGCGGAGGAGTGGGGAGGACCCGGCGCGGGGAGCCTCGGGGGCGATCGACGCAGGGGGGAGGGGCCGGATACCCCGGTGGGGTCACCCGGGCGGTTCGGGGCTCCCGGCCGGTGCGGCACAATGGAACGCTGCAAGACGAATACTCCCGACGACGCCGGAGCGATCTCACGTGGCGGAATACATCTACACGATGCGCAAGGTGCGCAAGGCTCACGGAGACAAGGTCATCCTTGACGACGTGACGCTCAGCTTCCTCCCCGGAGCGAAGATCGGCGTCGTTGGCCCCAACGGTGCCGGTAAGTCCACCGTGCTGAAGATGATGGCCGGCCTGGAGCAGCCCTCCAACGGCGACGCCTTCCTCTCGCCCGGCTTCACCGTGGGCATGCTGCTCCAGGAGCCGCCGCTCGACGAGACCAAGACGGTCCTGGAGAACGTCCAGGACGGCGTCAAGGAGATCAAGGGCAAGCTCGACCGCTTCAACGAGATCGCCGAGCTGATGGCGACCGACTACTCGGACGCGCTGCTCGACGAGATGGGCAAGCTCCAGGAGGAGCTGGACCACGCCGAGGCCTGGGACCTGGACGCCCAGCTGGAGCAGGCCATGGACGCCCTGGGCTGCCCGCCCGGCGACTGGGCGGTCACCAAGCTCTCCGGTGGTGAGAAGCGCCGCGTCGCGCTCTGCAAGCTGCTGCTGGAGGCCCCCGACCTGCTGCTGCTCGACGAGCCCACCAACCACCTGGACGCCGAGTCGGTGAACTGGCTGGAGCAGCACCTGGAGAAGTACAAGGGCACCGTCGTGGCCGTCACCCACGACCGGTACTTCCTGGACAACGTGGCCGAGTGGATCCTGGAGCTCGACCGCGGCCGCGCCTACCCCTACGAGGGCAACTACTCCACCTACCTCGAGACCAAGCAGTCCCGTCTCAAGGTCGAGGGCCAGAAGGACGCCAAGCGCGCCAAGCGGCTCAAGGAAGAGCTGGAGTGGGTCCGCTCCAACGCCAAGGGCCGTCAGGCCAAGTCCAAGGCCCGCCTCGCCCGTTACGAGGAGATGGCGGCCGAGGCCGACAAGATGCGGAAGCTGGACTTCGAGGAGATCCAGATCCCGCCGGGCCCGCGCCTGGGTAGCGTCGTCATCGAGGTCGAGAACCTCAACAAGGCCTTCGGCGAGAAGATCCTGATCGACGACCTGAGCTTCACCCTGCCGCGCAACGGCATCGTCGGCATCATCGGCCCGAACGGCGCCGGCAAGACCACCCTGTTCAAGATGCTCCAGGACCTGGAGACCCCGGACAGCGGCACGGTCAAGGTCGGCGAGACCGTCAAGATCAGCTACGTCGACCAGACCCGCTCCAACATCGACCCGAAGAAGACCCTCTGGGAGGTCGTCTCCGACGGTCTGGACTGGATCAACGTCGGCCAGGTCGAGATGCCGTCCCGCGCCTACGTGTCGGCGTTCGGCTTCAAGGGCCCGGACCAGCAGAAGCCGGCCGGCGTGCTCTCCGGTGGTGAGCGCAACCGGCTGAACCTGGCGCTCACCCTCAAGCAGGGCGGCAACCTGCTGCTCCTCGACGAGCCCACCAACGACCTCGACGTCGAGACGCTCTCCTCGCTGGAGAACGCCCTGCTGGAGTTCCCCGGCTGCGCCGTGGTCATCTCCCACGACCGCTGGTTCCTGGACCGAGTGGCCACCCACATCCTCGCCTACGAGGGCGAGAGCAAGTGGTTCTGGTTCGAGGGCAACTTCGAGTCGTACGAGAAGAACAAGATCGAGCGACTGGGCGCCGACGCCGCCCGTCCGCACCGGGCCACGTACAAGAAGCTGACCCGAGGCTGACACCCAGCTGTCACAACGGCCCGGCAGACTGCCCCCCGGGGCGGCCTGCCGGGCCGCGGCCCGTCGCCGAGGTTCGGCGGCGGGCGACCGGACACCGAGGAGAACACCCGTGGCTCGCCACATCTACGCCTGCCCGCTGCGCTGGTCCGACATGGACGCCTTCGGGCACGTCAACAACGTGGTCTTCCTGCGCTACCTGGAGGAGGCCCGGATCGACTTCATGTTCACCCAGGCCGCCGAGGCCGGCGCCGGGGAGTTCGCGGGCGGTTCGGTGGTGGCCCGCCACGAGATCGACTACAAGCGTCCGCTGGTGCACCGGCCGGAGCCGGTCACCGTCGAGACCCGGGTGACGCGCATCGGCAGCGCCTCGCTGACCGTCTCCTACGACATCAAGGACGTCCACGAGGACGGCTCCGAGACGGTGTACGTCCGCGCCTCCACCGTGGTCGTGCCGTACGACCTGGCCGAGGGCCGGCCGCGCCGGATCTCACCGGTGGAGCGGGAGTTCCTCTCCCGTTTCATGGACGAGGCCCCGGTCGGCGCGGCAGTCTGAAAGTCCCCGGACCTCGAGTGCCCGGATCCCCGAGCACCAGGATCCCCGAACCGATTCGAGCTGAGCCGCGTTGACCGTCACCGCCCGCCTCGCCCTGACCGACACCGGTGAGGCCGCCGACCTCTCCGCCTTCCTGCTGCGCCTGCTGCGCTTCGACCGGGCGGCGGCCGTGCGCCTGCAGGCGGTCGACCCGGCCGGGGCGGACGGCGTGCTGGCGGTCTTCGGGCGGCTGCCGCTGGGCGGTTCGGGCGCGCTGGCGATCCGTACGGCCCGGCTGAGCGGCCTGGACGAGCCGGTGGACCTGACCGTCTCGGCGGGCCAGCTGCTGGACGGCGTGGACACCGAGGCGGGCGCCGTCGCGCTGCCCGCGCCGGTGACCGGTCCGGCCTGGGCCGGGCTGCTGCCGCCGCGGGCCGGCTGGCGACCGGTCGGGGCCCCGCCGGTGGCCGAGGTGTACCCCGAACTGATGGCCGGGGTGCGGGAGTTCCGGGAGCGCACCGAGGCCGTCCCGGAGCACCACCGCAGCCGTGCGGTGCTGGACCGGCTGGCGGACGAGATCTGGTCCCGGCCGGTCGGCGTGCTGCCGGAGCTGCCGCTGCGCGCGGTGCACGCCGCGTACGCGATCGGCTTCCTGAAGCCCGGGGCCCCGCTCTCGGTGCACCGGGCGGGCGGCTGGCTGCGGCTGAGCGCCCCGGCGGGTTCGGTGCTGGTGCGGACCGCGGCCGCGCCGGGCGCGGGGCTGGGGCTCAGCCCGCTGCGGTGAACCGCAGGCTCAGCCCGGGGTGGTGAACCGCCCGCTCAGCCCGGGGTGTTGATCATCGAGGCGGCGGCGTAGGTCAGGTAGTCCAGCAGCTGCCGCTCGTGCTCGGCGGGCAGTTCGAGGCCGGCCACGGCGGCGCGCATGTGGGTGAGCCAGGCGTCGTGCGCGGCCTTGTCGACCTTGAACGGGGCGTGCCGCATCCGCAGCCGGGGGTGGCCGCGCTGCTCGCTGTAGGTGCGCGGGCCGCCCCAGTACTGCATGAGGAACAGCGCCATCCGCTCCTCGGCCGGGCCGAGGTCCTCCTCGGGGTACATCGGTCGCAGCAACTCGTCCTGGGCGATGCCCTCGTAGAAGCGGCGGGTCAGCAGCCGGAAGGTCGGCTCACCGCCGACCTGCTCGAAGAAGGTCTCCTCGCTGAACGTGCCTCGCCCGATCTCTGTCACCCGACCATGGTCGCAGACGCCGACGGGGTCGTACACCGGGACCAATGGCGTACGACCCCGTCGGGCCGGAGGTGTCAGGAGGGGAGGATCAGGCGTCTTCCCACTTGAACAGCTTCCAGGCGATGCCGGTCAGTACGGCCGCGAAGAGCAGCAGTCCGCCCATGGTCGGCAGGGCGTCGGTGATGCCGCCGCCGCGGGTCAGCACGGTCTGGGCGGTGTCGACCAGGTAGTGCAGCGGCATGACCTTGGAGACGGTCTGCAGCCAGCCGGGGGCGCCGTCCAGCGGGAAGAACGAGCCGGACAGGAACGACATCGGCAGCACGATGATCTGCGAGATGCCGTTGGCCGCCTCCTCGGTCTTGGCGACCGAACCGGCCAGCAGGCCGATCGACATGAAGGCGAGCGTCGCACAGGCCACCAGCGGGAGGACCAGCCACCAGTTGCCGGTGAGCTTGAGCCCGAAGAAGCTGGTGGCGACCACCAGGAACACGCTGGTCTGCAGGAACGCGGTGAGCAGCGAGACCAGGATCCGGGAGCTGACCACCGTGCCGGCGCTGATCGGCGCCAGCCGCAGCCGGCGCAGCACCTTGGACCTGCGCCAGTTGACCAGGGTCAGCGCGGCGCCGAAGACCGCGCCGGTGGCGACGGCCCAGCCGAGCAGGCCCGGGGTGAGGAACTGGATCGGCTTGAGTGACTTGTCCTCGACCTGCTGGGAGTCCAGCACGTAGGCGGCCGGCTGGTGGGTGGCCTGCTGGTTGGCCTCCTGGACGACCGAGTTGAGGATGCCATGGAGCGCGCCGGCCCTGACCTGGTCGGCGGCGGTGTAGCGCAGCTCCACCGTGCCGTCCGGGCCCTGCTTGATCATCGCGTCGAAGTCGCCCTTGCGGACCTTCTCCAGCGTGCCGGCCTCGTCGTCGGTCCTGGTGATGGTGAGGACCTTGTCCAGGCCGGCCCGCTGGTCGCCCTGGATCGAGTCGAACAGCTTCACCGCGCCGACCTGGGCGACCTTGGCGTGCGGGCTGCCGGAGCCCTTGGTCACGGAGCCGAAGAAGACCAGGAAGACCAGCGGGAACAGCAGGATGAAGAAGGTCGCGGTGCGGTCGCGCTTCATCCCGAGCAGCATCGCGCGGGACAGGCTCCAGAAGGCGCTGACCCGCTCCCGCCCCTCGGCGGCGCCGGCCGAACCACCGCGCGGTGCGGGGGCCTTCGGCTCGGAGGAGGTGGTGACGGTCATGCGCGGAACTCCCGTCCGGTCAGCTGGAGGAAGACGTCCTCCAGGGTGGCGCCGCGCACTTCGAGGCCGCGCAGCGCGTTCTGCTCGGCGAGGACGCTGAGGACCGGGGAGGGCAGGCGGGTGGAGACGGAGAGCGAGACGGTGTCGTCCTCCAGGGTGGCGATGTCGGCGCCGGCGGCGGCCAGCAGTTCGCGGGCCCGCTCCAGCGGCAGCTGGCCGGACGCCACGCTGATCCGGACGGTGTCGTCGATCTCGCGGATCAGCGCCGCCGGGGCGCCGGTGTGGAGGATCCTGCCGTGGTCCATGATCGAGACCCGGTCGCAGAGGATCTCGGCCTCGTCCAGGTAGTGGGTGGTCAGGACGACGGTGCGGCCCTCGGCGTTGATGTCCCGCAGCAGGTCCCAGAGGTTGCGGCGGGCCTGCGGGTCGAGGCCGGTGGTGGGCTCGTCCAGGAAGACGAGCTCCGGGTCGTGGGCCAGTGCGCAGGCGATCGACAGGCGCTGGGCCTGGCCGCCGGACATCTGGTCGGTGAGGCTCTCGGTCTTGTCGGCGAGGCCGACCCGCTCCAGCATCGCGTCGGCCCGCTTGGGGCCGACCCCGTAGAACGACGCGAAGGTGCGGATGGTCTCCCGGGCGGTCAGTTTCCGGAAGAAGGCGGAGGCCTGGAACTGCACGCCGATCCGCGGCAGCAGTTTCGGATTGCGCGGCCAGGGCGCCATCCCCAGCAGCTCGACCCGGCCCTCGTCGGGCTTCCGGACGCCTTCCAGGATCTCCATGGTGGTGGTCTTCCCGGCGCCGTTCGGGCCCAGGATCCCGTAGAACTCGCCGGCCTCGACGGTGAGCGAAACCCCGTCGACGGCCTGCACATCCCCGTACCGCTGACGGATGCCGTCGGCGGATATTGCAGCAGTCATGAGGCCAGAGAATAGGGGTTTCGGAGCGTCTTGTGCATGTCGGCGAAGGGAATTTGTGGAATCCCTGAGGAAGTCACGGAAAGCCGGGCCGGGCGGAATATCCGAATTCCGCCCGGCCCGGCCGGAGTTGTCGCTGACGCGCGATCAGAAGCGGGTCAGGCGCGGTGCATCGTGATGGTGGTCCAGGCGCCGATGTGGATCCGGTCGCCGTCGTTCAGCGGTACGGCGGTGTGCGGGGAGATCGGGTCCGCGCCGCCGTTCACGGTGGTTCCGTTGGTCGAGTCCTGGTCGACCAGGACCCAGCTGCCGTCCGCCTGTTCGGCGAGCAGCGCGTGCTGGTGCGAGGCGCCCGGGTCCTCCGGCGGCACCGACAGGTCGATCTCCGGGACGGTGCCCCGGTGCTGGCTGCGCCGGCCGATCCGCAGCTGGCCGCGGCCGGTCAGCGGGATGCGGCGCTCGGGGCAGTACGGCGGGAAGAACAGGCCGGCCGCCTCGGGGCCGCTGCGGGCCATCATGTCGGTGAAGTAGTCGCGGTCGGCCGAGACCACCGCGATCCAGTTGGCCCGGACCGGCTCGGCCGGGGCGCCCTCCGGCTGGGCACCCGGCTGGGGCTGCGGCGGGGCCAGGTGGAAGGAGGTGCCGAAGTCGCCGCCGCGGTTGTTCGGGCCGGGGCCGGCCGGCTGGGCGTACACCGGGCCGGAGTCCTCGCGGACCGGGGCCTCCGGGAAGGCGCCCTCCGGCGGCGGGTAGCCGTAGGTGTGGGGGTACTCCGGCTGCTGCGGGTACCCCGGCTGCTGCGGCTGGTGGGGCTGCGGCGCCCCGGGCGGACCGGGCGGGGCCTGCGGCGGCTGCGCCGGGCCGCCGTAGGCCGCCGGGATGTTCAGCGGCGGGGGCTGGGCCGGGCCGGGCGCGGGCGCGGGTGCGGCGCCGCCGCCGGCCGGCACCTGGCGGCGCGAGGGGGTGGACAGCTCGTAGTCGTAGCCGCACTCCTCGCAGAACCGGCCGGTCTGCGGGCTGCGGCAGATCGGGCAGACGGCCAGGCCCTCGGTGAGGCCGTGCGGCGCCCCGGGCGGCGGGTAGCCGCCGGGCGGGGGGAACGCTCCGGGCGGAGGCGGCGGGACGGCCCCCGGGTGGGTCGGCGGCCCGGGCGGCGCGCCGAAGGCGGCACCGCCGTGCTGCGGGTACCCGGCGGGTGCGCCGGGCGCGGAGTCGGCCCCGGGCGTGCCCGGGTACCCCCCGTGGGCGCCGGGTGCCGGGGCCGGTGGAGTCATCGGGAAGCCGCAGAAGTCGCACCAGTCCTCGGCCTGCGACTCGTGGCCCCTCGGGCAGATCGGCATCAGGTCCCCCTCGTTTCGGGCCGGTGCGGTGCGACGTGGCGCCGGGCGGCCGGCCCGATCACGTTTTCAGCGGTCACTTCTTCACACGTACCGTCTTGGTCGACCGGGTCTCAAGGGTCATCGAGTCGGCCTCGCTCACGTTCTTACGGAACCGAACCGTACCCTCCTTCGGGTCCACCACGTCCACCACCTTCTGCAGCAGCTTGAAGGTGCCGTCGTTGCCGGTCGCGTGGGCGATCCGGACGGCGGCACCCAGCTTGGCGGTGGCGGTGTCGACGTCCCCGGCGCGGTGGGCCTCCAGGCCCTCCTGGATGGAGGAGGCGAGTTCGGCCTGCCCGGTGTAATGGGCGACCTGCGGGCTGATCCGGGTGGAGGAGGCCAGGTCGTCCGTCCAGACGGCCTTGACCAGGCCCTGGCCGAGCACCTCGGGGGTGCCGCCGCCGACCTGCGGGGGCAACACCAGGCTGATCCGGGCGGCGAGCATCTCGTTGCCGACCGACGCCGCCGGGACCTCGACGCAGACGTGGTAGTCGCGGCTCTCGTCGCCCCAGGAGCCGGTCGGGTAGTCGCCGGCCCGGGGGCCGGACTCGGCGCGGCGGCCGGTGAGGTCCTCGACCGCGGGGGCGACCTGCTTGACGAACTTGACCGCGGCGTTGGCCGGGGTCCAGATCCGCAGGGCGACGTCGGCGACCTGCTTGCCCATCGCGCCGGTCATCATCGAGCGGAAGTCCTCGGCCAGGCCGGAGGGCTCGGCGACGATGTCGGTGGTGCCGAGCAGCGCGGAGGAGATCTTGCGCAGCTCGTCGATCCGCCAGTCGGTGCCGACGCCGCGGCAGTCGGCGGTGAAGTGGCCGGTGACCCGCTCGATGTTGCGGGCGAGGTCCTCCGCCGACTCGTGCTCGTTGTTGCCGTCGGTGAGCAGGATGGCGTGCCGGATGGCGATGTCGCGGCGGGTGAGGAAGAGCTTGTCGGCCTTGGCCAGCCAGGTGCCCATCGCGGTGCCGCCGGCCGCGGTGAGGCGGCGCAGCGACTCCTTGGCCTGCTCCCGGGTGCTCGCCGAGGCGGTCGCCAGGGTGCCGTCGCCGGGGTAGATGTCGCGGGCCTCGTGGGTGCCGGCCACCACCGCGAAGGCGGTGCCGTCGCGCAGGGCGTCGATGGCGGCGGCGGTGGCCTCGCGGGCCCCGTTGATCTTGGTCTTGGGGTAGTCCATCGAGCCCGAGCAGTCGACCAGGATCACCACGGCGGCATTGGCGTCGCCGCCCGGTCGGCCGGCGTCGGTGATCCCGAGCGGACGGCCGCCGGACGTGCCGCCGCCGGTGGAGGTGACGGTGACGATGGCGTTGACCTCGCGGGCGCCGTCGGCCAGGTACTCGTTCTGGAAGATCTCCACGTCGAACCTGGGCAGGTTCGGCTTCGCCAGTGTTGCCATGGGGCGGTGGCTCCCGTCGGGTCAGGGGTGGATGCGATCGGGTCTCGGGGCGGTCCGGCGGACGGAGGCCGTCGGGCCGTTCGCGTCGGGCCGGTCAGGCCGTCGGCGGGTGCGGCGGCTGCGGCGGGACGGGCGGCGCCACGGGCGGTGCGGGCGGGACGGCCGGCGGGGCGGGCGGCGCGGTGGCCGGGACCGGCGGGGCCGGGGGCAGCGGGGCGGAGGGGGAGCCGATCACCGGGAGGTCCGGCAGGGTCGGGTCGTGGTCCTCGTCGTCCCCGAGGGCAGCGGCCGGGATACCGGTGGGGGTGCCGACCGGGGCGCCCGTCCGGACGGCCTGGGCCTCCGCCGGGGTGATCACCCTGAGGTCCAGCGCGGTGGGCGTCTCCTCGATCTCCGCCAGCGCGGCGGCGGACGGCTCGATCGGCAGCACCGCGACGGTGATGTTGTCGTGCCCGCCGGCCGCGACCGCGAACTTCACCAGGGTCTGCGCCGTGGCGAGCGGTTCGGTGCGGGCGTCCGGCCGGACGTAGTAGGCCAGGTCGGTGGCCGCCTCGGCGTAGTTCCACAGCCCGTCGGTGCAGATCAGCAGCACTCCGGGGACGTGCGGGGTGAAGTCGAGGGTGTGCGGCACGACCTCCTCGGCGTCGGCGCCGAGCCAGCCGGTGATGGCGTGGGCACGCGGGTCGGAGTAGGCCTCTGCCTCGCCCATCAGCCCGGCCTCGACCATCCGGGCCGCCCAGGAGTCGTCCTGGGTGAGCCGGAAGGGTTCGGCGCCGGTGCGGTCGTCCGGGATCCAGTACGCCCGGGTGTCGCCCACCCAGCCGATGGTGACCCGGCCGCCCGCCGCTATGGCGCTGACGTAGGTGCAGGCGGGTGCGTTGAGGTCGGGGCGGGTCGGGCCGGCGCCGTCGGTGGCGAGGTCGGCGACGGCCTTGGCGGCGTCGGCGATCGCCGCGCGCATCGCCTCCTCCGGGTCCCGGCCGGCCTCCAGGGAGGTGAGCAGGGACTCCGAGGCGGCGTCGACGGCGGTCTCGGAAGCCTCGTCGGGGCGGTCGGAGGAGGAGACGCCGTCGCACACCACGGCGACCACGACGGGCTCCCCGCCGGGCAGCGAGGTGGCGGCGACGGTGAAGGAGTCCTCGTTGCGGTGGTGGCGCACGCCGCGGTCGCTGACCCCGGCGACGCCCCCGAGGGCCTTCTCCATGTGGTCGCGCGGGCGCGGCTGGGCGCTGCCGCAGCCCTCGCAGTAGCCGTCCTCGGTGACCTGCGGCTGCCCGCAGTGCACGCAGACCGGCCCGCGCTGCGGCGGGACGGCCTCACCGCGGGCGGCGGCCCAGCTGGCGGGCATCGCGCCCGGGGCCGCCCGACCGTCCCGGCCGGCCCCGCAGCGCCCGCAGTAGGCGTCCTCACGGTCCATCGGCTCGGAACAGCTCGGGCACTCGGTCTGCTGCGGCATCGGTTACACCCACGTCCTGGGGCGGGCCCGGTTGGCCCGTTCCACCATCTCGATCCTGGTCTCGGCCCGGTCGGCCAACCGGGCGAGTACCCGGTAGGACTGTTCCAGGGCGAAGCGCAGTTCCCGCTCGACGGCGGGACGTCCCAGTACCACCAGGTCGGCGCCCTGCGGGGCACCGGCCGAGCCGGCGCCGACCCAGCCGAGGGCCGCGCCGAGCACCTCCACGGAGAGCTCCTCGCGGCGGCGGTCGTCCAGCCGCAGCGCGGTCAGCTGGTCGGAGCCGGCGGCGAGGTCGGCGGCGAGCGGCTCGGTGGCGGCCCGTTCGCGCAGCCGGGCGCGGACGGCGGCGATCCGGGCGGCGGTGTACTGGCTGGAGGTGGCCGGGACGGACTCCAGCACCCGCACCGCGCCGGGCCGGTCGTCCCCGGCGAGGCGGACCCGGGCCAGGCCGAAGGCGGCGCTCAGGTAGGAGTGGTCGGTGGTCCAGACGAGCCGGTAGAACTCGGCCGCGTCGCCGCCGTCGTCGAGCAGTTCGGCGCAGATGGCGAGGGCGAGCTTGGGCGCGGCCTCGCCGGGGAAGGCGTCGTAGACCGCGTCGAAGGCCTCGGCAGCCGCTCGAAGGGCTGTGATTCGCCCGCTCGCCTCCGGGTGCTCCTGACCCGGTGCTCGGGGCGTGCCGGAGTCGTCGGCGGCCGCGACCAGGGCGACCAGCCCGCGGTACCAGACCACCCGCCAGTCGTCCGGGTGGTCCTGTTCCAGCGCGGCGAGCGCGTTCACGGCCGTGTCGTGGCGGCCGAGTTCGAGCAGAGCGCGCAGTTCGCGCAGCCGGCTCTCGACCGAGACGGCGGGGGCGCCGCCGAGGGCGGCGAGCGCCTCCTCGGGGTCGGTGGCGAGCAGGGTGGCGAGGAAGCCGGCGTTGGGGTCGCCCGGGTCGACCCGGGGGACGGGCAGCGCCAGGGCGGCGGCGGAGGGGGACAGGGCGGCCACCCGGAGCTGTCCGGGGTGGTCGGTGGGCAGCACCAAGTCGGTGTCCACGACGCGCAGTTCGGGGCCGAACAGGGTGGACGGCGCGGGCCGGGGCCGCTCGTCCTGGAGGGCCAGGACCTCCCGCAGCACGCCGGTGAGCTGGTCGGCCATCTCCTCGGCGGAGGAGAAGCGGCGGGCCGGGTCCGGGTCGGTGGCGCGGACCAGGAAGCGGTAGTACGACTCGTACTTCGCGAAGACCTCGACGTCCTCGGGCCCGGGCAGGGTTTCGCGGTAGGTGGTGCTGTAGCCCTGGAAGTCGAAGGTGAGCACCGCGAGGGTGCGGGCCACGGTGTAGAGGTCGGAGGCGGGGGAGGGGCCGTGGGTGGCGATCTCCGGGGCCTGGTAGCCGACGGTGCCGTAGATCGCGCCGTCGTGGTCGAGGCGGCAGACCGCGCCCATGTCGATGATCTTGAGCGCGTCGCCGCTCTGGATCACGTTGTCGATCTTGAAGTCGCAGTAGATCAGGCCCCGGCTGTGCAGGTACCCGAGCGCGGGCAGCGCCTCCAGCGCGTACGCGATCGCCACCTCCACCGGCAGCGGCTCGCGCCGCCCGTCCGGGGTGCGGCGGTCGTTGGCGATGTCCTTGAGCGACTTGCCGCCGACGTACTCCATGACGATGTAGCCGGCGGTGGAGCCGGAGCCGATGTCCAGGTGCTCGGCGAAGTTGATGATCCGGACGATGTTCGGGTGGTCCACCTCGGCCAGGAAGCGCCGCTCGGCGACGGCCGCGGCGAGCGCGTCCTCGTCCCCGGTGTTCAACAGGCCCTTGAGGACGACCCACTTGTCGTTGACCCGGCGGTCTATGGCCAGGTAGATCCAGCCGAGCCCGCCGTGCGCCAGGCAGCCCACCACCTCGTACTGGCCGCCGACCAGGTCGCCGCGGCGCAGCTTGGGCGTGAAGGAGTACGGCGTGCCGCACTTGGTGCAGAAGCCGTCCGGGCGGCCCGGCTGGCCGTTCTTCTCCCGGCCCACCGGGGCCTCGCACTTGGAGCAGTACCGCTTGCGCTCGGGCACCTCCGGATTGGTCAGCACCGCCTGCGCCGGGTCGGCCGTCGCCACGGTCGGCACGGTGACCAGCCCGGCGCCCAGCCGGTTGCGGGTGCCGGCGCTGACGCTGCCCCGGGTGGAGCGCACCGAGACCGAGCGGCTGCTGCCGGTGCGGGTCGAGCGGTGCGAGCGGGAGCGGCCGGACATCGAGCGGGCGGAGCCGGTGCGGGCCGACAGCGAGCGGATCGAGCCGCTGCGGGCGGAGTCCGGGGCGACCCGCGCGGACGGCACGTGGGGCTGGGTGATGCCGGTGTCCGCGCCGGGCGGGGTGAGCCCGCACTCGTCGCAGTAGCCGTCCGCGTCGATGCTGCCGGAGCAGTCCCGCGGGCAGGGCGAGCCGGGACCGGCGGCGGTCGGCGGCGGGGCCGCCGCGCCGGAGGACGCCGGGGCGACCGCCGCGGCCCCCACCGGGGTCAGCCCGCACTCGTCGCAGTAGCCGTCCGCGTCGATCCTGCCGCTGCCGGAGCACCCCGGCCGTACGCACGTCTCGCCCATCAACCTCAGCCCCCCTGTACCTGTCCGTCGACCGGCGTCTGGCCGGTCGTCCCGTGTGCCGGTGCGCCCTCCGCGGCCTCGCTCTGGGCCGGGCGCAGCGACTGCTGGAAGCGGGCCACCGCGGTGGCCGCCGCCCGCAGGTCGCAGGGCGCGCTCCACAGCAGCCAGCGCGCCTTCTCGTACCGTTCGATCACTTCCGGGTCCTCGGCGACCCGCATCCGGGCCGCCATCGCCTTGTAGGCGTCCAGCCGGCCGCGCAGTTCGGCCCGGACGGCCAGTGGCTGGGTGACCTCGGTGAGCGAGTGCCGGGCCCGGGCCAGCTCCTTGGCGGCGGCGTCCTCCAGGGTGTCCAGCAGCGGAGCCAGCCGGCCCCACTGCCCGGCCTGGCGCAGGTCCAGGGCGGTGACGATCCGTTCGCGCAGCGCCGAGGCCGGGCCGGGCACCGCGGGGACGTCGCTGGCCGCTATCTTCGCCAGCACCTCGCCGCGGGCCCGGCGGGCCTCGGCCAGGGTGGCGTCGGCCCGCTGGAGCAGGTCGCCGACGCCCTGGAGGCGCTCCTCGGCGTCGTCGCGCAGCCGCAGCAGGTTCTCCAGCTCCAGCCGGACGCCGTCCAGCGCCCGCCCGGCCCGGTCGAAGCGCTCGGTGTCGACCACCCCGGCGGCCGAGGCGAAGGCCTCGCCGTCGGGCACCGTGCCGCGTTGGGCGGGCACCCGGGCCGGGCGCCACAGCGCCAGCGGGTCCTCCCGGACCTCGGTGCGCAGCTCGGTGAGGTCGCGTCCGAGCCCGGTCAGGTCGTCGCCCAGCGGGTGGCTGCCGGTACGCACGCCGAGCGAGGCGGCCAGGGTCTGCACCCGGTGCAGTTCGGCGAGCAGCAGGTCGATCCGGGCCGGCAGCGCCGACCAGACCGCGTCGGCGGCGCTGACCACCTCCAGCACGGTGGCGTACCAGGAGTTCATCCGGGCCATCAGCGCGTCCAGGCTGATCCGCTCGACCAGCTTGGCGGGCGCGCCCAGCAGTTGCGGCCCGTCCGGCAGCGCGCCGCCGGGGACGGTCACCGCGTCGCCGGTCAGCAGCTCGCTCAGCTCGGCGAGTTCGGGACCGCCGGGCTTGGCCTTGCGGGCCCGGACGGCGCGGGCCGAGGCGAGCGCCTCGGAGTAGCGGTCGAACAGCGCCCAGAGCAGCGGCAGGCCCTTGCCGGCGACCGACCAGCGCTCCAGGGTGCGGCCGGACAGCCCGGCGCCCTCCAGCAGCCGCAGGCCCGGGTGGTCCTGCAGGGCGAGCAGCGCCGACTCGACCGCGTCCCGCTCCGCGCCGAGGCGCGCGAGCGCGCGGTCCACCTCCTCCCGGCTCAGTACCGGGCCAGCCGATGCCGCCACCGCGGTGTCCTTCCTTCCCTCGCGTGCGACGCCGTCGCGTACGACGTGCGGCCCACGACAACCCCCGTGCCCACCACCGGTCTCCCCGTGGTGATCGTCCCGAACCCTAGCCGGTGGCCGTCCGGGCGGTGCGGGCGCGGGGCGTCAAGACGGCGTCAACGCCCCGCGTCCGTGGTGCTCCGTGCGCGATGCGGCGCTCAGTGCGGAACGGGCCAGTAGTGCTCGGCCTCGTTCAGCATGTACGGCTTCAGCCAGCGGTCGTAGCTGCGGCCCCAGTCGCCGCTGCCGTGGTAGTCGGCCAGCACCTGGTTGACCCGGGCGGTGAGGTCCGGGCTGCTCTTGAGCATGGCGACGCCGATCACCTCCGGCTGCACGTCGCCGTCCACGATCCGCACGGTCTGGTCCTGGGCGGCCTGGCCGGCCGCCAGGCCGTCGTCGGTCATGGTGGCGTCGACCTTGCCGAGCTGCATCAGGACCAGGCAGTCCAACTGGTTCTCGACGACCGTCAGCTGCGCCTTGGCGTCCTTCTTGGCGCCCTTGGCCGGGTCCATCACATCGGCGGCCGTGGACCCCTTGGCGACGCAGACGTTCTTGCCGGCGATCGCCTCGTCCAGGTTCTTCGCCTGGGAGGTCTTCGGCACCAGCACCCGCTGGGAGATGCTGAAGTACGGCTTGGAGAAGGCGACGTCCTGCATCCGCTTGCAGTTGACGGTCATGGTGCGGACGATCAGGTCGACCCGGCCCTTCTGCACCGCGTCGACCCGGTCGGCGGTAGCGACCGGCTTGAGCACCACCTTGTCCGGGTCGCCCATGATGGCGGTGCCGATGGCCCGGGCGAGATCGATGTCGAAGCCCTCGATCTGGCCGGTGTTCGGGTTGCGGGCGCCCCAGCGGTAGCTGTTCTGGTCCACGCCGATCACCAGGCTGCGCTTGGCCTTGATGGCCTTCACCGCCGGGCCGTCGGCCGAACTCGGCGGCACGCTGCTGTAGATGTCGCAGGTGTCGGACTGGTCCTGGGTCTGCTGGACTGCCTGCGGCGCGTTCTGCGGCGCGGCGGTCGCGGCGGCCGGCGCGGCGCCGGACGGTCCGCCCCCGCCGAGCACGGCCGCGCAGGCCGCCAGCACTGCCAGCGCCGCGGCGCTCCTGGTCGGTACGGTCCTCGTGCGCATCGTCGTGTTCCCCCCTCTACCGGTACTCGGCGAGTCGTCGGCCCAGGCCCCGCAGCGCGGCCGCCGCGGCCACCAGGCCCAGCACCGCGGCCGCGCCGGCCGCGAGGCGGAGGTCCCCGGCGGTGCCGTCGGCGGCGGCGTCGAACCGGGCCTGCTCGGCGTCGGCGGCCTGGGCGAGCGCCCGGTCGGTGGCGTTGAAGGCGGCGTCGGCGGTGTCGGTGGTGTCGGTGGCCGACACCGTCGCGTTCAGGGCGCCCTGGTAGTCGGCGTTGTCGACCTCGGCGGTGCGCGCGGCGCGGTACCGGTCCTGCCAGACGTCGTACTGGTCGGCGGCGGTGGCCAGCGACCTGCTCGCGGCGGCGGGGGCGAGGATCAGGGCGTTGGAGAGCGTGCCGGCGCGGTCGCGCATCGGGGTGCTCTTCTCGGCCGTTCCGGCCAGCCGCTTGGTGAGGTCCGTGTACTGGGTGGCGTAGGTGGCGGTGGAGCCGCGCGCGACCAGGTTCAGGTTCTCCGCCAGCCGGGCCGTCAGCACGTCCACCCGGGCCGAGTTGAGCGCCCGCAGCGGGTTGGCCCCTTCGCGGTCGCTCTTCTCCAGTGCCGAGCCGGTGGTCAGCCCGGCCACGGCGAGCCAGAGCGTGCCGGCCAGGACGGCGGCGGTGGCGCCCACCAGACCGATGTTGAACACCCGGTTGGTGCGGCGGAACAGGGTCAGCTGCACCCAGCCCAGCGCGGCCAGGGTGAGCACCGCCAGGCCGTACGCGCCCCAGGGCGTCGACCGCGCCGCGGCGTAGTCGTTCACCAGCTCGTGGTTCTCGATGGTGTTCAGCTCGGCGGCGGCCGGCAGCAGCACGGTCTGCATCTGCTCGGAGGCGTACCGCAGGTAGGCGCCGCCGAGCGGGATGCCCTGCCGGTTGTCGGCCCGCGCGGATTCCACCAGACCGGCGTACACCGGGAGTTGCTGGTTCAGCCGGCTGAGTGAGTCCTGCGCCGGGGAGGTCGCGGTGGTGCGGGCGGCGGCCTGGGAGATCAGCTTGGCGGCCTGGGCGAGGTCCTGCTCGTAGCGGGCCCGGACGTCCTTGGGCTCGGCGCCGGCCAGCAGGAAGCCGGAGGCCGCGGTGGTGGCGGCGTCGGCCAGCGAGCGGTGGATCTCGGCGGCGTCCCGGCTGAGCGGCTGGCTGTACGAGACCACCCGGTCGGCGGCCTGCGCCCTGGTCTCCAACTGCCAGGCGGTGAGCCCGCCGAAGGCCACGGTGAGCACCGCGAGCACCACCCCGGCCAGCCGCAGCCGGCCCGGGGGCGTACGGGTGGCCTGCGCCAGCCGGGCGCGCACACCCCGCTCCGGCGCCCCTGTCCGGGGGCGCCGCGCGGGCCCTCCGGAGCCGGGCCTCGCCGCGGGCACCCCGCGGGGCGGCGCCCCCGGGGCGGGCGGAACGCCGTACGGTGCCGCCGCACCCCCGTACGGCGCTGCCGTCGACCCGGCCGGTGGCGTGCCCGGCCGGGCCGGGACCGGTGCGCCCGGTGCGCCGTTGCCTACTGGTGTTGCCACCCGCCTCATCCTCCCCTGGGGCCGGCCCGACACCCGGGGCCCGACCGATGGCAGCAGTATGGCCGTGACTTCCTCCGGCCACACCTGACTTGCGCCGATCTTGAGCATGTCGTGCACGGTTTCCGCACGCTCTCGTACGGCTTGTACCGGTCCTGCCGGGCCGACGGAGAGGTGGCGACCCGTGCGACGCCGGCGGCGCCCCGAGCGGTTCCGCGCCGCGCTGATCCCGGGCCCGGCACCCCTGCGCTCCGTACCATGGGCCCCATGCGACTGCTTGGAACGATCTCGCCCGACCGCCCGCTGCTCGTCGTCGCGGTCCGCGAGGAGGCCGCCCACCTCGACGACCGGCTGCCCGTGCTGCTCACCGGGATAGGGAAGGTCAACGCCACGGCGGCCCTGGCCACCGTGCTCGCCCGGGGCGAGCGGCCCTCCGAGGTGATCAACCTCGGCACGGCCGGCGCGCTGCGCCCCGGCTGGGAGGGCATGCACCACGTCGTCCAGGTGATCCAGCACGACCTGAACACCACGGCCCTGCAGCAGCTCACCGGCCGCAGCTACGGCGCCCCGCTGGTGGTCGGCCGGGGCGACGGCCCGGTGCTGGCCACCGGCGACCTGTTCGTCGAGGACCCGTCCGCCAAGGCCCGGCTGGCCGAGCACGCCGACCTGGTCGACATGGAGGGCTACGCCGTCGCCGCCGTCTCCCACCGGGCCGGGGTGCCGGTGCGGCTGGTCAAGTACGTCAGCGACGAGGCCGGGGACGGCGCGGCCCACAGCTGGCGGGAGTCGGTGGACGGCTGCGCCCGGCACCTCGCGGACTGGGTGCGCGCACAGGGCTGGTGACGGGCCCTGGTCGGGTGCGTCCGGCCGGTTCCGCTGGTTACGGTGGCGGGGTGACCGACAACACCGCGCCCCGGGGCGCCGCGCCGAGCAAGCTCTCCGACAACCGCCCGCCGACGCTCAACGCCGACGAGCGGACCACCCTGCTGGCCTTCCTCGACTACCTGCGGGAGGGCGTGATCGGCAAGCTGGACGGCCTCGGCGACGAGGACGCCCGGCGCCCCGGCGTCGCCTCCGGCACCAGCCTGCTCTGGCTGGTCCGGCACCTGACCGTGGTCGAGCTCAACTGGCTCGAGTACGCGTACGGCGGGCAGGGGGACGCGCCGCTGGACAGCGACGACTTCGGGTCGGCCGAACTGACGGTGGAGGCGGCGGTCGCCGACTACCGGGAGGCGATCGCCCGGGCCAACGCGGTGGCAGCGGCCGCCCCCGACCTGGACCGGCCGGGCGCGCGCTCGCTGCGGCCCGACGCCGCCGAAGGGCCGTCGCTGCGCTGGGTGCTGGTGCACATGATCGAGGAGACCGGACGGCACGCCGGGCACGCGGACATCATCCGCGAGCAGCTGGACGGGGCCGTCGGGCGCTGAGGCCTGCGGGCGGGGGGCGGGCCGCTGTGGGCGGCCCGCCCCCGCCCACAGCGGACCGGTCGTCAGTCCCGGAACGCCGACAGGTCGAAGGCCGCCAGCCGTTCCTGGTCGAGGAGCACCTCGATCTCCGCGATCGCGCCGGCCACCACGGTGAACGCCATGATCGACAGCGCCCGTCCGTTGTCGCCGATGACCACCGCGCCGACGGCGCCGTTGACCAGCGCGGGACGGGCGAACGGCGACAGCCCGCCCCACAGCACGGCCTGCCCGGCCACCGTCGCGGCGCCGGCGAGCACCACGGTGTGCCGGGCCTGCCCGGCCCCGCCGTCCGAGCGCAGCACCACGTCCGGGTCGAGCACGGCGAGCAGCGCCGCCAGGTCGCCGGAGCGGGCGGCGGCGAAGAAGGCGTCCACGGCCACCCGCTGGCGGCCCAGGTCCGGATCCGGCACGGGCCGTCCCTGCACCTTGCGGCGGGCCCGGCTGGCCAGTTGGCGGGTGGCGGCCGAGGTCTTCTCGATCAGCGGGGCGATCTCCTCGAAGGGCACCGCGAACAGGTCGTGCAGCACGAAGGCGACCCGCTCGGCGGGCGACAGCGACTCCAGCACCACCATCAGTGCCAGGCCGACCGAGTCCGCGAGCATCACCTCCTGCTCCGGGTCGACCACCCCCTCACGGCGCAGCAGCGGGTCCGGAATTCGCTCGGGGCCGTCCTCGCCGCCAGGACCGGTCGGCTGCAGCGGCTCCTCGCGGCGGGCGGCGCGGTCGCGCAGCAGGTTCAGGCAGACCCGGGAGACCACCGTGGTCAGCCAGCCGCCGAGGTTGGCCACCTCGGCGGTGTCGGTGCGGTCGTACCGCAGCCAGGCTTCCTGGAGCGCGTCGTCGGCCTCGCTGATCGAGCCGAGCATCCGGTACGCGACCGCGCGCAGGTGCGGGCGGTGCTCCTCGAAGAGCGCGGTCCGGGCAGATCTGTCGTCCACCGTGTCAACTTCCTTCGTCGCCTCGGGTCGGCCTCGGGGCCGGTCTCGGGTCAGGGCAGCGGAAGCCAGCCAACAGCGGGGCGGCGCGGAGATCAACTCCCGGCGGGCGGAGTTGTCGTGGGGGCCTCGTAGGGTGGCCGCCATGTCGTTCCTCACGCGCCTCCGGGCCACCCCCGCCACCGTCGACTACCTGCTCTGGCCCGGGGACTTCTCCCTCGACGCCTACTCGCACGTGGAGGAGGTCGTGCTCGCCTCGGGGGAGGCCCTGGAGGAGGTCGCCAAGTGCAGCGCGGGCGGCACCTTCTTCCTGTGCGGTGACGGCGGCGACGAGCGGCCCGTCCTCTTCGCCGACTCCGAGGGCGGCGCGGCGCTGCTGGCCGTCGGGCTGGAGGAGATGGTCCGGCTGCTGTTGGCGGTGCCGTGGTGGCGGGACTGCCGGCGGCTGACCGAGGAGGAGAGCGCGGCCGCGGCCGAGGACTACCTGGCGGACGAGCCCGAACTGCTCGCCGACCGGGACGCGGCCGCCGCCGCGATCGGGCTCCACGTGCCCACCGTGGCCGAGGCCCTGGCGCGGCTGCGGGAGGTCGCCTTCGGCCTCGGGCCGTCGTACGTGCTGCTCAACGGGGTGGAGGGGAACGCGTACGAGCCGCTGTTCCGGGCGTAGCGCCGCCGGTCCGGCGGGTCGGAGGACTCGGAGGATCTCAGAGCAGGCGGCGCAGGAGGCGGGACTTGAGCGGGGTGAACGGCGGGTAGGCGGGGCGGAGCGGGTCGGCGAGGAGGGGCTTGTCGAGCACGGACTTGGTGTGGCTGAAGGTGTCGATGGAGTGGCTGCCGTGGTAGCGGCCGAGGCCGCTCTCGCCGACGCCGCCGAACGGCAGGCCGGGGACGGCGATGTGGGCGTTGGGGACGCCGAACGCCAGGGCGCCGGAGGAGGTTTCGGTGGTCAGGCGGCGCTTGGTGGCGGCCGAGGCGGTGAAGGCGTAGAGGGCGAGCGGCTTGTCGCGGGCGGTGATGAAGGCGATCGCTGCGTCCAGGTCGGGGACGCGGAGGATCGGCAGGACGGGGCCGAAGATCTCCTCGCGCATCACCGGGGCGTCCGGGTCGACGTCGGCGAGGACGGTGGGGGCGAGGTAGCGGTCGGCGCGGCGGTGGTCGCCGCCGGTGACCAGCCGGCCGTCGGCGAGCAGGGCGGTGAGGCGGTCGAAGTTCCGCTCGTTGACGATCCGGCCGTAGTCGGGGCTGTGCGCCGGCTCGGCGCCGTACATCTCCCGGATCGCGGCGGTCAGTTCCGTTTCGAGGGTGGTCGCGGTGTCGCCGATGGCCAGGACGTAGTCGGGGGCGACGCAGGTCTGGCCGGCGTTCATGAACTTGCCCCAGGCGATCCGGCGGGCGGCCGTGGCGAGGTCGGTGCCGGGCTCGACGACGACCGGGCTCTTGCCGCCCAACTCCAGGGTGACGGGGGTGAGATGACGGGCGGCGGCGGTCATGACGATGCGGGCGACGGTGCCGTTGCCGGTGTAGAAGACGTGGTCGAAGCGCTGGTCCAGCAGGGCGGTGGTCTCCGGCACGCCGCCCTCGACGACGGCGACGGCCTGCCGGTCCAGGGTGCGGGGGAGCCAGTGGGCGATGGCGGCGGCGGTGGCGGGGGCGAGTTCGCTGGGCTTGACCACCGCGCAGTTGCCGGCGGCGAGCGCGCCGACCAGCGGGGAGAGGGCGAGCTGTAGCGGGTAGTTCCACGGGCTGATGATCAGCACGGTGCCCAGCGGTTCGCGGACCGTACGGGCCCGGGCGGGCTGCAGGGCGAGCGGCACCGGGATGCGGCGCGGGCGCAGCCAGCCGTCGAGGTGGCGCAGGGTGTGGTCGATCTCGTTGAGGGTGAAGCCGATCTCGGTGGTGTAGGCCTCGGCGGCGTTCTTGCCGAGGTCGGCGTGCAGGGCGGCGGTGAAGAGGGCCTCCTGCTCGACCAGTAGGCGGCGCAGGGCGCGGAGTTGGGCCTTGCGCCAGGCGAGCGGCTTGGTGCGGCCGGCGGCGAAGGCGGCGTGCAGGCGGGAGACGGTGGCGGCGGCTTCGTCGCTGCCGGTGGACGTGGCTTCGGCGGAGAGGCTCATGCCGTCGAGCATAAACGAAACGAAACGATTTCGTTTCTGGTTTTCGGTAGACTTCCGGCATGACCCCCAGCACCACCCCGCCCCCGTCCGCCCCGCCGCCGCGTCGGGGCCGCCCGCGCGACGCCGCCCGGGACCGGGCACTGCTGGACGCCACCCTCGCCGTCCTCGCGGAGAACGGCTACGGCGGGCTGACCACGGCCGCCGTGGCCGCCCGGGCCGGAGTCTCCACGGCGACCCTCTACCGCCGCTGGTCCTCCAAGGAGGACCTGGTGATCGCCGCCGCCGCACTCCACGGCGAGAGCTCGTACGAGCAGCCCGACACCGGCGGCTTGGAGACGGACCTGCGGGTCGTCCTGCGGGACAAGGCCGCCAGCATGACCGGCGAGCCAGGCCGGGTGATCCGTGCCCTGATCGGCGAGGCCGCCCACAACACCGCGCTGGCCGAGGCGCTGGTCACGGCCTTCCTCCGGCCGCTGTACGGAAGGGTCGCGGAGGTCGTCCGGCGGGCGGTCGAGCGGGGCGAGATCCCGCCGCTCGACGGCGTGGAACTGGTCGGAGAGGTGGTGGTCGGCCCGGTGATGACCCACTTCCTGCTCACCCCCCGGCTGCCCGAGGACGTCGACGAGGCCACCGCCCGGCAGACCGCCGACCGGCTGCTGCCCTTCGCCGTGCGGGCGGTGGGCGGGACGCCGTCGGGCTGAACGGGCCCGGGTCGGGGCCGGTCCCGTTGGCGGAGCCGCTCGCGCGGGTGCCGGCCGGTGCGGCCTCAGTGGGTGAGGACGAGCGCCAGGGTGGCCACGGCCAGGGCGAGGTAGCCGGCCGGGAAGTACAGGTTGTGCAGCACCCCGGTGCGGACGTGGGTGGCCACCGCGCCGAGGTAGAAGAGCACCAGCCCGATCGCGGCCGCGACACCCAGCGGCGGATAGCCGACCAGGCCGATGAGCAGTCCGGCGGCCCCGGCCGCCTTGAGGGCGGCCAGCCACGGGACCCACTCCGGTTTCACCCGCACCTCGGCGGAGTTGGCCAGGACGAACGGGGCCCTGGCGAAGTCGGCGGCGGCGATCCCGGCGTTGGCGGCAACGGCGAGGACGGTGACGATCAGACAGGCGATGGACATGGCTCCAGCCTCGTCAGGGTGCTCCCGTCGCGTCCAATACCCGCTTCCATAACCTGGTGGAATGGATGTGGACACCCGGTTGCTGCGCACCTTCGCCGCCGTCGCGGAGGAGGGCAGCCTGACCCGCGCGGCGGAGCGGCTGTACGTCTCCCAGCCCGCGTTGACCAAGCAGGTCCGGCAATTGGAGAAGCTGCTCGGGGTGCCGCTGTTCGTCCGGTCCCGGGCCGGGATGGCGCTGACGGTGGCCGGCCGGAGCCTGGCGGCTCGGGTCCCGGGACTGCTGGCGGACTGGGACGCGGCGCTGCGGGAGACCAGGGGCGCGGCGAGCCGGGCGGCGCGGGTGCTGCGGGTCGGCTTCCTGGCGAGCGCGGCGAACGAGGCGACCCCGGGCATCGTCGCCGCGTTCTCCGCCCGGCAGCCGGGCTGGCGGGTCGAGATGCGGCACACCGCCTGGTCGGATCCGACGGCGGGCCTGGCGGCGGGCGAGGTGGACGCGGCGCTGCTGCGGTTGCCGTTCCCCGGTCAGGAGCGGCTGCGGGTGGCCGAGTTGTCCACCGAGCCGCGCTGGGTCGTGCTGCCGGCCGGGCACCGGCTGGCCGCGCTGGAGGTGGTGCCGTTCCGCGAGCTGTGGGACGAGCCGTTCGTGGCGGCCCCGGCCGAGACCGGCCGCTGGCGGGACTACTGGGTGGCCGCCGACGAGCGGGAGGGCCGCCCGGTGCGCTTCGGCGCGGTGGTGGAGCACCCGGACGACTGGCTGAGCGCGATCGCCAACGGCTACGGCGTCGCGCTCGCCCCCGCCTCCACCGCCCGCTTCTACGCCCGCCCGGGGATCGCCTACCGGCCGGTCGGCGGGGTGAGCCCGAGCCGGATCGCGGTCGCGTGGTCCCCGGCGGACGACGGTGACCCGGTGGTGCGGGCGTTCGTGGACTGCTGCCTGGAGGCGGCCGCCGCCGAGGAGTGAGCGCGCGGCGGTGGCCCTCGGGCGGGGGGAGGGGTGGCGGCCCTCAGCGCCGCCACCCCCCGTTGGCTTCTCGGCACCGGGGTGGTGGTTCATTGAGCCAAACCCCGCCTGGGGGTGAAAGCGGGTGGGGATCCGTGCGGGGTTCGGTGGGGTTTCGGTGCGCGTCCCCCGGCGGGCTCAGCGGGGGAGGGACTCGCGGAGGCGCTTCTTGTCGGGCTTGCCGACGGAGGTGAGCGGGATGGCGTCGAGGAGGTGGAGGGCTTCGGGGGCGTAGATGCGGCCCTTGTGGGCGGTGACGAAGGCGCGGACCTCGTCCAGGGTCGGCCGCTGCCCGGCGGCGGGGACGACGGCGGCGTGGACGTGCTCGGCCTCCTGGTCGTCGCGTACGCCGAAGACGGCGCACTGGGCGATGGTCGGGTGGGTGAGCAGGAGCTCCTCGACCTCGGTCGGGTAGACGTGCCCGCCGACGACGATGATGAGGTCCTTGAGGCGGTCGGCCAGGTAGAGGTAGCCGTCGGTGTCGAAGTACCCGATGTCGCCCGTGTCGAGCCAGCCGTCGCGCAGGACCCGGGCGGTGAGGTCGGGCAGCTTCCAGTACCCGGCCATCAGCATCGCCGAGCGGACGTGCACCTCGCCCTGCTCGCCGGGCGGCAGCACGGTGCCGTCGGCGGCGCGGATCTCCACCTCCACCTCGGGGAAGGGCCGACCGACCGGGAGCGGACCGTCCTCGCCGAACCGCGCGTACTCGCCCGGAGTGAGGACGGCGATCTTCTGCGCCTCCGACATGCCGTACAGGCTGACCAGGACGGGGCCGAAGACCTTGAGGGCCTCCCGGATCCGGGTCGGGGAGGAGGCGCAGCCTCCGTAGTCGATCCGCTGCAGGCTGGACAGGTCGGTGCGGCCGATCGCCGGGTGGTCGAGCAGCCGGTAGAGCAGCGGGGGCAGCACCCACAGGTCGGTGATGCGTTCGCGCTCGATCGCGGCGAGGACGTCGCCGGGCTCGAAGGAGCGCTGGAGGACGACGGATCCGCCCTCGTGGAGCGTCAGGTCGGCGAGCACACCGGCGAGGTGGGCGATCGAGGTGGCGGCGAGCAGGCGGGGCGGCTCGGCGCCCGGGCGGTCGTGGAGGGGGGTGTCGAACATCCGGCGGAGGGGCCCGTGGAGGCTGAGGATGCCCTTGGGGATGCCGGTGGTGCCGCCGGTGTGGCGGATGCCGAGGTCGTCGCCGGGGCCGATGGGGACGGCGGGTTCCGCGGCGGGGCGGGTGGCGGAGGCGGCGATGACGTCCTCGCCGATGGTGCCGTCGGTGCCGGTTCCGTCGGGGCCGGGGCCCAGGGTGAGGACGGCGGGGACGTCGATCAGCGGCAGCAACGCGGGTGCGTCGGCGTGGCGTTCGGCGTCGACGAGGAGCACGGTGGTGTCGACGCTGGCGACGATCTCGGCCAGGACCGGGGCGCTCATCCCGTCGTAGAGGTTGACCACCCGGGCGCCGGCCAGGCCCGCGGCGTAGCGGGCGCTGAGGGCCTCGGCGGTGTTGCCGGTGAGCAGGGTGACGGTCGAGCCGCGGGTGATGCCGCGGGCGAGCAGCTCGTGGGCGAGGCGGTAGGTGGCGGCGGCGAAGTCGCCGGCGGTGATCTCGACCCGGTCGGCGGTGGTGATGGCACGCCGGTGCGGGCGGGAGGCGAGCGAACGGAGGATCAGGGCGGGTGCGCTGACGAACTCCTGGTCACTCATGGCGACTGCGTCCTTGTAGTTTGCAACCATGTCGCCAGGCTAACTCCACCCCCCGTCCCCTACCGGCGAGTTTTGGCCATGCCTGGTCAGAACATCGTCGGTGGACGAAGGATCCGCTCGGTGGGCGGCCCCCAGTGCTCATCGGGGCCGGCGGGCCCGGCGGATCGCCGGGCCCATCGGTCCTGCCGGGGCTAGCGGTCCGCGGTGAGCTTGCCGGCCGTGCCCCAGTTGTCCGGCTGGTACTCGTTGACGAACACGAACACGCTCTCGGCCGGGACGCCGAGGGTGTCCACGAAGGCCTCGGTGACCTTCTCGACCAGCTCGCGCTTCTGCTCGACGCTGCGCGGGCCCTGCTGGATGGTGACGATCGGCATCTTCGGCTCCTGACCGGGTGTCCTGCCCGGCTGGTCCGCCGGGCTCCTCCGCCGGGTTCTCCGGCTGGGAACAGTCCACCGGATCGGGCCCGCCCGCATCCAGACCCGAATCGCTCTGGCAGCGATCACGAATCCTGATCGTCCCAGGCCAGTGGGGTGCGGCAGGCCTCCAGGAGCAGTCGGGGCGGTGGCGTGGAGCGCCGTACGGCGACCGAGGTGGCCAGGGCCAGCGGGGTGCGGCAGCGGCGGAAGGCCACCCGGTGGGTGTTCACCAGCCGGGCGTTGGCGGCGTACACCACCGTCCACATCGGGGTGCCGGTGCCGATCGACGCCAGGGTGTCCTGCAGGGCGCCGTGCGGCGGGCCGAGGACGGGCCGGAAGCCGGCCTGTGCGCAGGCGTCCAGTACCAGGTCCACCAGCGCCGGGTGGTTGCGGTGTTCGGTCAACCGCAGTGGCAGGTCGGCGAGTTCGGCGAGATCGAGCTCGGGCCGGGTGGCCAGCGGGTGTCGGGCGGGCAGGGCGAGCACCAACTCGTCCTCCCAGACCGGCAGGAAGTGCAGATCCGGGCTGTGCTCGGCGATCGCACCGCGGACGAAGGCGGCGTCCAGGCGGCCGTCCGAGAGTCGGGCCAGCCGCTCCCGCACCGGGGCGGAGTGCAGTTCGACGCGTACGCCGGGAGCCCGTTGCTGGTAGGTCTCCAGGATCAGGTCGAGCCGCTCGGCGAGCCCGGTGACGGTGCCCAGTCGCAGTACGGCGGGCGCGGCCAGGTCGGCGGCGAGCGCGCGGGCCGCGTCCTCGGCCGCCAGGACGTTGCGGGCGGCGGGCAGGAAGCGCTCCCCGGCCGGGGTCAGCCGGACGTACCGGGGCGAGCGGTCGAACAGCTCGACCTTCAACTCCCGCTCCAGCCGCCGGACCTGCTGGCTCACCGCCGGTTGTCCGAGCAGCAGTCGCTCGGCGGCCCGGCCGAAGTGCAGTTCCTCGGCGACGGCGACGAAGCAGCGCAGCTGCCGTAGCTCCATGCGGTCCCCCTGCTCGATCGTTCGACGGGCTCATCGTCGCAGGCCGTGGTCCGGCCGGGGCCGGCCGGACCACGGGCGCCGCCCCGCGGTGGGCGGCCCCCCTTCGTCGCTCTGACCTGGTCGGAGGCACCCCTGAAGATGGTCTATAGTTAACCCATCACCCAGATGCGCGGGTGGCGGAATAGGCAGACGCGCTGGATTCAGGTTCCAGTGCCCGAAAGGGCGTGGGGGTTCAACTCCCCCCTCGCGCACAGCGAACGGCCGGTCGATCTTCGGATCGACCGGCCGTTCTGTTTGCGGCTCCCGCACGGGCTCCTGTCGGAGGGGGGTGACACACTCCCCGGCATGAAGATGATCGAAGCGATCGAAGCGGTTCTGAAGGCGAACGGTTCGGAGGACGATCCGGGCTTCCTGGGCGAGTTCACGTTGGCGGGGCGCCTGTCGAGCCGCGGGGACATCGCGGTGTGCGGGCTCGAGGGCGGGGAGTACTTCACCTTCGACGACATCGCCGAGGGGCTGCACGAGGTGTACCTGGCGTACGACTGGGACGACGAGCGGGGCGCCACCGTCTCCGCGGTCGCGCTGGTCGTCGGCGGCACCGCCCCGGAGGCACTGGTGGGGGCGAGCTGGGAGGAGGCGTCGGACGACGTCAACATGCTGAGCGAGCACGCCTCGGCGATCCACTCCAGCACCCCGGACAGGCTGGCGATCGGCGGGGCCCTCCGGCGGACCGCCGGATTCGCGGACGCGGAGGACCCCGTGGCCCGGGCCGTGGCCGAGCTCGCCGCGCAGCAGGAGGCGGGCTCCCGGACGCCGGTGCTCGATGTCGTCGTCGACCCGGAGAGCGGCGCCAACAGCCTGGTCTTCCCGACCTGTGACTTCACGGCGAACAGCATCCTGGTCGGTCGGGACGGCAGTGGAGCGGGGGTCGGGATCTTCTGGTCCAACTTCGACGGGTGAGGTCCCCCGGGGCCGGGGCCGGGGGACAGTCGTCGGGGCGGTCCGGGTCAGCGGCAGAGGGCCGTGTCCACGACGTCCTCCAGGTGCCGGGTGACCGCGTCGTCCGCCGGGACGCTGGTCACGGTGATGTCGGCGGCGCGGCCGTCGTCCGTCGCGCCGCCGCGGGACTCGTAGCCCGGGATGTCGCCGCCGTGGCCCCAGTAGACGCCGCCGCAGGACAGCGGCCGGCTGATGATCCCCAGCCCGTAGCCGGCGCCGGTGTCCCCGATGGGGACGGTGGTGCGCATCTGGGCGAGGAGGTCCGGGGAGAGCAGCCGGCCGCCCAGCAGGGCGGTGAAGAACCGGTTCAGGTCGGAGTCGGTGGAGGTCATCTGACCCGCCGCCCAGCCCGCGGAGGGGTCCAGCTCGGTGGTGTCGATCAGCGGGCCGCCCGGCTTCTCCTGGCGGTAGCCGCTGGGGTGGGCCTCCCGGATGCCGCGGTCCCCGGTGGCGGGGAAGTAGGTGTGGCGCAGGCCGATGCGCTGGATGATCCGCCGGTCGATCTCCTCGGCGAGCGGTCGGCCGGTGACCTTCTGGATGATCAGGCCGACCAGCACGTAGTTGGTGCTGCTGTACTTGAACGCCTTCCCGGGGGCGAAGTGGGCCGGGTGCCGGAAGGCCAGGTCCAGCAGCTCGCGCGGCTCGAAGTACCGCTGCTGCATGACGGATTCGTCGATGTCCCCCTCGTACTCGGGGAGCCCGCTGGTGTGCTGGAGGAGCTGGCGGACGGTGATCCCGTGCCCGTCGATGCCGTCCCCGCGCACGATGCCGGGGAGGTAGGTCTCGACCTGCTCGTCCAGCTTGACCTTCCCCTCGCCGACCAGTTGCAGGGCGACGACGGCGGTGAAGGTCTTGGTGTTGCTGCCGATCCGCACCTGGCCGTCCTTGGGCACCTTCGCGCCGGTGGCCAGGTTGCCGACCCCCGCCGTGTAGTGGCGGGTCCGGCCCGTACGGTCCTGGACGCTCGCCAGTGCGGCGGGCAGGCCGTCGGAGCGCACCAGGGCGTTCAGGCCCTGCTGGACGGTGTTCGGCTTGGCGGCGACGGCCGTCGCGGGGGCCAGGGCGCCGGCCGTGATGAGGCCGAGGACCAGCGCGGCGGACACGCCCCGCCGCCGCCGGGAGGAACGGGGCTTCTGCTGGGTCAGGTCACGCATGGGTCGACTCCTGTGGATTCGTCGGCTGTGGGTCCGCCGGTCGTGGGTCTGCCGGTCGGGGGCTCGCCGGTGGTGGATGCGTCGGTGAGCAAGTGACTCGATCCTGGGCTCCGGCGCCCCCGGCGCACATCGCGGAAAGGCGGGAAAACGCGCTCCCCCGATCGGGGGAGGCCCTCGCTGACCTGCCCGGACATACTGGCGGACATGATCAGAGCACTTCGGCCGCTGCTCCGCGGCTCCACGTACACGGGCGCACTGTTCGCCTACTGCGGCGCGCTGGCGAGCCTTCCGCTGCTGCCGCTCGCCGCCCTGCCGGCGCTCGGCTGGGCGTCGGCTCCGTATCTCGTGCGGTTCGCCCTGACCCTGCTGCTCTGGACGGTGCTGACCGGTCTGCTCGGGCTGGCCCGCACCACCCGGCGCGCCCTGGTCGCGTCCGCCCGTCGAATGCTGGGGGTGCCGCTGCCGGCGGCCGCCGCAGGGCGCCGGCCGTCCGGGGCCGACCGCTGGCGGACGCCGGCCTGGCTGGTGCTGCAGGCGGCATTGGGATGGACGGGCGCGCTGGTGAGCGGGGTGCTGCTGCTCATGGGCCTCTCCCTGCCGTTCGGCTGGCTCGGCGGCGAGGCGCGGTTCAGCCTGTTCGGCTGGTCGCTGGAGGTGCCGGACGGCTGGTGGAGCTGCCTGCCGGCGGTCGTCTGCGTGCTGCTGGCGGTGACCGGCTGCGCGGTGGTGACGGGGGTCCTGCGCTGGGCGGCGCCGCGGCTGCTCGGACCGTCCGCCGCCGAGCGGCTCGCGCTGGCCGCCGAACGGGAACTGGCGCTGGCCGAACGCAACCGGCTCGCCCACGAGTTGCACGACTCCATCGGGCACACTCTGACGGCGGCCACCATCCAGGCCGCGGTGGCGGGCGAGGTGCTCGCCGACGATCCGGCGGCGGCGCGGGCCGCCATGCGCAGCATCGAGGAGTCCACCCGGGCCGCGCTGGAGGACCTGGACTACGTGCTCGGTGTGCTGCGCGAGGAGGACGCGGCCACGGCACCCACCCGGACCCTCGCCGACCTGCCCGAACTGCTGGACCGGCTGCGCCACGCGGGCGCCGTGGTGGACCCGGCCCTCGCCGGCGACCTCGCCCAGGTGCCGGGGACGCTCTCCAGGGCGGCGTACCGGATCCTTCAGGAAGGACTGACCAACGCCCTGCGGCACGGGACCGGCGGCCCGATCGAGGTCGGCGTGGTGGCGGCGCCGGACGTGCTGGAGCTGCGGGTGGTCAACCGGACCGGATCCGGAACCGGAACCGGCGCCTTCCCGACCTCCGGGCACGGCCTGCCCGGACTGGCCGAGCGGGTACGGCTGCTGCACGGCGAGTTCGCGGCCGGGCCGGACGGGCCCGAGAGCTGGAAGCTGGCGGTCCGGCTGCCGGTCCGGGCGACGGTGTGAGCACCGCGTCCGGTGCCCCCGTCACGCTGCTGATCGCGGACGACGACGAAGTCACCCGCAGTGGCCTGCGCACCCTGCTCTCCGTCCAGCCGGGGATCGAGGTGATCGGGGAGGCCGCCGACGGCGTCGACGCGGTCGAGCAGGCGCTGCGACTGCGTCCGGACGTGGTTCTGATGGACGTGCGGATGCCGCGCCGCAACGGGATCGAGGCCACCCGGCAGCTGCTGGCGGAGTCCGCCGAGCCGCCGAGGGTCGTGGTGATCACCACCTTCGAGAACGACGGCTACGTCACCGCCGCGCTCAGCGCCGGGGCCAGCGGCTTCGTGCTCAAGCGGCTGCCGGTCCGGCAGATCGCCGAGGCGGTCCGGGTGGTGGCGGCGGGGGAGGCGATCCTGTTCCCGGCCGCGCTGCGCCGGATGGTCGCCGCCCGCCCGCTGGACTCCGCCGAGGCGCTGCCCCGGGCGGCGCTGACCGGGCGCGAGGAGGAGGTGTTGCGGCTGATGGCCACCGGGCTGTCCAACCCGGAGATCGCCGAGATGCTGACGGTGAGCCAGGAGACGGTGAAGACCCACGTCGGGAACGTGCTGACGAAGCTCGGGGCGCAGAACCGGACCCACGCGGTGGTGATCGCCTACGAGTCGGGACTGGTGGTGCCGGGGTTCACGGGCTGAGCCGGCTTCCCCGGCCGACTCGGGCCTCCACCAGGAGGCAGGAGGCAGGAGGCAGGAGGCAGGAGGCGGGGAGGCAGGCCTTAGGCTGGGCCGGTCGGCCGGACATGCCTGGGGGAGGGAACGGCACGTGACCCTGTCGGAACACGATCCGCGCGAGATCGGCGGGTACCTCCTGGAGGGCCGGCTCGGGGCGGGCGGCATGGGCGTGGTCTACCGCGCCCGGTCGGTCTCCGGCCGCCAGGTGGCGGTCAAGGTCATCCGGCCCGAACTGGCCGCCGACGCGGAGTTCCGGGCCCGCTTCCGGCAGGAGGTCACGGCCGCCCGCAAGGTCAGCGGTGCCTTCACCGCGCCCGTCCTCGACGCGGACCCCGACGCCCCGGCCCCCTGGCTGGCCACCCTCTTCATCCCCGGCCCCTCCCTGGGCGAACGCATCGCCGGGCAGGGCCCGTTGACCCCGCCCGAGGTCCGCCGCCTGGCCGCCGGACTGGCCGAGGCGCTCCAGGAGATCCACCGCGTCGGGCTGGTGCACCGCGACCTCAAGCCCGGCAATGTGCTGCTCGCCGAGGACGGCCCGCGCGTCATCGACTTCGGGATCGCCCGCAGCGCCGGCGAGACCCAGCTCACCAGCACCGGAGTCGCCGTCGGCACCCCGCCGTTCATGGCGCCCGAACAGTTCCGCAGCGGTACGGCGACGACCGCCACCGATGTGTTCGCCCTCGGCTCGGTCCTCGCCTTCGCGGCCACCGGGCGCGGCCCGTTCGGCGCCGACTCCTCGCACGCGGTGGGATTCCGGGTGGTCTACGAGGAGCCGGACCTCGCCGGGCTGGCGCCGGAGCTGCTCCCGCTGATCACCGGCTGCCTGGCCAAGGATCCGGAGCAGCGGCCCACGGTGGAGGGGCTGTTGAGGATCATCGCGGAGAGTGCGCGGGAGCGGACGGTCCGGCTGCGGACGGGGCCGGTGGCTCCGGTTGCTGTGCCGGCGCCTGCCCCGGCCGCCCCGGCTGCCCCGGCGGTCGCGACGCCGACGGCCGCCAGCCCGGTCGCCCCGGCGGTCGCGACGCCGACGGCCGCCAGCCCGGTCGCCCCGGCGCCGGAGCAGCCGCCGGTGCCGCCGGCCGCCCCGCCGCACCTCCCGCCGTCCTCCGCCGCCGAACGGGGCCCCCGCCCGCGCCGGGCCCTGCTGATCGGCTCGGCGCTGGCCGCCGTCGTGGTCGCCGCGGCGGGCACGCTCGGCTACCTGGTCCGGCACGACCGGGAGCCGAGTACCGGGCAGGCCGGGCAGGCCGGCCCGTCCGCAGCCGCCACAGGCCTCGGCTGCGCCCCGACCGACACGGCCGAGACGGCGGTCGTCGGCTCGGACGGGATGGAGGCCGACCTGGTCAAGAAGTGGACGGCGGACTTCGGCGAGGCCTGCCCGAGCAACCGACTCAGCTACCGGGCCCCGCTCGTCGGAGACCCGAGCAACCCGTTCGGCAACACCAACGTGGCCGACTTCGCCGTCGGCCGCCTCGAGGCCGCCACCGTCGACGATGCGGTGCCCGACAGCCAGGTGGGTCAGACCGGCAGGCATTGCGTCTCGGGACAGATGGCCCAAGTCCCGATCGCGGTGCTGCCGGTCGCGGTGGTCTTCAACGTGCCGGGGGTGACGGATCTGGTGTTCGACGCACCGACGCTCGCCAAGATCTTCCGGGGCCAGATCCGGACCTGGAACGATCCGGCGATCAGGGCGCTCAACCCGACCACCGTGCTGCCCGGTTCATCGATCGACGTACGGGTCCCGACCGGCCTGTCCTGGTCCGCCTTCGTCTTCGCCCACTATCTCGGCAAGGCGGCACCCGCCGACTGGCCGTTCAATCCGGGCCCGGTCTGGGACTCCGGGGAGAAGACCGGGACCGGCGCGACCGAAGCGGGCATCCCCGGTGCCATCGCCGGAGCCATGGGTTCGATCGGCTTCGTGCCGCTGAAGGACGTCGGCAACCTCCACACGGCCCGGGTGCGGACCGGTGACGGCGACGTCGCCCCGAGCACCGCGGGCGCCAACGCCATGGCTGCGACCGGCACCGTGGCGGCCTCGGGCAGCAGGCTCTCGGTCGAGCTCGACTACCAGAAGCCGGTCAAGTCCGGTTACCCCGTGGTCGGTTTCAGCTACCTCGACTTCTGTGGGAGCGGCGGGGGCGCCGCCGTCATGGCGAGTTTCGCCTCCTACGCGGTCAGCGCACCGGGCCAGGCGACGGGCGAGTCGCTGAAGTACGGCGCGTTGCCCCCGGCGATGACCCAGCAGGTGCAGGGCGTGCTGACCGCGCTGCGGTCCAAGTAGGGCCGCCCGCTCGCCCGGCCGTCCGTCGGTGCCTGCCGCCTGCCGCCTGTTGCCCAATCCCCGGCCCCGGCCCCGGCCCCGGAAAACGGAACGCGCGCCCGGTCGCGATCGACCGGGCGCGCGCGGGGGTCCGCCGGGGCGTCTACTGCTCGACCTGGACCTTGTCGGCCTGCGGGCCCTTCTGTCCCTGGGTGACCTCGAAGGAGACCTTCTGACCCTCCACCAGGGACTTGAAGCCGGTCGACTCGATCGACCGGAAATGCACGAACAGGTCGGGGCCGGACTCCGGGCTGATGAACCCGTAGCCCTTCTCGTCGTTGAACCACTTCACGGTGCCGTTCTGGCGCTCGGCCATGCCTACTCCTCGGGGTCGGATCACGGTGACCTCGCGTGATCATCTCACGCAGGGCGCTCGGGCCGACACGAGACGTAGTCGGCGCGCTGTGGTCGGCTGCCTGGGGGCGGGGCTCCCGTCTTGAGGGGTGAGGGGCGCGGCGCTGATGCGACGGCGGATCCGGGGCTGGTTGGCGCGAGGCCCGTACGCTGCTCGCCCTCACCGACGGGCTCACCGCCCGCGTCCTCATCGGTCACCGGACGGCGGCGGAGGCCGAGGACCTCCTCCACGCCCACCTCGCGGGCTGTGGGAGCGGGTGGCCCAGGCCCTGTCCGGGATATCTCCGTTGCCAGGGAGGGGCGTTGCGGCGAGGATCCCCTTCGTGCCCGACTCCCGGTCCGAACTGACGCCCTATCCGAAGATCCCCGCGAAGGGGCGCCCCGGCGCATCCGGCGGCCGTGAGTGGATCGCGGCCGAGAAGGTGCACGGCGCGCACTTCGCCGTGGTCTGCGACGGGAACTCCGTACGGGCCGCCAAGCGGCGCGACCTGCTCGGCGACGAGGATCTCGACGCCTTCTTCGGCGTCAGCCGGATCTGGCCGCAACTCCGGGTCGCCGCCGGGCGCTTCGCGGCGGCCGTGCTGCTGGAACACCCGGGAGCCCTCGTCACCGTGTACGGCGAGCTGGCCGGCGGCCGCTACCCGCACCCCGAGGTGCCCGCCGCCGACGGCGTCGAACCCGTCCAGACCGGCGTCTGGTACGCCCCGGGGCTGCGCTGGCTGCCCTTCGACGCCACGGTGGAGACGGACGGGGGTCGGTGGTGGATCCCCGACCGGGAGCTCCGGTCCGCGGCCGCCACCGCCGGGCTCGCCTGCGTACCCCTGCTCGGGCGCGGCACTCCGAACGTCCTCCAGGACCTGCCCGTCACCTTCCCCACTCGGGTGCCCGCCCTGTTCGGCCTGCCCGAACTGCCCGACAACCTCGCCGAGGGGTACGTCCTCAAGCCCGCCGGCGCATGGCACGAGTCGGCGGCCGCCCGGCCGGTGATCAAGGTCAAACAGCGGGCCTTCGCCGAGGATGAGCGCTACGACGGCGCCCGCCCCTACCTCCCCCCGCCGGAGGGCGCGGCCGGCGTCCCCGGCTGGCTCCTGGTCCAGGCCTCCGCGCTGCTCACCCCCGCCCGCGCCGCGGCGGCCGTCAGCAAACTCGGCCCCCGCACCCCCGCGGCCGCAGTGGCCGCCGAGATCGTCCAGGACGTCACCGACGAACTCGCCGAAGCCCTCGGCGGCCTGGAGTCCCCCGTGCTCACCGCCCTCCACCGCGCCCTCGCCCCCGGCGCGCTCTCCCTGGCCGCCTTCGACGCCGCGGACCGGCCCGGCCGCTGACCCGGCGCCTGCCGGCGCCCGAGCACCGATCCCGGCGGGGCTGGAGGCCATGTGGTCCGCGCTGGACCGCACGTGCAGGCAATTGGGCGGGACCCGTGAGCGGTGAGGTCCGCCCTCCGCCGCGCGCGGCCCTCCGCGCGGGTTCGGCCCTCCGCGCGGGTTCGGCGCTGCGCGCGGGTTCGGCGCTGCGCGCGGGTTCGGCGCTGCGCGGGGGGTTCTCGGGGACCGGCTCTTATTGTACTGTCCGTCTAATAAGCGGGTGAGCGGGAACCCGCAGGGGCAGGCACCAGGAGGCAGCGATGGCTCTCACCAGGCAGGCGGCGGCGGATCACGGTCACACGGCGGCCGACGACGACGTCTCGAAGCGGCTGCTGGAGTCGGCCGCCACCCTCTCCTACGACCCGATGACCGAGATCGACTGGGACGCCTCCCTCCCGGCGGAGCACTACGGCCTCAACCCCGAGTGGAGCACCCTCTACGGCACCCGGTTGTGGGACGAGATGACCGAGCGGCAGCGGGTCACCCTCACCCGGCACGAGGTCTGCTCGATCATGAACACCGGCATCTGGTTCGAGATGATCCTCCAGCAGATGGTGCTGCGCGACCAGTACCTCAAGAACCCGGCCAACGCCGAGTTCCAGTTCGCGCTCACCGAGATCGCCGACGAGTGCCGCCACTCGATCATGTTCGCCCGCGCCTGCCAGAAGATGGGCGTCCCCGCCTACCGCCCCAACAAGGTGATCGCCCAGGCCGGGCGCGCCTTCAAGGCACTCGCCAAGGGCGAACTCGCCTACGGCGGCATCCTGGTGGCCGAGGAGGTGCTGGACGTCATGCAGCGCGACTGGATGCGCGGCGAGAACGTCCTGGAGATCGTCCGCGGCACCTCCCGGATCCACGTGGTCGAGGAGTCGCGGCACATGAAGTTCGCCCGGCAGGAGATCCGCGAGCGGGTGCGCCACGCGAGCCCGGCCCGCCGGCGCGCCTCGGCCACCGGCATCGCGATCGGCGCGTACGTCATCGTCAGCAGCATGGTGCACCCGGGCGTCTACAAGGCCGCCGGGCTGGACGTCGCGCGGGCCCTCGACGAGGTGCGGGGCAACGAGCACCGCAAGGCGATGATGCGCAACAGCTCCCGGCACCTGATGGCGTTCCTCGCCGAGACCGGGCTGATCACCAGCCGCGCCGCGGCGGTCTACCGCCGCGTGCACATGCTCTGACGGACCACCATCTCCAGCGAGGACGAGGACTCACCCCCGGCCATGGCCTACGCGATCACCCGGACCTGCTGCAACGACGCCTCGTGCGTGTCCGTCTGCCCGGTCAACTGCATCCACCCGACCCCGGACGAACCGGAGTTCGGCACCACCGACCTGCTGTACATCGATCCGCGGGCGTGCATCGACTGCGGCGCCTGCGCGGACGCCTGCCCGGTGGACGCGGTGTTCCCGGTCGACCGGCTGCGCGGGCCGGACGTCGTCTTCGGCGACCTCAACCGCGACTGGTACCGCGACCACCCCAACGACCACGCCTGGGGCGCGCCCAGCTTCCCGCGAAGTCTGCCGGGCGAGGTGGGCACCCTGCGGATCGCCGTGGTCGGCACCGGGCCCTCCGCCGGGTACACCGCGCAGGAACTGCTGCGCTGCACCGGCGCCGAACTCACCATGATCGACCGGCTGCCGGTCACCGGCGGCCTGCTGCGGCACGGCGTCGCACCCGACCACCAGTCCACCAAGCGGATCGCGGAGAGCTTCGCGAGCGTCTTCCACGACCCGCGGCTGCGGATGCACCTCAACCTGGAGGTCGGCACCGACGTCAGCCACCGGGAACTGGTCGCGCACCACCACGCGGTGGTCTACGCGGTCGGCGCGGCCGCCGACCGGCGGCTCGGCGTGCCCGGCGAGGACCTGCCCGGCAGCGTGCCCGCGACCTCCTTCGTCGGCTGGTACAACGCCGACCCGACGGTGCCGGCCGACGCCGTGGAACTGTCCGCCGAGCGGGTGGTGGTGGTCGGCAACGGCAACGTCGCGGTGGACATCGCCCGCATCCTGCTCACCGACCCGGACCAGCTCGCCGTCACCGACATCGCCGACCACGCCCTGGCCGCGCTGCGCCGCAGCCGGGTGCGGGAGGTCGTGCTGCTGGCCCGGCGCGGGCCCGACCAGGCCGCCTGGAGCACTCCCGAGTTCCTGGCGCTGCGCCGGCTGCCGGGCGTCGAGCTGGTGGTCGAGGACCACCCGCAGGTGCGGGGCGCGATCGAGGCGGCCGCGCCGGACTCCCGGGCCGCGCTGCTCGCCGCCCTGCCACTGGTGCGCCACGACGCGGCCGCCGCACCCGGGCCGGGGCGCCGGATCGTGCTGCGCTTCCTGTCGACGCCGGTCGAGCTGACCGGGGAGCAGGGCCGGGTCTCGGGGCTGACCGTCGAGCGGACGCTGCTGACCGGGGAAGGAGAGCCCGGCGGTTCGACGGGGGAGCGAGAGACCCTGCGCGCCGGCCTGGTGGTGCGCTCCATCGGACACCGGGGCGTGCCGGTGCCCGGACTGCCGTTCGACAAGCGGACCGGGACGGTCGCCCAACGCGGCGGACGGGTGGTCGACCCGGCCACCGGCCGGGCGCTGCCCGGCGCGTACGTGGTCGGCTGGGCCAAGCGCGGGCCGTCCGGCGGGATCGGCGCCAACCGGGCCTGCGCGCGGGAGACGGTGGACGCGCTGATGGACGACGCGGAGGCCCGGGCGTTGCCGGTACCCACGGCGGGACAGGCGGAGTTCGAGCGGCTGGTGCGGCAGCGCCGGCCGGACGCGGTGGGGCTGCGGGAACTGCGCGCGGTGGACCGGGCGGAGCGCGAGCGGGGCGCGGCGCAGGGGCGGCCGCGGGTGAAGCTGGCGACGGTCGCGGAGCTGCTGGCGGCGGGCCGGCGGCGCTGAGGCGGCCCCGCGGCGGGGCTGACGCGGGCCGGCGGCGCTGAGGCGGCCCCGCGGCGGGGCTGAGGCGGGGCTGCGGTGCGTCGGACGGCCCGCGCGGGGTGGAGGCGCGGGCCGTCCGGTTGACGCGGCCGTGACCCGGGGCTCCTGGGCGCGTTGGGCGGATGTGAGCAGTTTTGGGGTGATGACGGCTTCCTGGCTTTGGCCGGCCGAAGAAACGATCCTGCCGGGCGCGGGGCGCCCTCCGGAACCTGGTCCTGGTCCTGGTCCTGGCCCTGGCCCGGAACCGGACCCCGAGCCCGACCCCGGGGCGCCCATCTACGCCGAACTGGCCCGCCGCTGGAAGTCGGAGGGGCGGGCGGTGCCCGGGTTGCCCGATCCCGTCTGGGAGTCGCTGGCCGCCCCCGTGCCGTCTCCGGCCTCGATGCCCTCGGCGCCCTCGAAGCCTTCGACGCCCGCGACGCCCTCCGGATAGAACTGGCGCGCCCAGCGCCGGAACACCCCGATCGAGCGCTCCCCGGGTACGAGCCGCGGCTGCGCCAGGTACCGCTTGTGCGCCAGCACCGGCCGGTCCTGCTTGATGATCCGCACCGCGGCCCGCAGCGCCACCCAGGAGGCGGCCCGGTCCACGGCCCTCGCCGACCCGACTCCCGGCACCGGCACGCTGCTGGTCACCGCGAAGCGCACCAGGGTGCGCCAGGGCGCGAGCGGCGTCGGCAGCACCCACACCCGCAGCGTGCTGCCCAGTTCCGGCAGTTCGGCGGTCAGCCGCATCAGCCCCAGCCCGGCCAGCACCACCGGCTGCTCCAGGCTCACCGCGCCCAGCCCGGGGAACCGGGTGGTGGTGCGCTGGTGGACGGTGAACAGCGGGCCGTCCGGCTCCGGCGGCGCCGTCTCCCGGGTGTCCAGGCCGTGCAGCACGGCCACGTGCCGGAAGTCCACGCTGTTCTCCAGTACCTCCTGCGGATGCGAGAGCACCTCCCCGCTCCACCAGGCCAGCGGCCGTACACCGACCGCCGGTGGTAGCTCCCAGCCGGGCGCGACACCGTCCGGCCCGCCCCGCCAGACGAACAGCGCGCCGTCCCGTTCGACCAGTCGGCGTTTCGTCAGTTCACCCCGGAGCCGGGTGCCGTCCGGTGAGCCGGTGCAGGAGCCGTCCGGGGCGAAGGCGAAACCGTGGAACGGGCAGACCAACTCCTCGCCGCGGACCCGCCCGCCCGTGCCGAAGTGCGCGCCCAGGTGCGGGCAGTGCGGCCCGATCGCGCGCACCGCGCCCCGCTGCGTCCGGTACAGCACCACGTCCTCGCCCATCAGCCGGGCCGTGCGCACCCGGCCGGGCGGCAGGTCGCGGGCCCGGCCGACGCAGAACCAGCCGCTCGGGTACGGCAGCGGGGCGGAGCGCGGGTCCATGGCGGTGGTCACCTCGAAGGCTTGACGGCGGTGTGAACGTACCAAACGACGTACTCGCGGACGGCGTACATCTCCACCGTGGAGCGGAGGTTGAGCCACTTCGCCGGATCGCCGCAGCGGCGCATCAGCTCCCACGGGACGCGGAAGCAGGCGTGCACGGCCTCGGTGAACGGCTGGTAGTACGCGGTCGCGTCCAGCGCCTCCTCGACCTCGAAGCCGGCCTCGGTGAGCAGTCGCGGCAGGTTGCCCGCGTGGTAGAGCCGGGCGCCGTTCATCGACATCGCGTCCAGGTACGGTTCGAGCAACTCGCGGGCAGCAGAAGGCAGTTCCTCCAGTGGGCCGGGGGTCATCGGGCCGAGCAGCACCAGCCGCCCGCCCGGGCGCAGCACCCGGTGGAACTCGGCCAGGGCGCGGGCCGGACGGTAGGAGTGGACCAGCGTCTCCATCGAGTACGCCCCGTCGAACTCATCGTCACCGAAGGGGAGTTGATGGTAGTCGGCCCAGGAGAAGGCGGTCTGTCCGTCCAGTGCGGCCCGGGCGCTCAGCCGGCGGGCCTCGCTGAGGTGGAAGTCCAGCACGTCGACCCCGGTGACCACGAGCCCGAACCGCGCCGCCATCGCCCGCGCCACCACCCCCGCCCCGCAACCCGCGTCCAGCACCCGCGCGCCCACCGGCAGCGCCAGCTTGCGGCCGAGCACGTCCTCCAACTGCCGCTGGGCCCGCCACAGCCGCCACTTCGACTGCCCCGGCTCCGTCCACCCCCAGTGCCGGGCGTTGCGCCCCACCCGGCGGTAGAACCACCGGCTCCCCGGCCGCCCGTACACCCGGCGCAGCCCGGTGAGATCGAGTTCCTGAACGCCCATGCGGGAACGCTAGCCGCGCACCCGCTCCCCCTCCCGGCGACGCCACGCGCGACTGGGCCGCCGGAACGGATCGTGCGCTCGTCGGACGGGGTGACCATCCGACCGGGGCCTCCTGCGGCCGCGCACGATCAGCCCCGTCGCCGCGCCGAGCGGAGAGACCGCCGCGCCGAGCGGAGAGAGCGCCGCGCCGAGCCGGGAGGGGGACCGGGCGCGCAGCCGGTTCAGGCCGCGCCCGCAGCGCCGCGCAGGAGGGGCTGGCCGTCGCGGCCGCGCAGGGCCAGGGCTGTCGGGAGTACCGCCGCCGTCAGGGCGATCGCCGCGCAGGCGGCGGCGAGTACGCCCATCGCCGTCCAGGGCACCATCGCCGGCGTCGGGCCGACCAGGGCGGTCAGTGCGGCCCAGGAGCCGCCGACGCTGATGGCGGTGCCGAGCACACCGAGCAGGGTGCCGGCGGCCACGCACATCAGGGTCTCCACGGCGACGGTGCGCAGCACCTGGCCCCGGGTGGCGCCGGCCAGGCGGAGCAGGGCGAGCTCCGGCCGGCGGTCGCTGACCGTCATCACCAGGGAGTTGGCCAGGGCGATCGCCGCGTAGCCGATGGCCAGGCCGAGGATCATCAACAGGGCGTCCCAGGCGGCCTGTTCGGTGCTGTCGGAGGCGGCCGACCAGACCTCCTCGGGGGTGTTGAGCCGGGCGCCCAGGCCGGTCACGGCGGTTCGCAGCGCGGCGGCGGCCTGCTGGGGGTCGGTGCCGGGCAGCACCCGCAGGTCGATCCGGCTCGCGAGGGCCGGGCCGCCGACGCCGCCGGGGCCGTTGACGCCGGTGGTGACGGCGTCCGGGTCGGTCACCCAGGCCTGGACGGTCTCGGCGCCGCTGCCGAGCAGGGCGGCGACCCGGAGGTTCCGGGGGGTGCCGTCGGCCAGCCGGACCGCGACCTGCCCGCCGACCCGGGGCGAGCCCGGCCAGGTGCGGCTGAGCGCGACCGAGCCGGGGCCGAGGTCGGCGAGCGAGCCCGCGACCACCGGCAGCCGGTCGACCTCGGCCAGTGCGGCCGGGTCCGCCGTGGCGGCGCCGAGCGGCACCAGGGCCTGGCCGGTCGGGTCGACGGCCATCAGCGAGGTCGGGGTGATGACCAGTGCCCGCACCCCCGGGACGGCCCGGACCCGCTCCACCACGGCCCGGTTCAGCCCGGGGGTACCGGCCGGGCTGACCACCAGGTCTGCGGCGGACAGCTGGTGGCGGACCTCGCTGACCTGCGCGCGGTTGATGGTGTCGATGCTGCCGAGCAGGCATCCGGAGAAGGCGATCACCAGCACCACCGGGGTGGTGGTCGCCGCGGTGCGCCGGAAGGCGGTCAGCGAGCTCTGCCGGGCGGTGGCCCAGACGATGCCGCCGGCCTCTTCGGCGGGGCGCCCGCGCACCCGGCCCACCAGTGCGGGCAACGCGGTCAGCAGCCGGATCGCCGGCCCGGCCAGGACGGCCGCCAGCAGCACGCAGCCGGCCACGACGGCCAGCAGCAGGGCCAGCGAGTCGGCGGCGTTGGCCGCCGCGTCCGGCCAGGTGCGGGCCGTCAGTACCAGGGCGACGATGCCGCCGCCCAGCACCACCAGGCCGCTCACCCAGCGGAACACCAGCGCGCCGCGCGAGCGCCGCTCCACGTCCGCGTCCGCGAGCGCCTCGCCGGGGCTGATCAGCCCGGCCCTGAGCGAGGAGATCAGCACGCCGCCGAACGCGGTCAGCAGCCCGACGGCGCCCGCGACCAGCAGCCCCCACCAGGTGACCGGCACGGTGAACTCGGCGGGCACCATGTCGTGGTCGACCAGCCAGCGGCCGGCCGGCGCCGCCCCGGCCGCGCCCAGTCCGCAGCCGGCGGCGGAGGCCAGCACGCCGACCACCAGCGCCTCCCGGTTGACCAGGGCGCGCAGCTGCCGACGGGTGGCGCCGATCAGCCGCAGCAGCGCGAGTTCGCGGCGGCGCTGGGCGATGGACAGCGCGAAGGTGCCGGCCACCACGAACACGGCGGTGCCGCTGGAGACCGCGGCGGACAGGCCGAGCGGGGTCTGCACGTCGTCCAGCCGGCTGCTGACCTCGGCGTGGTGCGGGTCGACCTGGCTGCGCTCGGGGCCGGTGAGCACCCGGGCGACGCTCGCGCCGCCGGCCGCGTCGACGGCCCGGCGCACCGCGTCGACGGGGCCGAAGGCGGCCAGCACGCCGACGGCGGGGCAGTAGCGGGCGGCCTGGGCGTCGGTGAAGAACACGGCGTGCTCGAAGGCCTCGGCCTCGGTGACGCCGGAGACCGTCGCGGTGTGCGGGCCGTCGGCGGTGACGTACCGGACCTGCCGGCCGACCAGCTCCGGGCTTCCGCCGCCGATCACGACCTGGTCGTCGGCCGCGGGGGCGGTGCCGGCGGTGAGCCGGTAGCCGCCCAGGGCCGCGCCGGACCAGGCGCGCCCCACCTGGCCGCGCGGGCCGTCGGCGAGCTGGGCGTAGAAGGTGCGGTCGGCGACGGTCGGGCCGGTCGCGGCGACGGCGGTGATCAGGGCGGCGGGCAGGCCCGGCTGGGCGGGGACCGGGGTGGGCTGGGGGTCGCCGCCGCTCGCGGGGGTGAAGTCCACGTTCAGGTCGGCGGTCACCAGGACCGGGGCCTGGGAGAAGCGCTGACGGCCCTGGTCGGGGACGTCGGCGGTGGCGGCGATGACCAGCAGCGAGGTGGCCATCAGGGCGACGCCGCAGGCCAGCGCGATGAAGCTGCCGACGAACGATGCCCAGCGGAGCCGGACGGAGGCGAGCGCAAGGGTCAGCATGCGACGGCCTCCAGCGAACCGGCCTCCAGCGAACCGGTCTCCAGCGAACCGGCCTCCAGCGCGGTCATCCGGGCGGCGACCTGCTCGGCGGTGGGCCGCTCGAGCGAGCCGGCCAGCCGACCGTCCCGGAGGAAGAGCACCCGGTCCGCGTAGGAGGCGGCGACCGGATCGTGGGTGACCATGACCACCGCCCGGCCCGGGTCGTCGGCCGTCCTGCGCAGCAGGGCGAGCACCTCGCGGCCGCTGGTGGAGTCCAGCGCGCCGGTCGGCTCGTCGGCGAGCAGCACGGCGGGGCGGGCGAACAGTGCCCGGGCGATGGCGACGCGCTGCTGCTGCCCGCCGGACAGCTCGGCCGGTCGGTGCCCGGCCCGGTCGGCGAGGCCCACGGCGGCCAGTGCGGCGGTCACCTCGGCCGGTGCGGGGCGGCGGCCGGAGAGCCGGGCCGGGAGCGCGACGTTCTGGGCCGCGGTCAGCGCGGGCAGCAGGTTGAAGGACTGGAAGACGAAGCCGATCCGCTCCCGGCGCAGCACGGTCAGCTCCTTGTCGCGCAGTCCGCCGAGGACGGTGCCGTCGACCCGCACTTCGCCGCCGTCGATGGCCTCCAGGCCGGCCGCCGACCGCAGCAGGGTCGACTTGCCGGAGCCGGAGGGGCCCATGACGGCGGTGAAGGTGCCGAACGGGAACCCGATGGTCACGTCGTCGAGGCCGATGACGGGTTCGGGCCCGCGCCGGTAGGTCCGGCGGACGGAGCGGAGTTCGACGGCGAGGTCGGTGGCGTTCATGATCCCCATCCCACCGTCCGGGGCGGGGGTGGCTCAATGGCCAGGGGTTCACTTCCGGGGGTGTAGCTGGCTACACCCCCGCGTGCCACCGGCGCCTCGGCTACACCTCCTCGCGCCACCTGCGCTTCAGCTGCTCCCAGCGCGCCGACTGCTCCGGCGTCAGGGCGCCGCGCAGCTCCGCCAGCTTCAGCAGCTGGGCCTCGGCCTCGGCGCCGAGCGGTTGGGCCTCGGCCCGGTAGTGGTCGGTGAGCAGGGCGTCGAGTTCCGGCCGGGTGAGGGCGGGGTCGAGGCGCTGGGCGAGCTTGGCCATGTTGCGGTAGGAGCCCTGGAGCAGGAACGGCGGCTCGGTGCGGGCGCGGTCGTCCTGGGCGGCGGAGGCGAGGTAGGCGCGGTTGACGGCCAGCACGGTGCCGCGCAGGTGGAGCAGTCCGGCCAGTACGGCGGTCATCCGCTCGGCCTCGGCGGCCGGCCAGGCGCCGGCCAGGGTGCCGCCGGGGGTGCCGGAGGCGCGGGCGAGCAGGGTGTCCAGGTCGGCGCGTTCGGCGGTGGCCAGCGGGGCCAGGTGGGGGCTGGCGGGCAGGGCGTTCTCGACGAAGCTCAGGGCGAAGAGGTCCTCCCGGCCGGCCACCGCGTCGCCGAGGTTCCAGACGTCGGCGCGGTTGGCGAGCATGTCGGGCAGTCGGAAGAGCCGGCCGGACTCGGTGTACGGGTTGGCGGCCATCACCACCGCGAAGCGCTTGCCGCGCAGGTCCCACTCGCGGGCCTCGCCGTCGTGGACGCCGTCGATCCGGCGCTGGGCGTCGCAGAGCGGGATGAAGCGCTGCAGGAACTCGGGCGAGGTGTGCTGGACGTCGTCCAGGTGGAGCAGCACGTTGTCGCCCGCGTGCAGGGCGAAGTTGAGCTTCTCCAGTTCGCGTCGGGAGGTGGCGTCGGGGGCCTCGGCCGGGTCCAGTGAGGTCACCCGGTGGCCGAGGGCGGGGCCGCTGACCGAGACCAGCAGCAGGCCGAGCCGCTCGGCGAGGTACTCGACCAGGGTGGTCTTGCCGTAGCCGGGCGGGGAGACCAGCAGCAGCAGGCCGCTGCGGTCCACCGGCCCGCCGGTGTCGGTGCTGCCGAGCTGCTTGGCGAGGTTGTCGCCGATCAGCGGCAGGTACACCTGGTCGATCAGCCGGTTGCGGACGAAGCCGTTGAGCGGCGCGGGCCGGTACTGGTCGAGCCGCAGCCGGGCGTGCTCGGCGGCCAGCAGTTCGCCGCGCAGCCGCTGGTAGGCGCGCTGGCCGGGGGCGTCGACCCGCTCGAACTCGCGCACGCGGGAGAGCAGTTCGTCCAGTCGCAGGTCGAGCGATCCGCCGGTCAGCCGGGGGTGGTCGCCGAGCAGTCCGGTCAGCCGGATGCCGACGGCGCCCTCGGCGGGGCGGCGCGGCAGGGCCGGGCAGAGCAGCACGGCGGCGGCCTCGGCGCGGTCGCCCGGGTCGGCGTCGCCGGCGGCCGACTCCAGCCAGGCGGAGGCCAGTTGGCGCCGTACCGGGAGCAGCGCAGGGTCGTCGGGGAGGGTGGCCAGGGCCTGGGTCAGCCCGGCGGACTCGGGGGCGGCGTGGAACTTCTCCAGCAGCGCGCCGGCTCCGGCCGAGTGGGCGAAGCTCGGTGCGGCGGCGGCGAGTTCGGCCACCAGGTAGTCGCCCGCGCCGACCGCGCCGGGGGTGAACTCCGCTACGGCTGCGGAGAGTTCGCGGGCCAGCTCGGCCAGTGCCGGGACGGTGCCGCCGTACGCCTGCCGGGCGAGGCCGAGCGAGCGGGCCCGGGTGTGCCAGACCAGCCGCTGCCGGTCGTCCGTGCCGTGCGCCCAGTACAGCTGGGCGGCCGCCCGGGCCTCCGCCGGGTGGCGCAACAGGCCCGCCTCGGCGTCGAGTTCGAGCAGGGCGCGGAGCACCAGTGCCGCGTCGTGGTCGTGCACCCCACGCTGGTAGCCCTCGTCCGGGCGCTGCTCTGCGGCCCGGCGGACGTACTCCAGGAGGTCCGCGTCGGAGGACAGCGAGCCCGGTTCGGCGGCCAGCAGCAGGCTGGCGGCCAGGTACTCGGCCCGGTAGAGCGCGGGTGTCTCGGAGGGCAGCGGGCGGGACCAGTAGCGCTCGGTGGCGGCGAAGGCGGGGTCGGTGACGGGGGCGCGGTAGCCGGTGCCGGTGAGGGTGAAGGCGGGGCGGCCGTGCCAGGGCAGCAGGGTGAGTTCGGGGCGCTGGGTGGTGACGGTGAACAGGTGGCGGCCGAGTCGCAGGGTGCCGGGGCCGTCCCCGGCGAGTTCGGCGCGGTCGCGCAGGGCGCGGTGGGCGCGGCCGCGGGCGGCGCGCAGCTGTCCGGTCAGCTCCTCGGCCCGGACGGTGTCGCCGAGTTCGGTCAACCGGCCGGCGAGGTCGCGGAGTTTGACGGCGGTCGGGTCGGCGGCCAGGGCGGCGTCGATCTCGGCGGCGGTGCCGAGGGCGGCGAGGCGCCGGTGCAGGGTGTCGAGGATGCGCTCGGCAGAGGCGGCCAGCCGGTCGGCGCGGCCGGCCCGCTCCTCCAGCAGGTGCTGGCGGCGGGCGGTGAGCGCGTCGTGGATCTCGGTGCGGCGTTCGGCGAGCTGTTCGCCGAGTGAGGGGTCGGCGTCGGCGAAGCGGGTCTCCAGCTGCTCGATCCGCAGCAGCAGTCGGCCGAGCCGGTCGTCGCAGGCCTCGGGGGTGTCGGCGGCGGCGAGGGCCGCGGTGACGGCCTGGGCGAGCAGCGCCGTCTCGGCGGCGAACTCGGCGGCGGCCTCGCGGGTGCGCAGTTCCCGGCGGCGGACGGTCAGCGTGGAGCGGCCCCGGTTGAGCAGCCCGAGCACGTCGGCGAGCCGGTCCAGGATCGCGGTGCGGGTGGTGGCGTCGGCCAGGTCGAGGGTGCCGACCAGCTCCGAGACGGTCTGCAACGCCTCGCTCTGCTCGGCCAGTCGGGCGGACAGCGGCTCCGCCTCGGCGGCGGTGGTGATGCCCGCGCAGCGATCGGCGAGCTCGCCGGCCCGGTGCCGGTGCGGCTCGAAGGCCGCGGGTTCGGCGAGCTGGCCGACGGCCCGGCCGGCGGCCTCGGCCAGCCCCTCGGCGAGGTGTGCGGAGAGCGCGTCGATCCGCTGGGGGTCGGCCCGGGGCAGGTCGCGCAGCGCCTCCACCCGGCCCTGGGCGCGGCGCAGGGCGGCCAGCCGGTCGACCCACTCGGCGGCGTCGGCGAGGGTCTCGCCGCGCGCGGTGCGCAGCAGGCCCTCGACGTGCTCGGCGGTCTCCTCGGTGCGGGCCGCGGCGTGCGCGGTGAGCTGGGCGATCGCCTCGTACTCGGCGATCACCTGCCGGGTGGTGTCGCGGATCGCGGCGAGCGGCGCGGCGAGGTCGCCGAGGCCGTCCTGGCCGAGCCAGTGGTGCCGGTCGGCGGTGCGGGCGCAGGCGGCGAGCACGGCCCGGTGCCCGGCCGGAGTGTCGGCGCCCGCGGCGGCCAGCCGGGCGAGGGCCAGGCAGTCGGCCAGGCCGCGGACCAGGTCGGCGTTGCCGATCCGGGCCAACGGGCCGGTTCCGGGAGGCTGTTCGGCGGCGTGCCGTTCGCTGGTGAACGGGCTCTGCCACAGCTGGACGGGGTGCAGCCGGGTGGGGCCGTCCTCGGCGGGGCGCAGCGCGATCAGGGTGCCGTCGTCGAGCAGCGCGTAGCCCTGGCAGGCGAGCGGGGTGGCGGCCTCCTGGCGGACGGAGTTGTACGGCTGGAGCAGCGCGTGCCCGTCGGTGGTGGAGCGGAACTCGTAGAGCACGTCCTCGCCGTTGGGGGAGAGGACGGTGCGCTCGTAGGCCAGGCCGTCCACCGGCTGGTCGAAGGTGCGCACGGTGCCGTCGGCGAGGTGGCAGCCGCCGGGGAAGGCGACGCCCTGGTCTGCGGGCAGTCGCAGGCAGGCCCGGCCGAGGGCGTCGATCCGGGTGACCTGGCCGGTGGGCAGGTGGACCACCAGGTGCCGGACGGTCTCCTCCTGGTACGGGCGCACCCGCACCAGCAGCAGGGTGGCGAGCCGGGCGTGGGCGATCTGGGCGTCGGCGAGGGTCTGCAGGGCCTCGGCGAGCGGCTCGTGGTGCAGTTCGCGGCCGTCGGGGGTGGTGAGGGTGAGCCGCCCGCCGTCCACGCCGAGGTGGACCTCCCCGGCGAGGTCGGCGCGCGGTGCGCTGCCGGGGGCGGCGGGCAGCTGGTCGTCGCGGGTGAGCGGCGTCCAGTCGAGCTGCTGGCCGTCGGCCGGGGTGTGGTCGCGTTCGCCGCGCCCGTCCTGGTAGTCGGCCCGGTCCTCGTCCAGGCGCCAGCGCAGCACCCGGACGTCGGCGGCGGCGGGGCCGGTGCGGAAGACGGCGAGCAGCCGGCCGCCGACCGGGCGCAGCCGTTCCAGTCGGGCGTCGCGGAAGTAGCGGCGCAGGTCGGCGAGGTCCTGGCGCAGCCGGGGGTCGTTCAGCAGGGCGCCGCCGGTGGGGGAGAGGTCGTCGGGCCGGTAGAGGCCGAGGACGTCGGCGAAGTCCTCGGCGCCGTCCAGCACTTCGGCCGGCCGGGTGCCGAGCAGCAGCCGGCCGCCGACGGCGGTGAGGTCCTGCGGCAGGCAGGGCCGGGCGGTGGTGAGCCGCCCGGTGCCGGTGAGCCGGAGCTCCCCGCCACCGAACTCCTCGACCCGACGGGCGTTCAACGCCTTTGCACGACCGGTGAGTTCGGCGGCGGACCGGGCGAGCCGGCGGCGCAGGACCTCGTAGTTGCCGGTGTCGGGCCGGGCGTCGTCGAGGGCTTCCACGGTCACGTTCCCCAGGTGCTCGGCGGGTGGCTACTTGCTGCCGTTCAGGGAGGCGCCGGCCAGCGCCCCGATCGGGGTCTCGGCGATCCCCAGCCTCTTGGCGGAGTCCAGCAGTTGGCGCAGCTGTCCGGCCTGTTCGCCGCCGCCGCCGATCAGCTTGAGCAGCAGCGCGGACACCGTGAGGTTCTGCACGTCCGCGGTGGACACCGAGGACAGCACCCGGGTGAGGTCCTCGGTGAAGCTGGCCCGGCCGTCCAGCCAGGGCCCGGCCAGTGCCTGGGTGGTCCGCGAGTGGCCGACGAAGGCGTCCACGCTCTTGCCGGCCGTCACCGACTGCACCAGCTTGTCGAAGAACACCGAGTCGCCGCCGACGATGTCGATCTTCGCCTTCTCCAGCCCGGTCGCGACCAGCGCGGCCTGGGCCTCGGCGATCTGCCGCTGCGTGTCCAGCCCGGCGAGCCGGACGTCCTTCTCGGCGGCCAGCCGCAGCCGGTACTCCTCGTGCCCGCGCGAGGCCTCGTCCAGCTTGGCCATCGCCGCGGCCTTCTCGGTCAGGCCCTCGGCCTCCGCCTTCAGCTTGGCACCGACCTCCAGCGCGGCCGCCTTGGCCTTCTCGGCCTGGACGGCGGCCTCGGCGCGGCCGACCTTCTCCACCGCCGCGGCCTCCTGCTCCCGCACCTGGACCCGGGCCAGCCCCTCGGCGGCGGCCTCCGCCCGGACGCCCTCGGCCAGCTTGACCTTGGCGGCGGCGTCCAGTTCGGCGGCCTGCTGTCGGGCCTCGGCCAGCACCAGCGACTCGCGGGCCTTGTGCGAGGCGGCCTGCTCGGCTGCCTCGGCGGCCTTGATGTCCTTGACGAGCCGCTCCTGTGCCTCCGCCTCGGCCTGGATGACGACGGCCTTGCGCACCCGCTCGGCCTCCTCGACGGCCCGCAGGGTCTTGACGGCCTCCTCCTGCTCGGCGACGGTGCGGTCGACCGCGACCCGCTCGCGGACCACGTCGGCGACCTCCCGGCGGCGCGACTCGACCTCCTTCTGCTTGGCCATGACGGCGAGTTCGGTCTCCCGCTCGCGGCCGACGACCTCCAGCAGCCGGTCCTTCTCGATCCGCTCGTTCTCCACCGCGATCACCCGCTCGCGGTTCTTCTGCGCCACCGCGACCTCACGTGCCTGGTTCTCCCGCTGCACCCCGAGCAGTTCCTCGGTGCGCAGGAAGGCGGTCTGGGCGTTGAGCCGCTCCTCCTCCTGCACCCGGGCGATCACCGCGTCCTCCTTGGCCCGCAGGGTCTCGATCTCGCGGCGCTGGCGGATCTCGGCGTCGGCCTGGCGGCGTTCGAGCTCCAGGACGGTCTCCCGGGCGTCCACGTTCTGCCGGGTGATCTCCTTCTCCTCGGTGCGCTGGTACTCGTTGGTGCGCACGTGCTCGATCGCGGTCAGTTCGGTGATCTTGCGGATGCCCTGGGCGTCCAGGATGTTGTCGCTGTCCAGCTGGCTCATCGGGGTCTGTTCGAGGTGGTCGATGGCCGCGTCCTCAAGGGTGTAGCCGTTGAGGTCGGTGCCGATGACCGCGATGATCTGGTCCCGGAACTCGTGCCGGTGGGTGTAGAGGTCGGTGAAGTCCAACTGCTTGCCGACGGTCTTCAGCGCCTCGGCGAACTTCGCCGCGAAGAAGTCCTGGATCGCCTGCGGGTCGGAGGCCCGGGCGGTGCCGATCGACTGCGCGACCTTGACGACGTCCTCGACGGTCTTGTTCACCCGGACGAAGAAGGAGATCCGGATGTCCGCCCGGATGTTGTCCCGGCAGATCAGGCCGTCCCGGCCCGCCCGGTGGATCTCCACCGTCTTCGCCGTGATGTCCATCAGCTCGGCCTTGTGCAGGACCGGCAGGACGATCGCCCCGGTGAAGGTGACGTCCACGCTCCTGGTCCGGGAGACGATCAGTGCCTTGCCCTGCTCGACCTTCTGGAACAGGCGGCCCACGAAGAGCAGCGCGGCGAGCAGGATGAGGAGCACGACGGCGATGAGTACGCCGAAACCCACGGCGATGGTGTCCATCACGGAGTCCTTTGACGGAGATGGTGGTGCGAAGTGGTTGTGTTCGGAAGAGAACCGACGTGACGTCAGAGGCCTGGCGGGGACGGGTCGAACGGCGCCACCAGGAAGTGCTCGCGGTCCGCGTCGTAGTCGTAGATCAGGGCGGTGCGCCCGGCCGTCAATCCCGGCTCGGTGTCCGGGGTGCGGACCTGCAGGGTCGCGGTGGAGCCGTCCTCGGCGGTCACCTCGGCCTGCCCGAAGTCGGCCGTCACCCGGCCGGTGCGGATCACGCAGACCCGGCCGACGAAGTCCCCCCGGGTGATCGGCCGGTCCTGCGGGAACAGCCGCCGCAGCGGCCGGACGAGCACCCGGGTGCCCGCCCAGGAGGCGACCAGCGCGACGGCGAACACGCCGCCGCGCGCTGGTGCCCCCGAGGTCAGGACGGTGCCGGCCAGGCTGACGAACCAGGCGAGCGCGACCAGCAGCGACACCGCCACCGTCGCGGGTACCCCGCCCAGCCCCAGCGCGTCCAGCACGCCCCCGTGGTGGCCGGCACCCCGCCCCCCGTGGGCACCGTCGTGGGCGTTCCCCCCGCCGGCACCGTGCCCGCCGGACGCCCCGTGGGCCACGTGCCCCCCGGCACCGTGCCCGACGTGACCCACCGGGTCCACGTGCCCGGCGTGCCCGGTACCCAGGTGGTGCCCGACGCCGTGCCCCCCGTGCAGGGCGTCGAACCCCAGGCCGCCGATCAGCATCAGCAGCCAGTACCCGGTGACCACCACCAGCGCGAAGCTGAACAGCGCCGTCGGAAAGGCCAGCGCGGCCGCGAAGAAGTCCCCCGTCCCGGCCATGCCCCCCGCCCTTCCCACGGCGCCGCACATCGGCGCCGGGGAGATCATGGCAGCGGGGGAGGCGTCCGCACATTGCCAGGATCCGGCAATCTTTACGGCCTTTTGACACCCTGGTACGCGCGCTCGCCGTGACATTGCGACAGCCGGGCAACAGGGCGGCCCCGGGCGGGTCGTCCGGGGTTTGCCGATCTCTTTCGGCAAGCTCTCCCGGGTCCTTCCGCGCCCCTCCCGGGGCCCCTTCCGGCGTTCCTTTCCCGGCAGTCGTCCCGGACGCGCCCTACAGCGGCTGCTCCGGCCAGTTCAGCAGCCGGGCCCCCATCGCCGCCGTCTCCAGGGTGAAGCGCTGCAGGGCGTCCGCCGGGTCGTAGCCGGTGAGCGCCCTGATCCGCTCCAGCCGGTAGCCGAGGGTGCGCACGCTCAGGCCCAGCCGGCGCGCCGCCTCCGCGTTCACGTACGCCGCCTCCGCCTGCACCGCGATGGTGTCCAGCAGCGGACGGGCGCCGCCGCGCGCCTCGGTCAGCGGGCCGAGCACGCTGCGCACCAGGTCGGCCATCGCCGCCCGGTCGCGCATCAGCACCGGGAAGACCAGCAGCTCCTCGGCCTTCAGCAGGCGGGCCGGCAGGCCGAGCCGCTGGGCGTAGTCCAGGGCGTCCAGTGCCTCGTCGTAGCTGCGCAGCACCCCGCTGGCGCCCGAGTGCCGGCGCCCGGTCGCCACCCGCAGCACCGGGCGGTAGCCGGAGCCGGGGCGCAGTGTGAGGTCCGCGAAGGCCTCCAGCACGGCCCGCTCGGAGTCCGGGGCGATGCACACCAGCCGGCCGTCCTTGCTGGCCAGCAGGACGTCCCGCTCGCCGAACCGCCCGGCCAGCTCCCGCTCCACCCGGTGCACCATCGGATGGACGTCCGCGAACGGCTCCTCGCCCACCGCCACCGCCACCGTGTACGCGCCCGCCAGCCGCAGCCCGAACCGCTCCGCGCGCTCGGCGAGCAGCCCGAGGTCGGTGCGGCCGTGCAGCAGGTCGTCGATGAACTCCCGCCTGGCGGCCTCTTCCTGACGGACCGCCAGGCGCTGCGCCCGCTCGTGGCCCTCGCCCAGCGCGGCCAGTGCGGCGTCGGTGGCGGCCAGCACCGCGTCGCCCATCCGGCGCAGCTCGCCGATGCTGGCGGCGGCGGTCGTCCCGGGCAGCGTCTGCCAGGCCCGCCGGGCCGCCGCCAGGCAGTGCGCGACCACCTCGCGCAGGCCGTAGCCGGCCTCGGCGCAGTGCTCGCCCAGCCGGCGCAGGCGCTCCAGCTCGTCCCGGCGCAGCAGGCGCCCGGTGCGGGAGACGTCGGCGAGCAGGAGGAGGTAGGCCTCGGCCAGCTCGGTGGGTATGTCGTTCTCGTTGCCGTTGTCGTTGGTGTCGTTCACCGCGCGCTGCCAACCCCCGTGTGGCCTGGATTTTCGGCGGTGAACCTTATCAGGATCCTAACGGTCGGGGGCCCCGCGCGGTCCTGGTCCGCCGTTCCGAGGTGCCCCCGGCGGGGTGGGGCGGAGGATGGAAGGGGCGCCGTCGGGAGGCCGTGGCTTGCCCGGCGCCCCGGTGAGGCGTTAGACATCTAGATGTCCTGTTGGACGTCCTGCTCCGCCCGGCGCGGCTCCACCCGAAAGGCCACCCGCATGTCCCTGGTCAACTTCCGCGATCCCGCCGTCCTCAGCGATCCCGAGGGCCTGCGGGTCCGCCCCGGTGTGCTGTACCGCTCCGCCCAGCCCTACCCGGCCGCCGACGAGGCCGTCGTCGCCCAGCTGCGCTCCTGCGACATCCGCACCGTCGTCGACCTGCGCGACCCCCGGGAGACCCGCCCCGACGACTGGGCCGCCGCCGAGGCCGCGGGCATAGCCGTGGTCGCCGCCCCGGTGAATCCGGCCACCGACGTCCTCACCGCCCGCATGGCGACCATGACCACCGCCGCCGACCTCGGCGAGTTCTACCTGCTGCTCGCCGAGTCCGCCCCCGCCGCCGTCGCCGCCGCCGTCGAGGCCGCCACCCGTCCCGGCGCCGTCCTGCTGCACTGCGCCGCCGGCAAGGACCGCACCGGCCTGCTCACCGCGCTGCTCCTCGATCTCCTCGGCGTGCCCGCCGAGCGCATCGTCGCCGACTACGCCCGCACCTCCGACGCCCTCCCGCAGATCTTCGCCAACCTCGCGGAGCGTCACCGCACCGCCCTCAACGGCCAGGGCGCCACTCGCGTCACCGACTCCGACGGCCGCACCCTCACCATCCCCGCCCCGCTGCTGGAGGCCCCCGCCGAGGCGATGACCGTCTTCCTCGGCCAGGTCCGCTCCCGCCACGGCGGCGCCGAGGCCTTCCTCCCCGCCTGCGGCGTCCCGGCCGCCACCCTCGGCGCCTTCCGCGCCAAGGCGGCGGTCACCACGGCCTGAGCCGCCGCCCTCGTCCCGGGTGCCCGCCCGAACGCCCGCACCCGCTGCCCGCCGAGACCGGGTGGCGGCTCGGCGGGCGGCGGGTGCGGGAGGGCCTCACACGTCCCGGCGTCGGACCACGACCACCGTCACCGCCATCGCCACGACCGCCCACGCGCCCATGGTGATCCAGGAGTCCAGCACGCTCGGTGCCCACTTGCTGATCGTGGTCGAGGAGTCGGGGTTGTAGGTCAGCCGGTTGACGGTCTCCATCGGCAGGTGGGCGCCGATCTCGTGCAGCCAGCGGTAGCGGTCCCCGTCGAACATCAGCGGCAGGATGAAGAACAGCATCACCAGGGAGACGATCGAGGCGGTGGCGTGCCGCAGCACCGCGCCCAGCGCCATGCCGATCAGCGCGCAGACCGGCACGATCGCCGCGTAGCCGAGGACGGCCCGCAGGCTGACCCCTTCGGTGATGGAGAGCCCGACGTGCCGGGAGGCAAGCATCGCGTTGCCGCCGAAGAAGGACGCCGTCGACACCACCACCCCGGCCAGCGCGGTGATCCCGCCGATCAGCAGCACCTTGGCGGCGATCACCCCGCGCCGGTCGGGCACGGCGGCGAAGGTGGTGCGGATCAGGCCGGTGGTGTACTCGCCGAACACGGTGATCGCCCCGAGGCTGCCGGCCGCGATCGCCATCAGGTAGCAGGAGGTGCTGCTGAGGCTGTGGTACAGCGCGTCGTACCGGTACGGGGGGAAGCCGGGCATCGGGGCCGGCGGGTGGTCGATGTACGTCAGGTCGCTGTGGACGGCGTTCAGGTTGATCACGATCGCCGTCAGCGAGGCCAGCGCCAGCACCCAGTACGTCGAGCGCAGCGAGCGCAGTTTGATCCACTCGGCGGCGAGCAGGTCGGTGAACCGGGGCGCCGGTTCGGTGACCCGGGCGCTCTCCGTACGGGTCAGGGTCATGGTGCTCATCGGGCCTCTCCTGCCAGGTACTCGACGCTGTCTGCGGTCAGGGACATGAACGCCGACTCCAGGGACGACGTCCGGGCGGTCAGCTCGTGCAGCACCAGCCCTTCCCGCAGCGCCAGTTCACCGATCCGCTCGACGGCCATCCCGGTGACGATGCCGAACTGCGGCTCCACCAAGCCGACTTCGGCCCCCTCGGTGCGCAGGGCCTCGGCCAGCCGGGGGAGTTCCGGCGCCCGGACGGCCACGCTCGACTCCGCGTGGCGGGCCGAGAACTCGACCAGGGACTCGTCGGCGATCAGCCGGCCGCGGCCGATCACGATCAGCCGGTCGGCGGTGTGCTCCATCTCGGCCATCATGTGGCTGGAGACGAAGACGGTACGGCCCTCGTCGGCGAGCCGGCGGAACAGTCCGCGCACCCAGAGCACGCCCTCCGGGTCCAGCCCGTTCAGCGGCTCGTCGAAGAGCAGCACGGGCGGGTCGCCGAGCAGGGCGCCGGCGATGCCCAGGCGCTGCTTCATGCCCAGCGAGTAGCCGCCGATCCGCCGCCCCGAGGCCTTGCCGAGGCCGACCTCGGCGAGCACCTCGTCCACCCGCCCGAGCGGGATCCGGTTGCTGCGGGCCAGCGCCGACAGGTGGGCCCGGGCGCTGCGGCCGCCGTGCACGTCGCTCGCGTCCAGCAGTGCGCCGACGTGCCGCAGGCCGCGCGGTCGGCCGGCGAAGGGCACGCCGTCGACGGTGACGGTGCCCTCGGTGGGGGTGTTGAGGCCCAGGATCATCCGCAGCGTGGTGGACTTGCCCGCGCCGTTGGGGCCCAGGAAGCCGGTGACGGTGCCCGGCCGGACGGTGAAGGTCAACTGGTCGACGGCCGTGGTGCCGCCGTACCGCTTGGTCAGTCGCTCGATCTCGATCACGGGGACAACAGTGCCGTTCAGGACCGTGGTCGGGCATCGGGCGGCGGGACACAACCGCGGGTCGCCACCCCCGCCCCCGGGATTACTCCCGCGGGCCAATGCGCCGCCACTCCGCCCGCCGCTACCATCGCGTCATGATCACCGAACCCCGCCCGCCCCTGCTCAGGCGCCTGCCCGCGGGCGTGTGGGTGGCGGCGCTCTGGACGACCATCGTGGTGTTCCGGTTCTTCACCCGGGACAACGAGTTGCACCACCTCTTCGACTACAACGGCAACACCGAGGACATGCCCCTGGTGGTCACGGCCGTGGTCACCACCCTGGTCGCCTTCCTGCTGGTCCGGCTGCCGCTGGCGGCCGTCGCGGTGGCGCTGGCGGGCGGCGTCTACGCGCTCGGGATGTGGACCGTCCCGACGGCGCCGGTGCAGTTCCTGATCGCCGAGGTGGTGGTGGGCTACTGCGTGGTCACCCGCTCCCGGCTGGTCTCCACGATCGCGGTGTCGATGCCGCTGGCCGTGCTCGCCACCCTGTTCACCTGGGGCGCCGTCAACGACTACACCGTGAACCCGTACGCCTACCTCGGACTCGCCGCCACCGTGCTGATCGCCTGGCTGATCGGCAACACCGTGCGCCAGAGCCGCGCCCACGCCGAGGCCCTGCGCGGCAGGGCCTCCGAGCAGGCCGTCACCGCCGAACGGCTGCGCATCGCCCGCGAGTTGCACGACATGGTGGCCCACAACATCGGCATCATCGCGATCCAGGCGGGGATGGGCAGCCGGGTCATGGACACCCAGCCCGCCGAGACCCGCAACGCGCTGGACGCCATCGAGGCCACCAGTCGGGAGACCCTGGCCGGGCTGCGCCGGATGCTCGGCGCGCTGCGGCAGGGTGACGGGGAGGCCGCGCCGCTCGAAGTCGCCCCCGGGCTCGACGAGTTGGACCGACTGGTGGAGCGGACGGCGGGTGCCGGGGTGCGGGTCGCGCTCACCCGGCGCGGCGAAGCCCGTGCGCTGCCGGCCGAAGTGGACCTCGCCGCCTTCCGGATCGTCCAGGAGTCGGTCACCAACGTGGTCAAGCACTCCGGCACCCGGGACTGCCACGTCACCGTCGAGTACGGCGCGGAACGGCTCGCCGTCACCGTCGTCGACCTGGGCGCGGGCACGGCCATCCACACCCCCGGCACCGGCTACGGCCTGGCCGGCATGCGGGAGCGGGTCGCCCTGCTGCACGGCGAGTTCAGTGCCGGTCCGCGCCGCGAGGGTGGCTTCCGGGTCGCGGCCCTGCTGCCGATCCCGGCGGCACCGGCGGCACCCACTACGTTCGTAGTTCCTGCCGCGCCGGCGGAGTCCACTGCGCCCGTAGAGTCCGCCGCGCCCGCCGAATCCACTACGCCCGCCGAATCCACTACGCCCGCCGAATCCACTGCGCCCGCAGTACCCGCAACAGCCGCCCCGGAGGTGGGACCGTGATCCGCGTCGTCCTGGTCGACGATCAGCCGCTCATCCGCACCGGCCTGCGGGTGCTGATCGCCGACGCCCCCGATCTGGAGGTGGTCGGCGAGGCCGGCAACGGCGCCGAGGCCGTCGAACTGGTCGGCCGACTGCGCCCGGACGTCGCCGTGATGGACATCCGGATGCCCGGCATGGACGGCATCGAGGCCACCCGCCGGATCCTCGCCGATCCGGAACTGCCCACCCAGGTCCTCGTCCTGACCACCTTCGACGACGACGACTACGTGTACGGCGCGCTGCGCGCCGGGGCGAGCGGCTTCCTGGTCAAGGACCTCGCCCTGGAGACCATCCTGGACGGCGTGCGAGTGGTCGCCGCCGGGGACGCCCTGCTAGCCCCCGCCATCACCCGCCGCCTGATCGGCGAGTTCGCCGCCCGTCCGGAGGCGGCCGGCCGGCCCCGGAAGTCCGCCGAGGGCATCACCGAGCGCGAGCGCGAGGTGCTCACCCTGGTCGGCCGCGGCCTGTCCAACACCGAGATCGCCGAGGAACTCACCATCAGCGTGGCCACCGCCAAGGCGCACGTCGCCCGCCTGTTCGCCAAGCTGGGCGCCCGGGACCGGGTGCACCTGGTCATCCACGCCTACGAGTTCGGCCTGGTCGCACCGTCCTGAGACCGCATCGGCCCGGGCCGGGACCCACCCCGGCCCGGGCAGCGCGAAGCGCCGGGGCGGGTCCGCACGACCCGCCCCGGCGCCTCCACCCGCACCGGACCGTCAGGGCACGAGACCCCTCTGTCCCCTCGGATCCGCCGGATCATTCGGTTCTCGAACCGCCCCACGCCGCCCGGGAACCGGGGCTCACGCAGGGGCCCGGCGTCCCGCGCTCACGCGGTGATGCTCTGGACCCCGCGCTCACGCAGTGGTGCTCAGGGGACGATCGCGTGCGAGATCTGGCACGCGCTGACCGCGTTCGACCAGGTGCCCTGCATCGCGAACGAGCCGGTCGCGAAGGCCACGTTCTGCGAGCCGCCGGTGCCGCCGACGCCCTTCCAGGAGCACTTGTCGGCGTTCTCGGCGCCGGAGGAGTCGGTCCAGCCGCCGGCCGGGTTCTGGTCGGTGACGGTCTCCGCGTACTCGTGCCCGAACACCATGGTCACGCCGTCCAGCAGGCCCGCGGTGCCGCTGTTGACGTAGTTCTGGCCGCAGGAGGTGCCCATGTCGGTCACGTACGGGTCGTTGCTGAACGCCACGTCGCCGTAGGGCGAGGTGGCCGCGCCGCCGGTCAGCGTGGTGTCGCCGTTCCAGTCGTGCCAGGCGCAGAAGTTGCCGGTGGAGGTGTTGAAGCCGTCCGGGTGGGTGCCGGTCGGCGAGAGCACCACGTACTGGGCGTTGCGGTTGGCGGCGGCGGTGGTGTTGCCGAAGTGCCCGGCGGCCTTGATGGCCTCGTTGGCGATCTGGTTGCCGGTGGCCTGGCCCGGGGCGGCGGCGGAGGTGTCCACCCAGACGCCGGCCAGCGCGCCACCGGTCGGGTAGCCGACGTGCGCGGCGGTGGAGCCGCAGCTGGTGGAACCCTTGGCGACGCCCTCGCAGTACTGGGTCATGACGCCGGACCAGGTCTCGTTGTTGGTACCGAGGCCCTTGAACAGCTGCTGCGCCCGGACGGCCTCGCCGGACGGGTCGCCGGACAGGGTGGTGTAGCCGTTGGCGTCGGTGCCCGCGGTGCCCCACTGGGAGCCCCAGAAGATCACGTACACCTTCGGCGCGCCGGTGGTGACGCCTATGCCGTCGACCCCGCCGCCGAACTTCAGGTTCGTCGTGCGGGCGGTGGCGGCGGAGTTCGTACCGGCGTGCTCGGCGCTCTCCTTGGTGGGGACGGCACCATGCCGGTAGGGGTGGCTGTTCCCGGCGAACTCGCTGCCCGGCTGGTCGGCCTGGGCGGCCGGGGCGGCGGCGAATCCGGCGGCGGCCAGCGCCAGCGCGCTGAGCCCGGTCAGGGCCCGGACACGCGTCCGGCGGGAGGTGGGGGACATGCCCATCGTGAGGGTTCCTCTCTGCCTGCCGACCGCGCACCGGTGGGGCGCGGCGACACCATGGGGGGACAAATCGGGAGGAGCGACGACGGCAAGCCGGGTGCCACCGACCGTTCGTCATGAACAGTCAGCGAAGCGGGGATGGGGGACCGGTTCGCCGTCGGGGTCCGAAGCAAACCAGAGCAGCTGAAACCGGGTCAACGAGGGCAAGAGTAAGACCAACGCCAAGAGCGGCCCCGAAAAAGGTATAGAACGCCAAAAGCCCCCAGCTGGCCACTCGTTGATGCGCGTAGCGCAGGCGAATCTCAACAGTTGAGGGGAGGTTCTACACCGTATGGCCCGCTACCGCGCGGCCCGTTCCGCGGCCGGTGGCCGGTTCACGCCGTCGGGGTCTCCAGCTCGGCGATCCGCATGATCCGCCCGTGGGAGTCCAGCACCACGTCGTAGGCGTTGCCGTCGCAGGCGTACGGGTCGGCGGGGTCGCGCTCGGCGAGGCAGTCGTTGAGGTGGGTGACCAGGTCGTCGAGCTGGACGGGCTTGGCTGAGTCCCGGTGCGGGCGGTCGACCAGGGTGGCGGTGACGCCGGCGGCGGCGAAGCCGTAGTGGACGGGGGAGCCGGTGGCCTCGTAGCGCGCCGGGGTGCAGGCGAAGCGGGCGGGCTGGGCGGTGAGTTCGGCGGGGCCGGCGGCGACCACGATCAGCACCTGGTGGCCGGGGTCCGGCGCCGGGGCGGTGCACTCCGGATCGGCGGAGGGGTCAGCGGCGGCGGGGGCGGTGCCCGAGGGGTCGGTGGCCGAGGGGTCGGCGTCGGAGGGTGCGGCGACGGAGGGTGCGGCGACGGTACCCGCGGTGGGGTACGTCCCGTCCTCGGCGAAGTCGTCGTCGTCGAGCAGCGGGTCGTCCAGGCCGTCGTCGGCGAGGGCCGCGGCCGCGGAGGCGGCGGCGACCGTCGGCCGGGAGTCGGCGGGCGTGCAGCCGGTGAGGCCGACGAGGGCGGTGCCGGTCAGCGCGGCGGCGGCGAGGAGGATGCGGGACACGGCCATGGCGCAAGTCTCCCCGGGCGTCGGTGGTGGTCGGCACCCGGGTACACGAGCGGTTCCCGCCGCACGGTTCCCGCCCCCGCCGGATGTGCGGATCCGGCGGGGGCGGGAGGTCAACGGGGGAGCGGGAGGCCTGCGGTGGGCGGGCCGTCAGACGGCGACGGGCCGCTGCGCCTCGTACGCCTCGCGCACCCGGGCCTGCGCGTCCGCGCCCACGCCCAGGTGGTCGAGCCCGAGCAACGCCGCGCCCAGCACCGGCGGCGCGACGACCACCCGCGGCTCGGCCAGCGGCGCGGCCTCCGCCAGCCGCGCCGTCACGTTGTCGAGCAGCAGCGGCTGCCGGGAGGCGAGCACCCCGCCGCCGAGCACCACCGGGGTCGGCGAGCCCAGCAGGTCCAGCCGGCCGAGGGCGACGGCGGCCAGCCGGACGATCTCGTCGGCCTGACGGTCGATCAGCTCCACGGCGACGGTGTCCCCCTCGCCCGCGACCGCGAACAGCACCCGGACGATCTCGTGCAGCCGGGTGCCCGGCAGGTGCCCGAGGTGGACGGCCTCGGCGACGGCGCCGGCGCTGGGCAGGCCGAAGTGTTCGGCGATGGCGCGGGCCAGGCCGGTCGGCCCGCCCCGCCCGTCCTCCGCGCGCACCGCGTGCCACATGCTGGTGACGGCGAGTCCGGAGCCGCCGCCCCAGTCGCCGGTGAGTTCGCCGAGGGCGGGGAAGCGGGCGGTGCGCCCGTCCGGCAGCAGGCCCACGCAGTTGATCCCGGCGCCGCAGACCACCGCGACCCCGCGCGGGCCGTCGGTGCCGGCCCGCAGCAGGCCGAAGGTGTCGTTGACGACGGTGTTGCTGAGGCCCCAGGGGTGCGATTCGAGGGCGGCGCGCAGCGCCTCCTCCTCGACCGGCAGGTCGGCGTTGGCCAGGCAGGCGCTGACGTGGCTGGTGAGCACGCCGCCGGTGGCGGGGAGGCCGGCCGCCGCGGCGGCTTGCTCGACCAGCGGGGCGAGGCCGGCCACGGCGGCGGCGCCGCCGATCTTCTGGGGGGCGAAGCCGCCGCCGCGGGCGGTGCCGCGGACGGTGCCGTCGGCGCCGATCAGGGCGACGTCGGTCTTGGAGTTGCCCGCGTCGATGGCGAGGACGCCGGACAGGAGCGGTTCGGGCTGGTGGGTCATTCAGGTCCCCGCGGCTCGTACGTGGCCCGGCCGCAAGCCCCGGCCGGGGGCCGGGCCCTCCCAGAGGGCCCGGCGAGGGCGCCGGGGCCCGTCTTCGAACCCGCGCCTGCGGGGCTTCGGAGACGGGCCCCGGGGCTTAGGCCCAGGCGAGGTGCTCGCGGTTGTGGGCGAGCAGCCGGTCCGTGAGCCGGTCGGCGAGTTCGATCTGGCCGACCAGGGGGTGGGCGAGCAGGGCGTCGAAGACCCGGTCGCGTCCGCCGCGCAGGGCGGCGTCGAGGGCGAGGTGCTCGTACGCGGTGACGGCGGCGACGAGCCCGGCGTACAGCGGCTCGACCGGCCGCTGCGGCAGCGGCCGTACGCCCCGGGCGTCGACCTCGGCCGGCACCTCGATGACGGCGTCGTCCGGCAGGAACGGCAGTACCCCGTCGTTGCGGGTGTTCACCACCTGGACGGACGTCCCGCCGCCGGTCCCGAGCAGGGAGGCGATCAGCTGGACGGCGGCCTCCGAGTAGAAGGCCCCGCCGCGCTGGCCGAGCAGCTCGGGCTTGGTGTCCAGCGTGGGGTCGGCGTACAGCTCCAGCAGCTGCCGCTCGATCTCGGCGACCTGCGCGGCCCGCGAGCCCTGCGCCTTGAGCTCCTCGACGACCGCGTCGTGCTGGTAGAAGTACCGCAGGTAGTAGGAGGGCACCACGCCGAGCCGCTGCACGAAGGCCTGCGGCAGGTGGAGGTCGTCGGCGATCTCCTTGCCGTGCGAGGCGAGCAGCTCCGGCAGCACCTCCCGCCCGCCGGCCGCGCCGGGGGAGTCGAGCAGGGTCACCCCGCGTTCCCAGGTGAGGTGGTTGAGCCCGACGTGGTCCAGCCGGACCAGCTCCGGGGCCACCCCCAGGTGGGCGGCGAACTTGCGCTGGAAGCCGATGGCGACGTTGCACAGTCCGACGGCCTTGTGCCCGGCGTCCTGCAGGGCGCGGGTGACGATGCCGACCGGGTTGGTGAAGTCGATGATCCAGGCGTCCGGGTTGGTTCGCCGGACCTGCTCGGCGATGTCCAGCACCACCGGGACGGTGCGCAGCGCCTTGGCGAGCCCGCCCGCGCCGGTGGTCTCCTGGCCGACGCAGCCGCACTCCAGCGGCCAGGTCTCGTCCTGGTTGCGCGCGGCCTGGCCGCCGACCCGCAGCTGGAGCAGGACGGCGTCGGCGTCGGCGACGCCGGCCACCAGGTCGGTGGTGACGGTGACCACCGCCGGGTGCCCCTGCTTGGCGAAGATCCGCCGGGCGAGGCCGCCGACCAGCTCCAGCCGCTCGGCGGCCGGGTCGATCAGCACCAGTTCGCCGATCGGCAGGCTGTCGCGCAGCCGGGCGAAGCCGTCGATCAGTTCCGGGGTGTACGTCGAACCTCCGCCGACGATGGCCAACTTGAGACTGGTAACGGAGGACATCAGCCCTTGACCCCTGTCAGTGTCACGCCTTCGATGAAGGCCTTCTGCGCGAAGAAGAAGAGGATGATCACCGGCGCCATCACCAGCAGGGTGGCGGCCATGGTGAGGTTCCAGTTGGTGTGGTGGGCGGCCTTGAACGACTCCAGGCCGTAACTGAGCGTCCAGGCCTCGTGGTTGTTGCTGGCGTAGATCTGCGGGCCGAAGTAGTCGTTCCAGCAGTAGAAGAACTGGAACAGGGCGACGGCGGCGATGGCCGGCTTGGCCATCGGCAGCACGACCCGCAGCAGGGTGCGCAGGTCGCCGCAGCCGTCGATCCGGGCGGCCTCGAGGTACTCCTTGGGGATGGTCATCAGGAACTGGCGCAGCAGGAAGATCGAGAACGCGTCGCCGAAGGCCATCGGGATGATCAGCGGCCAGAGCGAGCCGCCGAGGCCCATCTGCTTGGCCCAGAACAGGTACATCGGGATGACGGTGACCTGCGGCGGCAGCATCATCATCGCGATGACCGCCATCAGGGCCAGGTTGCGGCCGCGGAAGCGGAACTTGGCGAGGGCGTAGGCGACCGGCAGGCTGGAGACGACGGTCAGCAGGGTGCCGGCGCCCGCGTACACCAGGGTGTTGCGCCACCAGGTGAGGAAGCCGGGGGTGTCCCAGACCTGGGCGTAGTTGCCCCAGTTCCAGGAGGTGGGCCAGTAGTCGGTGGTGAGTGCCTGCTGGTCGTTCATCACCGAGGTGAGGAAGACGAAGACGAAGGGCAGCAGGAAGAACAGCGCGGCGGCGATGGCCAGCGAGTGCACGGCCACCCAGTTGAGCAGTGCGCGGCGCCGGGCGGACCGGGCGGCGGCGGTGCCGGCGGCGGTACGGGTCGGCGGCTTGGTCAGGGTGGAGCTGAGAGTCATGACAGAGTCCTCATCGGTCCGCTAGTCGTCGCTGGCCATGAAGCCGGACTTGCGGCGGAGCAGGATCGAGGTGACGGCCATCGAGATGGCGAACAGCACCAGGGCGACGACGCAGGCCGCGCCGTAGTTGAAGCGCTGGAAGCCGAGGTTGTAGACCATCTGCGGCAGGGTCCAGGTGGAGCCCTGCGGGTAGCCGGGCTCGAACTGCTGGCCGGAGTTGCCGGCGATGCCGCTGGCGACCTTCCCGGCCACGATCGCCTGGGTGTAGTACTGCATGGTCTGGATGACCCCGGTGACCACCGCGAACATGATGATCGGGGAGATGTTCGGCAGCGTGACGTACCGGAACCGCTGGAACGGGCCGGCGCCGTCCAGCTCGGCCGCCTCGTACTGCTCCTTGGGGACGTCCAGCAGCGAGGCCATGAAGATGACCATCAGGTCGCCGATGCCCCACATGGCGAGCAGGGTGAGCGCGGGCTTGGACCAGCTCGGGTCGGCGAACCAGCCGGGCTGCGGCAGCCCCAGCTCGCCGAGCAGGTGGTTGAGCGGCCCGGTGCCGGGGTTGAGCAGGAAGGCGAAGGCCACGGTGGCGGCCACCGGCGGGGCCAGGTACGGCAGGTAGAAGACCGTGCGGAAGAAGCCGGCCCCGGTCTTGACCTTGGTGATGAGCAGCCCGATGCCGAGGCCGAAGGCGACCCGCAGGGTCACCATGATCAGCACCAGCCACAGGGTGTTGCGCAGGCCCTGCCAGAAGGTCGGCAGCTGGTTGAGGACGTAGTCCCAGTTCTTCAGCCCGTTGAAGGTCGGCGCGCCGAAGCCGTTGTACTGGGTGAAGGAGAAGTAGGCGGTGGAGATCAGCGGGTAGACGAAGAAGACGCTGAAGCCGATCAGCCAGGGGGAGAGGAAGGCGAGGGTGCGGGCCGCCTCCCGGCGGCGCTTCCGGCGCAGCAGGTGCTGCGTGGAGGGCGCCGCCGGGTCGGCCGTCCCGGCGCCCTTGCGGGTGCCGAACGCGAGTGACATGGGGAGCTCCGAGGGCCGTCGCCGCTACTTCGCCTGGGCGATGTCGGTGTCGATCTGCTTGGCGGTGGCGGCCAGTCCGGCCTTCAGGTCGGTCTGCTTGCCGGACTCGTAGTCGTAGCCGAGGTTCTGCAGCGAGACGATGTACCCGCCGCCGTTGACGCTGGCCGGGGTGGTGCCGGAGTTCGGGTTCTTGGCGACGTCCAGGAAGGTCTTGAAGTTGGGGTCGCTGACCAGCTTCGGCGAGTTGAGCGCGTCGAAGGTGCTGGGCACGTTGTGGATCGCGTTGGCGAAGTCGACCACCGCGTCGGTGTCGGTGGTGAGGAACTTGACGAACTCCCAGGCCGCGGCCTGCTTCTTGCTGGTGCTGGCGATGCCGACGATGGTGCCGGTCTGGTAGCCGCGGCCGTAGCTGGCGGCCTGGTCGTCCGGCACCGGGAAGGGCGCGGTGGCCCAGTCGAAGTCGGGCTTGTTCTCGGCGAGCGAGGCGGTGCGCCACTCGCCGTCGATGGCCATCGCGACCTGGCCGGTGTGGAAGGGGTTCTTGGCGCTGAACTCCTCGCCGAAGGTGGCGCGGTACTTGTCCAGCTTGGCGTAGCCGCCGAGCTGGTCGACCATGCCCTTCTGCCAGTCGAGCATCGCGGCGACCTTCGGGTCGGCGGCGAGGTTCGACTTGCCGTCGGCGCCGAAGTAGGTGGCGCCGTACTGGCCGAGGAAGTGCTCGGTGGTGGACTCGTAGCCGTGGTACAGCGGCATGAAGCCGAGCTGCTTGTACGAGTCGCCGTCGGCGACGGTCAGCGCCTTGGCGTCGGCGGCGAACTCGCTGAAGGTCTTCGGCGGGGCCGTGATGCCGGCCGCGGCGAAGGCCTTCTTGTTGTAGTACAGCCCGTACGCGTCGCCGAGCAGCGGCAGCGAGCACTGGTTTCCTTGGAACTGGGTGTAGTTGAGCATCGCGGCCGGGAAGGTCTTGGCCGCGTCGATGCCGCTCTTCTGCAGCTGGGGCTTGAGGTCGATGAACGCCTTGGTCGAGCAGAACATGCCGACGTTGTTGGTGGTGAAGGAGGAGACCACGTCCGGGGCGTCGTCGCCGCCGGCCCGCAGGGCCTGGTTGACCTTGTCGTCCGCGACGTTGCCGACCGGCTTGACGTGGATGTTGGGGTGGGCCTTCTCGAAGGCGGCGATGGTGTCGTTGATCGCCTTCACCTCGTTGTCCTGGCTCCAGCCGTGCCAGAAGGTGATGGTGACGTCCTTGCCACTGGCGGAGTCGTCGCTGCCGCCCGACTCGCTGGAACCGGTGCAGGCGGAGGCGAGCAGGGCCAGGACGGCGCTGCCGGCGACGGCGGCGACCGTGCGGCGGCCTCTGCGGGAGGTGATGGGGTGCACTTCGAGGTCCTCCTGGGGGTGCGCGGGCAGGCGTCATTGCCTCGGGGCCCGCGTAGGGGTTGGGGGAGAGGTGGGTGCAGGTGACAGGGGGAGCGTCAGCGGATGGATCAGTGGGTGGAGAAGACCGCCTCACGGGCGTCCGTGAGGGCGCGTTGCAGGGCGCCGATCAGGACGGGCGAGCCGGGCAGGGCACTGCTGCGGATCTCCGGACGGGCGAGGCAGATCCGGGCCAGTTCGTCCTCGACGAGCGCGCGCAGGCGCTCGCCGCCCGCGCTCGGCACCGCGCCGGAGAGGACCACCAGCCGGGGGTCGACCACGGCGACGATCACGGACAGCCCGACGGCGAGCCGTCCGGCCAGCTCGGTGAGGAAGGCCTCGCCGGCGCCCGGGGTCTCCAGGGCCTTGGCGATCGACTCCTCCGCGGTGGGCGCGCCGAGTCCGTGCTCGCGGGCCAGGGTCCGGACGGCGGGTGCGCCGACCTGGTCCTGGAAGCCGCCGAACTTGCGGCGACGGGCGTCCCACTGGACCGGTGAGCCGGGTACCGGCATGTAGCCGACCTCGCCGGCGCCGCCGGTGAAGCCCCGGTGCAGCCGTCCGGCGATCACGACGGCCGCGCCGACGCCCGCGCCGGCCCAGAGCAGGACGAAGTCCTCGAAGCCGGCCGCCGCACCGGAGGCCTGCTCGGCGACCGCGGCAAGGTTCACGTCGTTCTCGATCGACACCGGGGCGCCGATCGCCGCGGTCAGCTCCTCGACCAGCCGGGGCGAGTGCCAGCCGGGCAGGTGGGAGGCGTAGCGCAGTTTCCCGGTCACCGGATCCGGAGCGCCGCCGACCCCGATCGCGACGGTCCGCAGGCACCGCTCGGGCAACCCGGCCGCCCGCACCGCCTCGGCGACGGAGGCCGCCACCCTGGGCACGGTCTCGGCGGCCGGGACACCTCTGGTGGACACGCTGTGCTCGGCCAGCGTGCCGCCGGTGATGTCCGCGACCGCGACCCGGATCCCGCTGTTGGTGACATCCAGTCCGGCCACGTACCCGGAGGCCGGATTCACCTGGTACAGCTGCGCGTTGGGCCCCGGCCCACCCTCCGTGGTGCCCACCGGCACCACCAGCCCGGCCGCCTCCAGCCGGGACAGCAACTGCGACGAGGTGGGCTTGGACAGCCCGGTCAGGCTGCCGATCTGAGTGCGGGACAGCGGCCCGTTCTCCAGCAGCAGTTCAAGCGCGGCGCGGTCGTTGATCGCGCGCAACAGACTGGGGGTGCCGGCGAGGGGAGCCTTGGCGGTGCTCTTGGTCATGCCCGGAATCCTCCCCTCCCGACTGATGGACCGGAACTGTTAGGAAACTTTCCAGTCGCTTGTCACAGGACCGTACGGTCCCCGTCAGCGGAGTGTCAATGGCCGGTCCCCCGGAGGATGCCGAAGCGTTACCCCGGCCCCCGAAGGCCCCCGAAGGCCGCCCGCCAAGGCAAGGGGGCCGGGCTCACGCTCGCCCGGCACCCGAGAGAACCCCGGGACGAGAAACGGGAAGAAGAAAACGTCAGGCCCCTGCGCAGGAGGTCGGCCTGGTCGACTTCCTGCGCACAAGACGGAAGAGCCGCTGGTCAACCCGCCTGCACTGCCGTGGCGGATGCACCGAACGGGCCCGGCCGCTCAGCCGGTCGGCTCGGAGAAGACCCGGGCCAGCAGGGCCTGGAGGGCGTGGCGGTCCTCGTCGTCCAGCTGTTCCAGCCCGGTGAGGCCCGACATCATGTCGGCGCGGATCTGCCGGACGGTCTCCTCGCCCTCCTCGGTCAGCAGCACGTTCTTGACCCGCCGGTCGGCCGGGTCGACCTCGCGGCGGACCAGCCCGCGGGCCTCCAGGCGGTCGACGATCCCGGTGACGTTGGAGGCGTCACAGGCGAGCAGGTCGGCGAGGGTGCGCATGGGCCTCGGCTCGCGGAGCAGGCTGAGCGTCTTGCCCTGCATCAGGGTGAGGCCGCGCTCGGCCGCCATCGCGGCGAAGTTCCGGTAGTAGGCCGCAGCGGCCCGCGCCAGCTGGTCCATGAGCTGGACGGGCGTGGGGGCGCCCATGGGGGCGGACGTGGACGGGCCGGCGGGCTGCTGCATGGCTCGAGTGTAAGCGAGATTGCTTGACATCCTCAATCATCCAGGTCTACCTTCGACCTATTGCTTGATGACATCAACTATCTAGGTCTTCAAGCCTCAGGCCCGGTCCCGCACCTCCGCGCGGCGGGCCCTCCCCGGAAGGACCCCCTGATGAGCCACGCCCCTGCTGTCGGCCCGCCGAAACGCGGCAGCACTCCCCTGATCATGGCGCTCGGCCTGGCCGCGATGGTGGTGGCGATGGCGCAGACCCAGGTCGTCCCGATCCTTGCGCTGCTGCAGAAGGACCTGCACACCGGCGCCGCCGGCGTCAGCTGGGTGACGACCGCCGCGCTGCTCTCGGCGGCCGTCTTCACCCCGTTGCTGGGCCGGGTCGGCGACCAGTACGGAAAGAAGCGCACGCTGCTCGCGGTGCTCGGCGTGATGGTGGTCGGCTCGGTGATCGCCGCCACCACCACCTCGCTGGCCCTCCTGATCGTCGGCCGGGTCCTCCAGGGCTCCGCCACCGCGATCTTCCCGCTCGCCCTCTCGGTGATCCGCGACGAAGTGCCGCACGAGAAGCTGCACGGAGCGATGGCGCTGGTCAGCGGCACGCTGGCGTTCGGCAGCGGCCTCTCGCTGGTGGCCACCGGGCTGCTCACCCAGGGCGCCCACCCCGACTACCACCTGGTCTTCTGGTTCTCCACCGCGCTGACCGTCCTCGCCCTGGCCGCCGTCGCGTTCGTCGTCCCGCACGGCGGCTCGCCCGCCGGGGGCCGGATCGACGTCCTGGGCGCCCTCACCCTGGCCGTCTTCCTGGTCCTGCTGCTGCTCGGCATCTCCCAGGGCCACGAGTGGGGCTGGTCCTCCGCCCGCACGCTGGGCTCGCTGGGCGGGTCCGTCGTGGTCGCCGCGCTCTGGGTGCTGGTCGAGCGGCGGGTGGCCAACCCGCTGGTGGACATGCGGATGTTCGTCCACCGCCAGGTGCTCTTCACCAACCTGGCCGGACTCTTCGTCGGCTTCGCCTCCTTCGCCCAGTTCATCGGCATCTCGTACCTGGTCCAGATGCCCGGACGGCTCACCGGCTACGGCTTCACCGCCTCGGTGCTGCGGGCCTCCGTCGAGTACCTGCTGCCCAGCGCCCTGATCGCGCTGGCGGCAGCCCCGGTCGGCGGCCGGCTGGTCCGCCGGATCGGTGCCCGCTCCACCCTCGGGGTGGGCGCGCTGATCGGCGTCGGGGGCTTCGCCTGGCTCGCCTTCGGCCACGGCGCCGAGGGCTCGGTGATCACGGCCGGCATGCTCACCGGCATCGCGATCTCCTTCGGCTACGCCGCGATGCCCGCGCTGATCGCGGCCAGCGTGCCGCTGCACCAGACCGGCATCGCCAACGGCATCAACTCCATCTCCCGTTCGGTCGGCAGCTCGATCGCCAGCGCCGTGGTGACCTCGCTGCTCGCCTCCAAGGTGATCGATTACCCGGCGATCGGCGCGGCGCTGCCCGCCGAGAGCCAGTTCACGGTCAGCTTCGTCCTGGCCGCCGTGGCGCTGCTGCTGGCCGCGGCGGTCGCCTGGGCCGGGCTCAGCAGGCACCACCGGCCGCTCGCCGCCGCCCCCGCGCCGGCCGAGGCCCCCGAAGCGGCGCCCTCCCACTCCTGACCGACTGACCGACCGTCTTCCCTCCCGGAGTACCACATGACTTCCGTCCTCTTCGTCGTCACCGGCGCCACCCACTGGACCCTGGCCGACGGCACCGAGCACCCCACCGGCTTCTGGGCCGAGGAACTCGCCGAGCCCCACCGGATCTTCAGCGAGGCGGGCTACCGGATCACCGTCGCCACCCCCGGTGGCGCCCCCGCCACCGTCGACCGGGGCAGCCTGGCCGCCGAGGTCAACGGCGGCCAGGAGCAGGCCGACCGCCTCACCGCCTACCTCGCCTCGATCGGCGACGCGCTCCGGAGCCCGGTCGAGCTGTCCCGGGTCGACCCCGACGCGTACGACCTGGTCTTCTACCCGGGCGGGCACGGCCCGATGGAGGACCTCGCGGTGGACGAGGTCTCCGGCCGGATCCTCACCCGCACCCTGGACTCGGGCAAGCCGCTGGGCGTCGTCTGCCACGCGCCCGCCGCGCTGCTCGCCGCCCGTCGCGAGGACGGCAGCTGGCCGTTCGCCGGCTACCGGATGACCGGCTTCACCAACGCCGAGGAGAGCGCCGTCGGGCTCGCCGCCAAGGCCAAGTGGCTGCTCCAGGACCGCCTGGTCGAGCTGGGCGCCGACTTCGCCGAGACCGCGCCGTTCACGCCGCACACCGTCATCGACCGCAACCTCTACACCGGCCAGAACCCGAGCTCCTCCGCCGCCCTGGCCCGTACGCTGGTCGACGCCGTCTCCACCGACCCGGCCACCGTGGTGGCGCGGCTGCGGAGCACCTTCGACACCGGTCGGACGAGGCCGCTCGCCTGGCGCCTCGCCCAGCTGGGCGCCCTGCGCGCGCTGCTCACCGAGCAGTCCGACGAGTTCCTGGCCGCACTCCGGGCCGACCTGGGCAAGAGCGCGGCAGAGGCGTACCGCGGCGAGATCGGCTTCACCGTCAACGAGATCGACCACACGGTGGCACACCTGGAGGAGTGGCTGGCCCCGGCGCCCGCCGCCGTCCCGGCCGCGTTCCTGCCCGCCGAGGCCCGCGTGGTCCGCGACCCGCTGGGCGTCGTGCTGGTCATCGCCCCGTGGAACTACCCGCTGCAGCTCGCCCTCGCCCCGCTGGTGGGCGCGCTGGCGGCCGGCAACACCGCCGTGGTCAAGCCCAGCGAGCTGACCCCGGCGACCTCCGCGGCGATGGCCCGGCTGCTGCCGCGCTACCTCGACCGGGAGACCGTGGCCGTCGTCGAGGGCGCCGTGGCGGAGACCACCGCACTGCTGGAGCAGCGCTTCGACCACATCTTCTACACCGGCAACGGCACGGTCGGGCGGATCGTCATGGCCGCTGCCGCCAAGCACCTCACCCCGGTCACCCTGGAGCTCGGCGGCAAGAGCCCCGCGGTGGTCGAGCCCGGCGCCGACCTGGCGGTCACCGCGCAGCGGATCGCCCGCGGCAAGTTCCAGAACGCCGGGCAGACCTGTGTCGCCCCCGACTACGTCCTCGCCATCGGCGACACCGCCACCGCGCTCGAAGCCGAACTGGCCACCGCGGTGGGCGCGCTGTACGGCGAGGACCCGGCGAGCAGCCCGGAGTACGGACGGATCGTCAACGAGCGCCACCACGACCGGCTCACCGCGCTGCTGGGCGACGGACGGACCGTCACCGGCGGCGGCCACGAACGCTCCGCCCGCTACCTCGCCCCGACGGTCCTCGCCGACGTCTCCCCCGAGGCGCCCGTGATGCAGGCGGAGATCTTCGGCCCGATCCTGCCGATCGTCACCGTGCCCGACCTCGACGCGGCGATCGCCTTCATCAACGAGCGGGACAAGCCGCTCGCCCTGTACGCCTTCACCGACTCCGAGCGGACCAAGCAGCGCCTGGCCCGGGAAACCTCCTCCGGAGGCCTCGTCTTCGGCCTGACCGTCTCCCACCTGGCCGTCCCCGAGCTGCCCTTCGGCGGGGTCGGCGAGAGCGGCATGGGCCGCTACCACGGGAAGTACTCGATCGACACGTTCAGCCACACCAAGGCGGTCCTGGACAAGCCCCTGGGCTGACCGCCGCCGACGGCGCCACCCGGCCCGGCCCGCATCCTGCCAGGCCGGCGCCACCCGGCCCGGCGCCACCCGGCCCGGCTCGGCCCGCGAGGGCCGAGCCGGGCGCTGGACCGTTACGGCTTCGCCAGGTCGTCCGTCGGCGGCTTCGGCAGCGGGATCGGCTCCGCCGCCCGGTAGCGCGGCGAGGTCGGGTCGGCCAGGGCGGACGGCGGCGAGGGCTCCACCGTCGTGATGGCCACCCCGGTGGCCACCGCCGCCGCCTCCTCCTTGACCTTGATGCCGGCCAGGTCGAAGGCCGTCTTCAGCCGCTGGCGCAGCGCTCGGGAGACCACCGGGGCCTTGCCCGGGGCCGTCCGGGCCTCGATCCGGACCATCACCGAGTCCGCCGCCACCGACTCCACGCCCAGGATCGACACCGGTGCCCAGATCAGCTCGTCGTACGGCGCCTCCTTGGACATCCCCTCGGCGGTCTCCTGGATCAGGTCCTCGACCCGCTGGAGGTCCTCCTTGTACCCGACCTGGACGTCGACCGAGGCGGTCGCCCAGCCCTGGCTCATGTTGGCGATCCGCTTCACCTCGCCGTTGCGGATGTACCAGATCTCGCCGTTGCCCCCGCGCAGCTTGGTCACCCGCAGGCCGACCTCCAGCACGGTGCCGGTGGCCACCCCGGTGTCGATCTCGTCGCCGACGCCGTACTGGTCCTCCATGATCATGAAGACCCCGGAGAGGAAGTCCGTCACCAGGTTGCGGGCGCCGAAACCGATCGCCACACCGGCCACTCCGGCGCTCGCCAGCAGCGGCGCCAGGTTCATCCCGAGCGCGGAGAGCACCATCAGCGCGGCGGTGCCCAGGATGGTGAAGGACGCCATGCTGCGCAGCACCGAGCCGATCGCCTCCGAGCGCTGCTGTCGCCGCTCGGGGTTCACCACCCCGTGGTTGGCCAGCAGCCCGCCGAGCCGGCTCTCCTCCCGGTGGTCGTGGCTGCGCGTCATCCGCGCTATCAGCTGGGTGATCAGCTTGTTCACCACGGCCCGCAGGACCAGCGCCAGCAGGATGATCAGGACGATCCGCAGGCCGCCGGCCAGCCAGCTCTGCCAGTGGGTGTCGAACCAGCTGGCGGCCTGCTTGGTGGTGTCGGTGACCTCCTGCGCACTGGTCGGGATGCGCAGCTGTGGCAGGTCCGGTGCGGTGGGCGAGGGGGCCGGCGTCGGGGTGGATAGCGTCGGGGACGCGTCGGTCGGACCGGTGGCGCCGGAGCGGAACACGTGCGGGGCCTTCCTTGCTGGGGGCGTGACCGGTCCGTGCCGCGCAGGCGGCCCGCGGACCGTGCGCGCTAGCCTATCCGGCACCGCACACCGGCCCGGACCGGCCGACCGGCGTGCGTCCCCGCCCGGACGCCCCGTCAACGCCCCGGTGCGCTCCTCCGGAGGAGCACCCCCGAGCCACCCCGGCACCACCGGCCACACCGCCCCCGGACGGCCCCGGCCCGTCCGCCGAACGGCCCCCGGCGCTGCTCCGACCGGCCGAGCCGCACCCCCGGCCGGTCCGCCGTCCCCGCCCCGCTCCCGCCCCGCCCCCGTCCCGGCCGCGCCCGGGTGCAACCGGACCTCCGCCCGGGCATACCGGGTATGACAGACACCACACCCGGAGTTCACGTCAGGTCCGTTACACAGGAGTGGTGGCGCCGTACGAAGGCGTAAGGCGACACTGGGGGAGATCACGCACTCGTTGCGCGATCCAACCGCTCGTCCCGGCGCGAGCCACGCGTCGCAGGCGTCCAAGGAGGCATCCGTGCCGCATGTCCTGGTCCTCAACGCGTCCTACGAGCCACTCGGCGTCGTATCGATGCGCCGCGCACTCATCCTGGTCCTCAACCACAAGGCGGTCAGCCTGGAGGACACGGGAGTCACTCTGCACAGCGCCACCAGCGCCCTTCCGGCGCCGTCCGTCGTCCGACTGACCCGCTTCGTCCGGGTCCCGTTCTGCGGGCCCGTCCCGCTCACCCGCCGGGCGCTGTTCGCCCGTGACCACGGCCGCTGCGTCTACTGCGGGGCCGCCGCCACCAGCGTCGACCACGTCATCCCGCGCAGCCGGGGCGGCCAGCACCGGTGGGACAACGTGGTGGCGGCCTGCCGCCGCTGCAACCACACCAAGGCCGACCGCCACCTGACCGAACTCGGCTGGCGGATGAAACGCCCACCGGCGCCGCCCAGCGGCCTCGCCTGGCGGATCATCGGCACCGGGATCAAGGACCCGCGCTGGCGGCCCTACCTGGAGCCCTACGGCGGCGGCGACCAACTGCGTGCCCCGCAGTGGGGCGAGTACGAGCACCACGACCATACGGAGTCGAGCCACTCCGTCCCGATCGGCCGGGCGCACACCGCCCACGCCGCCCACTCCGGCCCCGTCCGCCGCGGCGAGCAGCCCGAACCGCTCTCCGCCTGACCACAGCACCACAAGGGCCCGCCCGTCACACCGTCGGTACGCGCCTCATGGGCCGCCGCGCCCCCCACGAAGGGGAGCCCGGCGGCCCGCCGCCGTTTCCGGCCCCGCCGCGCCTACGGCTTGGTGGCCGGTGTCCCCGGAGTCCCCGGCTGGGCCGGCGGGTTGGCCGGCTGCTGCGGCGGAGCGGCCGGGGCGGTGACGGCGTACAGCTCGATGCCGTACAGCGAGTAGCCGAACTTGGTGGCCCGCGCCACGCCCTGCATCCGCACGTACCGGACGTTCGGGGCGTCGAAGCGCACCGTCTCGTCCCCGCCCTTGCCGTTGTCGACAGTCGCGGCGTCCGTCCAGGTGCTGCCGTCCGCCGAGACCTGGATCTTGTACGAGGAGGCGTATGCGGACTGCCAGTGCAGCACCGCCGCGCCCAGGTGACCGGCCTGCGGCAGAGCCAGCTGCACCCAGGCGTCGTCCTTGGCCGGTGAGGACCAGCGGGTCTTCGGGTCGCCGTCGGCGATCGCGGCGGCCGGGAAGTCCGGCGTCTCGTCGCCCGAGGAGGACGCCTGGGCGCCGCGCGCGAGGTCCGGACCGCCGGTCGGCGGGACGACGTGCACCTGCAGCACCTGCTTCACGGTGGTGCCGCCCGCCAGGTAGGACACCGGCACCTGGAACGTCCCGGACGGCGTGCCCGCCGCGGCCGTGACCAGCAGCGGCACGCCGACCCGCCCGCCGCGCGGCACGGCGACCGGACCGGCCGGGGTGACGGCGAGGCCCTTGGCGTTGGCCGGCACGTCGATCCGCAGCTCGCCGGTGGTGCCCTCGGGACGCCCGGCCTCGACCGTGGCCTGGGTCTTGGCGGGGGCGGCGGCGCCGGTGACCACGTCCAGGGCCGGGTCGGTGAGGCTGAGCCGGGCCGCCGGGGCGTCGGCGTACCAGGGGATCACCTGGTTGACCACCGGCGGGTCGCCGCCGGGCTTCCAGGTCAGCCGGAACGCGTCGGCGGGCTGCCCGCCGGCCGGCAGCTCGTTGTAGCCGGGCTGAACGGTGCCGATGTCGACCCAGCCGCCGTCGGAGCGGCGCACCGCGACGGTGGCGGTGGCGTGCACGTTCGGGTCGGTGAGCACGGTGAGCCGGTCCAGCGGACGGGCGGCGCCGAGTTCGACGGTGAGCGGCTCGTCCTGCGCGGTCGGCGCCTTGGCGGCGCGGTACGCGGTGTCCGGGTTGCCGTCCAGGACGGCCGCGGCCGAGGAGCCGGGCACCGCGGCGGGGCCGCCGGAGACACTGGCCGGGGACTCGTCCGGGGCGGTGACGGTGAACTCGCGCACCGCGACGGCGGTCTTCTGGGCGGCGGTGGCCCGCAGCCGCACCGCCCGCACCACGGTGCCGGGCGGCAGCTGGGCGCTGACCGTCTTCTGGTTCTTCACCACGGCGAGCTGCTGCCAGCCGCCCGCGCCGCTGCTGTACTCCAGGACGCCGTCGCGGATGTAGTCGTCGGCGGCGTTCTGGGCGTCCGGGCCGTTGCCCCAGCCGCCCATCAGCACGGTGACGCCGCTGATCGGCCGGCCCGCGCCGAGGTCCACGCCGACCGAGTCGCCGGGCTGCGGGGGAGCGGAGCTCCAGTAGAAGGTGTCGGCCTGGCCGTCGGTCATCAGCGCGGGCAGGTGGTCGTGCGCGGTGCCCATGCTGCTGGTCGGGGTGACCCCGCCGCTGACCACGCCGGACCAGTTGTCGGCGGCGCGCACGGCCCGGTCCAGGAAGGGCGCGAGCACGCCCGCGCCGATGGTGGCCGGGGCCTGGGCGAGCTGGGAGCGCAGCTGGTTGAGCTGGACCCGGGCCTTCCAGGCGGCCGTGCCGTCGCCGCCGTGCTGGGCCAGCAGCATGTCCAGCGCGGCCTGCCCGGCCAGCCCGTAGTCGCGCAGCGGGCCGAGCCAGGGCCCGGCCTCGGCGGCGAGCTGGGCGGTGGCCTGGGTGCCGGCGAGGGTCTGCCGGGCGCCCGCCATCGCGGCGAAGGCGTCCCGCAGCGGGCCCGCGGCCGCTATCAACTTGGCGAGGTCGGGGGCGGCGCCGGAGGTGGGTTCGGCGTTGGCCCAGAACTGGTCGAGCAGCGGCTGGAGGTAGCCGGACTCCTGCTTGGCCAGCGGCGAGGAGGTGCTGTTGCCGGCCAGCGCGGTGACGGCGGACAGCACCGATCCGGCCGGGGTGGCGGCGGCGCCGGTCGGTCCGGCGAGCGAGCGCACCGCGGCCTGCCAGGAGTCGTCGGGCTTGTAGCCGGCGGGGTTCCAGGCGAAGTCCCCGGCGGTGGCGAGGGCTATCCGGGAGGCCACCGGCTGCTGCATGGCGCCGGTCAGCAGCACCGCGGAGCGGGTCGCCACCTCCGGGTCGCGGCCGGTGTAGGCGCCGAGGAAGAGCCGGTCCGGGCTGGCGTCGTTGACCGGGTAGTTGTCCATGGTGACCAGCGGGTGACCGTACAGGCTGCCGGTGTCCGAGGTCTGGGCGCCGGTGATCTTCTCCGGGATCACCGCGCCGCCGCTCCAGGCCACCTGCACACCGGCGGGCAGCGCGTCGGCCAGCGCCTTGCGGTACGGCGTGGAGCCCTGCTTGTGGTACTCGGTGGGGACGATCGACAGCGGCGCCAGCCCGGGGTTCTTGGCGATCAGCCGGTCCTGCACCTTCTTGACCAGCGAGGCCTGCGCCTTGGCGGCGGCGGCCGGGCCCCGGCCGTACTCGTCCCGGTCGTCGTCGCAGTGCCACTCGTCGTAGCTGACGTCCAGGAACTGCAGCTGGAACGCGGTGAAGCCGAGCTTGCGCAGCCCGTCCAGCTTGGCGACCAGCGCGTCGACGTCCTTGCCGGAGCTGAAGCAGAGGGACTGCCCCGGATCGATCGCGTAGCCGAGGGTGACGTGGTTCTGCCGGGCCCGGTCGCCGAGTTCGCGCAGCTCGGACTGCTGGTTGGCGGGGTAGGCGTCGCGCCAGCGGTTGAGCCGGAACGGGTCGTCACCGGGGGCGTAGAGGTAGAAGTTCTGCTTGGAGCGGCCCAGGAAGTCGACCTGGTCGAGCCGCTGCTGGGCGGTCCACGGGGTGCCGTAGAACGCCTCCGCGGTGCCGCGCGCCGCCGCGCCGCTCGGCCAGTCCCGCAGGGTGACCCCGGGCAGGCCGAGCCCGGCCGCGCCCGGCCCCTGGCCCTGACCGGCGGGTACGGCGGCGAGCAGCTGGCGCAGGCTCTGCGCTGCGTAGAAGGTGCCGGTCGCGTCGGCGCCCGCGAGCACCACCGCGCCGTACGTCCCGCCGCCCTGGGCGGGCAACTGGCCGACGGACAGCACGTAGCCGCCGGGCGGCATGCCCGCGGTCGAGGGTGCCGAGCCGTCCTTGCCGCCGGCCGCGGCGGCAAGCTGGCGCAGCGTCCGGTCGGTCTCGCCGTCGGCGCCCTCGGCGGGGCCGCCGATGTACACCACCAGCGAGCCGGCGGCGGGGGTGCCGCCGTCCGGCTGCGGGGTCACCGCGCTGGCCCCCGCGACGGTCAGCACCTCGCGCACGGCGTCCACCGCGCCACCGTCCACCTTGGGCGCGGTCACCAGCGCCACGGCGGCCGGCACGGTGACGGCCTTGCCCGCCACCGTCTGCTCCTGCGGGTGCGGGAACACCTGCGGGTCGGTCACGCTGCCCAGCGGCGTCTGCGGCGCGGTGCTCACCACGTCCGGCCCGGGCCCGGCCGCGTACGCCGACGAGGGCAGCGGCCCGGCCAGCAGCCCGCCGACGACCGCCGCGGTCACCACCCCGGCGGCGATCCGCACCGCCCGCCGCCCCGGCCGCCGCGCCGCACGCTCCGCCCGCACCGACGCCAGCAACGGCTCCGTCCCCTTGAGGTCGGAGATCAGCCGGTCCGCGGTCCGCGGCACCAGCTGACGGCACGTCCGCGCCGTGGCCCGCCGCGCCGCCAGCGCCGCCGGATGGTCCAGCACCTCGCGCAACACCGGACTCTGCTCCAACTGCTGTCGCAGCCGCCGCCCGGCCGCAACGGACACACGGGCTTGCACAGGGGCCTCCTCGCCAGGCCTGGACCACAACGGTCGCAACCCCACCAGCTACCCAACCCGGTGTCAACGTCACCGACGGCTATGCCGGTTTTGCCCTGCTTGATCCTTTGTCGGGACTGCCTCTGACAACCGTTCGGGCCCGCCCGCCAGGCGGCGGAGCGGGCCCGAGGTGCGGCGCTCAGGACACGGGGTCAGGAGCGCGGGGGTGCGGGCTGTACGGCCGTCCGCAGGTTCGGGACGTACCACTGGTGGTTCGGCCCGAGCTGGTCGATCTGGCAGTCCCACAGCTGGAGCCGGGTGCCGTTGGCCGTCTGCCCGCCCGGAAGGTCGAGGCAGCGGCCGGAGGCCGGGTGGTACAGCACCTCGTTCGCGAGCGGGATCCACTTCTGCGCGGCGGTGCCGTCACAGGTGCGGTACTCCATCAGCGTGCCGTTGCCCGTACCGGCGTTCACCGGCGCCAGGCAGCCGTTCATGACCCGGACACTGCCGTCACCCCCCAGCGAGAACTGCTGGGCGGTGCTCCCGTTGCAGTCGTAGAGCTGGACCGCGGTGCCGTTGGCCGCCACAGCGCCGCTGAGGTCCACGCACTTGTTGGTGTCGACGCGCGAGCGGATCACGCTCGCGGTGCCCGGCGCGGTCGGCGCCACCGCGAACGGGTAGACGGCGGTGCTGCTGATGCTCCCGTCGAAGGCGTCGCTCGGCTTGGACTGGTACCGGTACCGGCCCAGCACGAACGGCCCCGAGGACGGCGGACTGGTGCTCGCCCGGTGGTAGCCGGTGGTGGCGAGGACGCCGTCCACGTACAGCGACATCGCGCCGGTGTCCGCGTCGTAGGAGGCGGTGAGCCGGGTCCACACGCCGGGGCGGAAGTAGGCGGAGGCGTTCCTGGTGTCCGTGAAGTCGTACGACCAGGTGTCGTCGTCACTGACCGACAGGCCGAAGGCCCAGAAGCCGTACTTGGCGTCGGCGTACAGGATGAAGTTGCTGCTGTGCACGGTGTCCTGGCTGGCGACGATGCCGCCCTTCGGGCCGGTCTTGGCCCAGGTGGAGACCGTGAAGCTCTTGCGGGAGTCGACCACCGGGCGCGACATCGTGACGTTCGACCCGGCCTCCGGGCTGAAGGCGCCCACTGTGGTGGCGCGGCCGTCCACGGTGTCCCCGACCCAACTCACGCCCGAGGCCGTCCCGTCGGCCTTCTTCTGGCCGTCCTTGACGGTGTTGCCGCCGTCGGGGGCGGCCAGCCAGTTGCCGACCGGGCGGTTCAGGTTGCCGAGCACGACCGGATTGGTCTCCAGACCGGTCACCATCGGGCCGCTGTTGACGTCGGGCGCCTTGGTGCCGACGCCGGCCCAGGCGACCAGTTGGTTGTCGGTGTCGACGGCCCAGAGGTCCGGGACGCCGTCGCCGGTGACATCGCCGTTGGAACCGACCCTCGGGTAGAGCTTGGCGTCGACGCCGTTGGCCAGCCAGCCCTTGGTGGGCTCGGCGAACGCGGAGGCGTCGAAGGTGCCCTGGGTGCTGCCCTTGCCCAACTGGTAGGAGTGGATGGTGCCGTCCCACTTCGAACGGCCCCAGACGGTGGGAATGTTGGTGCCCTTGGCCGGACCGGGGGTGATCAGGTCGTAGGAGTCCCAGGCCTGGCTCTGGGAGAGCAGGATGTTCGGCCCGTCCAGTTGCCCGACGCCCGATGACAGGGCGAGCCAGAGTCGGCTCTTCTCGACGTAGAGCAGGGACGATCGGGGCAGGCCGGCGGTGACCGTGCCCGGGTTCTTGGGAGTGTCCCCTGTTGGGGAGCCGAACGCCGCGATCTGGGTCACCGACGACCAGTTGCCGCCGTTCCCGTAGTCCGCACACGAGATCGGCGTGCCGTCGGGGAACGCACAGCTACCGGACTTGGACAGCGGAATGGAGTACTGGCCGTCTAGGTGGGCGGCGATGTCGTCGTTGGCGTAGAGGTACAGCTCGGCAGCGCCGGGGGCGTGCGCGATCAGGTCGTCGACATTCCGCTCGGTGAACGAACCGCGATGGGTGGTCTGGACGGTGCTCCAGTCCTGGCTGTCGGCCGCCCCCGGCGCGGACGCCGGCTTGGTGTTCGGGGCGGCGTACGGGTCGGCGTTCGCGCCGACCAGGCGCAGCGAACCGGTGCCGTCCGGCAGCAGGACGTCGGCCTTGCGGTCGCCGTCGATGTCACCCATCACCGGGTCGCCGGCGGCCGGGTTGCTCGGCACGAAGTAGGTGTACGCGACCGGCTGCGACATGTTGCCGGCGTTGTCCTGGGTCTGCAGGTACAGGAAGTTGGTCCCCCAGTGCCAGGGGGTGTACTTCAGCTGGAAGCTGCCGTCGCCGTCCATCTTGACGACGTTGCCGCCGTTGTTGCAGTTCCACCCGGTGGCCGCGGCCTGGATCGGGTCGGTGGTCCAGCGGGCGCAGGCCAAACCGGAGGAACGGCCGCCGCCGGCCGGGGCCGGATCGGTGCCGGTCAGGGTGAAGACACCCTCCTGACCGACCAGCTTGGGGTGCCCGCCCAGGGTGCCGGACTCCGGGAAGTCGGTCGACGTGACGCGGGCGGTCGGCGGTGTGCGGTCGATGCGCAGGAAGCACATCGCGGTGTTGTCGCTGTCGAGCGTGCCGTCGCCGGTGTGGCCGAACCAGCCGTACTGGTGACCGTCGATCAGGGAGCCGACGCTCACGTTCCGACGGCCCGAACTGGCGGCCCAGCCGGTCTCGTAGATCTTCGACGAGCCGTTGTCGTCGTCGTCCCAGATCTTGAAGGTGGTCCAGAGCTGCTCACCGGTCGGCGACCAGGTGTCCGCGGCCAGGTTGACGTCGGTGTTGATCCCGACCCACCCGGGGTTGTCCCAGGGGTGGGCGGTGCCGGGAGTCTGGCACTGGTTGTAGGCCGCGTCGCGGGCGAAGCCCGGGGTCGGGCTGGTGCCCGGGCTGCCGATGTGCGGGGCGAAGTCGTAGGTGACGACTATGTGGGGGTTGTTGGCGAACCGCTCGCGGTAGTACTTGTTGCCCTCGTCGTCGGGGGCGAACAGGAACGTCCAGCCACCCCAGTGCTCGCGCGCGGCCTGGGCCATCTGACCGGAGACGTCGTACTCGACGCCGCCCTCGCCCTTGATCCAGTTCATTCCGACCTTGGCGCAGTTCCCGAGCTCCGGGCAGGGCTGGGCCTTCCACGTCGTCCACTGGTTGATCGGATTGCTGGTTCCCGAGCCGGTCGAGTAGAGGCCCATCGGCGACGGGGTCGAGGGGCTGGACGAGGCCGCGACGGTGGCGTAGAGCTTTGCGCTCTGGACGGCCGAGTCCCAGAAGACCGAGTTCAGGCCGACCTGGAAGTAGGCCCGCTCCTTGCCCTCCTTCGTGCAGCGGTTGTTGGTGTCGATGTAGCCGCAGTAGCCGGCAGCCGGCTTGTCCTGGCCGAACTGGGTGCCGTTGTACTCGGGGGTGTCGGGGTAGGCCGACTGCACCTGGGCCCAGGCCTGGGCGCCGTTGTCGACGCTGGGGTTCCAGCCGGGGTCGATGAACCACGGGCCGGTGCCCTGGCCGAGGACCGAGGCGTCCGGCACCAGGTCGATGCCGCCGCCGCTGACGGTGGTGGCGATCGGCGCGGTCTTGGCGTCGGGGCCGGGTGCCTTGCTGGTGGACGCGGGCGCGGCCGGGGCGCCGTCGGCCGCGAGCTTGCTCTGGGCCTTCGGCCGGGCGGCCGCAGCGGGTGCCACGGCCGTGCTGGAGTCCCACATGAGCGGCGTGGGGGCGGTGAAGCGGATCTTGCCGGAGGCGTCCTCAGCCGTCAGGTTGCCGTTCGCGTCGGCTTTGACGGTCAGCCCGTCGGCGGCGGTGTCGAGGTGCAGCTTCTTGATCTTCGGGTCGCTCGCCGCCTTGGCGGTGCGCACGATCAGGACCTGGCGCCAACCGCCGGCCGGGGTCGCGCTCAACTCCAGGTCGACGTCCGGCAGGACGGAGCGGTAGAGCGCGCTGTCACCGTTGAGTTCGGGCTTCGGCAGGTCGAACGGAGCCTTGACCGACAGCTTCCGGCCGTCCGCCGTGGCCATGGTCGCCAGCGGGCCGGTGCCGCCGCCGGAGAAGGTGAGCGCGGAGGGGACGGCGGCCGGGGCGAGCGTTCCGTCCTGGCCGGTCCGGAGCGTGGCGTCGACCGGTCGCCAGCTGCCGTCCGCGTTCTTGACCCGCTCCACCACGGGAGCGGAGTCGGTCACCACGGTGCCGTCCGGGTTGGCGGTGGTCCGGCTGCTGCCCGCGGTCAACGCGTCGACGACGACGGGCTTTCCGGTGCTCCTCGCCGTGGCCTGGGCCGCGCGGATCGCGGAGACCTGCGCCGCCCGGGCGTCGGACCCGTTCTTGGCGGGCTGGGTCGGCGTGGCTGGCCAGGCGAGGTCGGCGGGGCCGTGGTTGCGGTCGGCCGGGGCCGCGGCCGCGATGGTCGGCACGGCCAGCAGGCCCGCGCCGAGGGAGAGCACTGCCGTGCAGGCGAGCGGGAGGAGGGCGGCACCGAATGTCCGGTTTCGTATGTTCCGTCTGCGAATTGAGGGAGCTGGGAGCTGTGGCCTCGACATGAAGAACCCGTCGTCGATGGTGATGTGAGCAGAGGTCAGGCGCACGCTGCCTTCACATTTCGTGTGCTGTCAAAGCTTTTTGTCGACAAGGTGTCCGAGTTGTCAGAGTGGTGCCACATTGCTCTCCGGGTGAGGTTCGTCACGTACTGTAATTTTAATATTTCCCTACCTTCGATAGGTCGTGTGCCCCTAAGGTGCCGTGGGCCCGGGCTGACGGCTCGGCGCACCTAAAGGCTTGGCAAATCCGTGGGGGGATCAAGTGCCGCGTCGCTTCCGGCTGTTCAACCGTTCGCGCAGTTCACGACTGGCCACGGCAGCCGCCCTGGCCGTCTGCATGTCCGTGGTGACGCTCCCCTCGGTTCAAGCGGTGGCCAAGGCCGCCACGCCGCCCGAGGTCTGGGTGCCGCCGAACACTCCGGTGCCCGACGTCCAGCCGGTGAAGGGCACGAGCGGCAAGCCCGCGGGGCACACGCCCGACCCGGGCAAGAAGTGGTCGCCACCAGCCGATTCCAGTCCACCGTCAGGGAGAGCCACCGCCGTGCTCGGCGGCGCCGCGGTCGCCGGGAAGGCCGCCATGGCTCCGGCGGCCGCCGACGCCTCCCCGACCGCCCTGCCCTCCCAGCCGGTCCAGGCGGGCTCGCTGCCGGTCTGGATCGCGCCCGTCGCGGGCGCCAAGACCGCCGCCAAGTCCGCAGTGGCGGCTCCGGCGAACGACGCCCCTGCCGCCGCGCCCGCCCTCCAGGTCGACCTGGCCGACCAGGGCCGGACCAAGGCGGCGGGTGTCAACGGTGCCCTGCTCGCCCTCACCGACACCGGCGAGGGCGGTCCGGCAGGCCGGGTCCAGGTCGGCATCGACATCCAGGCCTGGGCGAAGAACGCGGGCGCCAACTGGGGCTCCCGGGCCCGGATCGTCCAGCTGCCCGGGTGCGCGCTGACCACCCCCGGGGCCGCGGGCTGCACCACCCGCACCCCGGTGCCGTCCCAGCTGGACGAGGCCACCGGCCGCCTGACGGCCGAGGTCGAACTCCCGCGGGCCGCCGCGACCAAGTCCGCCGCCCGGTCGTCCTCGGCCGGCGCGTTCGACGGCCCGGCGGGAGCGCCCTCCCCGTCCGCGGCCATCGCCGTCGAGGCGGAGGCCAAGGGTAGCGGCGGTGACTTCACCGCCTCGCCGATCACCCCGTCCGCCTCCTGGCAGGCCGGTGCCAACGCGGGCAACTTCACCTACGGCTACACCGTCGAGCTGCCGTCCGCGCTGGCCGGTGCGGCGCCCGCCGTGTCGCTGGGCTACGACTCCTCCGCAGTGGACGGCAAGACCGCCTCCACCAACGCCCAGCCGTCCTGGATCGGCGACGGCTGGGAGTGGCACCCGGGCTCCATCGTCCGCGGCTACAAGAGCTGCAAGGACGCCGGGGTCGAAGGCTCCGGCGACCAGTGCTGGGGCGGTGACCTGCTCCAGCTCTCGCTGGCGGGCCACGCGGGCCAGCTGGTCAAGGACGACAAGTCCTGCGAGTGGCACCTCCAGGGCGAGGACGGCACCAAGGTCGAGCGGCTGACCGGCCAGAGCAACGGCGCCTGGAACGGCGAGGCCTGGCGGATCACCACCGGCGACGGCACCCAGTACTACTTCGGCGCCAACCACCTGCCCGGTGGTGACGGCAGCGACCAGGCCAGCAACTCGGTCTCCACCGTGCCGATCTACTGGCCCGGCGGCCAGGACCCGTGCCTCAAGGACGGCTCCCCGGCCACCAAGACCTGGAACCAGATGGGCTGGCAGTGGTCGCTGGACTACGTCGTCGACCCGCACCAGAACCTGATCACCTACCGGTACGACCAGGAGCAGAACTACTACGTCCAGGGCGGCGGCCAGAACAACGGCAACGGCCCCCGGACCCAGTACCAGCGCGCCAGCTACCCGACCTGGGTCGGCTACGGCCAGCGCCTGCCCGACCAGATCGCCGCCAAGGGCAAGGCCAACCCGGCCGCCCAGGTGTGGTTCCGCACTGCGGAGCGCTGCCTGCCGGACAGCGCCTTCTCCTGCGACCCGTCCCAGCGGAACAAGGCCAACGCCAAGCGCTGGCCGGACACTCCGATCGACCAGAACTGCGACGCGACCGGCGACTGCACCGTCTCCTCGCCCACCTTCTGGACCACCAAGCGGCTCACCAGGATCGACACCGAGGTCTGGGCCGGCAGCTCCTACCGCCCGGTCGACTCCTTCGCCCTCAACCAGTCCTTCCAGGACCCGGGCGACGGCACCTCACCGTCGCTCTGGCTCGACTCCGTCCAGCGCACCGGCAGCAACAACCGCACGCCCATCACCCTGCCGGCGGTGTCCTTCCAGCCGCTGCAGATCGCCAACCGCGTCACGGGCAAGATCGTCCGTCCGGACGGCACCTCGGCCTCGATCGAGTCGTACAACCGTCCGCGGATCCAGAAGATCACCACCGAGACCGGCGGTCTGATCAACGTCGTCTACCGTCCCGCCGAATGTTCCCGGGAGCCCGGCGGCACGATGCCGGCGTCCGAGGACAGCAACACGATGGCCTGCATGCCGGTCAAGTGGTACCTGCCCGGCCAGAGCGACCCGGATCCGGTCAACGACTGGTTCAACAAGATCATCGTGCAGTCGGTGACCCAGGAGGACGCGGTTGCCGGCGGCAACCCGATCGTCGTGACCAACTACGTCTACGGCGGCGGTGCGGCCTGGCACCGCAACGACTCCGCAATGCCCAACCCCAAGGCCCGCACCTGGGACCAGTTCCGCGGCTACGCGACGGTCACCACCCTCACCGGTAGTGGCAGCGACGTCGAGGCACCGCGCACCAAGTCGGTGGCCACCTTCCTGCGCGGCATGGACGGCGACGTCCTCGCCGACGGGTCCACCCGTCAGGTGAGCGTGAAGGACGTCAACGGCGGCAGTATCAAGGACGAGAACGTCCTGGCCGGCTATGTCCGTGACTCCGCCGACTACAACGGCGAGAGCGGCGAACTCCTCTCCACCACGGTCTCCGACCCATGGATCGGACCTGTCACGGCCACCCGCAGCCAGTCCGGCGGCATGCCCGCCATCACCGCCCGGGCCGTCAACTCCCTCAAGGTGACCAACCGGGAGAAGCTGGCCAACGGCTGGCGCACCCGCGAGCGCTCCACCACGTACGACTCGACACCGTTCGCCCGCCCGCTGACGGTCTCCGACAACGGCGACCTGGCCCACCCCGAGCAACTGCTCTGCACCTCCTTCGAGTACGCCACCGGCCCCGGCAACGCCCCGACCCAACTCGCCTCGCGCACCGTGGTCCTCAAGGGCGCCTGTGGTCAGACCCCGACCAAGGACAACACGGTCGCGGACACCCGGGCGTACTTCGACGGCCTACCGCTCGGCACGGCCGGCGCCAAGTCGGAGCAGACCTCGACCGAGGTCCTGGAGCGCTACGACGCCAACGGCCGGCCGGTCTACCGGACCACCGCCCGGGCGAGCTTCGACGCCTACGGCCGCGTCACCAGCACCGTCGACCCGACCCGCACCGACGCCACCCACCCGACCGGTGCCGAGACCAAGACCGCCTATTCCCCGGCCACCGGCCAGCTGCCGACCCAGGTCACCCACACGAACCCGATGGGCTGGCAGACCGTCAGCACGCTGGACGTCGGCCGCGGCTCGCCGCTGAAGATCAAGGACGAGAACGGCCGGATCAGCGAGCAGGACTTCGACGCCCTCGGCCGAGGCGTCGCGGCCTGGAGCCCGGGCAACGACCGGACGAAGAACCCGGGCCGTCCGAACCGTAAGATCTCGTACTCGGTCAACGGCACCAACGCACCCTCGCAGGTGCTCAGCCAGGCGCTGATGGGTGACCTGAAGACCTACACCTCCAGCTTCACCATCTACGACGGTCTCGGCCGCGTCCGCCAGACTCAGGCCAGCACCCCCTCGGGCGCCACCGGCCGCATGATCACCGACGCGCTGTTCGACTCACACGGCTGGCAGACCAAGACCAGCGCCGCCTACTACAACGACCAGGCACAGCCCAGCGGTCAGCTCTTCCTGCCCAACGGCGGGGTGCAGCCGGACGGCAAGATCCCGGCTCAGACCGTCCAGAAGTTCGACGGCATGGGCCGTACCGTGGACTCGATCTTCCAGTCGTACGGCGTGGAGCAGTGGCGCACCCACACCGATTTCGTCGGCGCCGACGAGGTTCGCACCACCCCGCCGGCCGGCGGCTTCGCCTCGGCGACCGTCAAGGACGCCCGCGGCAACACCGTGGCGCTGCGTCAGTACAAGTCCAACGCCCCGAGCGGTGCTTACGACGAGACCACCTACGGCTACTCGCCCGAGGGCAAGGAGCTCTGGCGCAAGGACGCGGCCGGCAACACGTGGTCGTACGAGTACGACCTGCTCGGCCGCCCGGTGAAGTCCAGCGACCCGGATTCGGGTACCGGAACGACGTCCTACGACGACAGCAAGAGCCTGACCACCGCCACGGACTCGCGCGGCAAGAGCGCGACCACGGTCACCGACCTGCTCGGCCGTACCGTCGCGGCCTACGAAGGAACGGCGGTCGATCCGGCCAAGCAGGTCGCCGGTTGGACCTTCGACACCCTCGCCCTGGGCAAGCCGACCTCCTCCACCCGCTATGTCGGTGGGGCGAGCGGAGCCGCCTACAAGTCGGAGATCACCGGCTATGACATCGGCTATCGGGAGACGGGCTCCAAGACCACCATCCCGGCGGTCGAGGGCAAGCTCGCGGGCGTCTACCAGAGCGACAGCACCTACAACGAGGCCGGCCGTCTGACGAGCACGGTGATGCCCGGAGTGCCGGCGGCGAACCTGGGGCGCGAGACGCTCAAGTTCACCATCGACACCGGTGGGCAACTGGTAGGGCTGAGCGGCGCCTTCGGGTTCGACCCATCCACCACTTATATGGCCGACGTCCGGTACAACCCCTATGGCAGGCCGTACCGGACCACGGTGGGCGGCGCAGGAGCCCAGGTCGTCGCCACGATGGTGATCGACGACGCCACGGGCAGGGTCACGCGCTCGATCCTCGACAAGCAGACCGCCGAGACCGCCCACGTCGACTCGGTCGACTACACCTACAACCCGCTGGGCCAGGTCACCTCGGCCCGCGACGCACAGGACGGTGCCGTCGCCGACCTGCAGTGCTTCACCCACGACTACCTCGGCCGCCTCACCCAGGCCTGGACCGACACCGGCACCCAGACCACCAAGCCGCAGCCGAGCGTGCCGGGCGTCGGCGCCTGCACCAACAGCGACGGCCCGTCCGTCGATGCTGGTCAGCCGAGCGTCGGCGGTCCGGCCCCGTACTGGCAGCAGTACGGGTACGACCTCATCGGCAACCGCACCAAGCTGGTCCAGAAGGACGTCACCGGCGACGCCAACAAGGACGTCACCACCACCCAGACCTTCGGCACCGGCCCCAACACCCCGTCCACCGACCCGAAGACCGGCGGCGGCACGGGCGGCCCGCACGCGCTGACGAAGTCCGCCCGGACCGGCCCGGCCGGTACCGCGGTGACCTCCTACACCTACGACGCGGCGGGCAACACCACCGCGATCACCGACACCCCCGGCACCCGGACGCTGACCTGGAACGCCCAGGGCAAGCTCGACCAGATCACCGGCACCGGCGAGAACGGCGCCACCAGCTACCTGTACGACGTGTCGGGCAACCAGCTGATCCGCCGCGACCTCGGCAAGACCACGCTCAACCTGGGCGCGGACCAGATCACCCTGGACACCAACTCCGGAGTGGTCACCGACGTCCGCAGCTACGCGGCCTCCAACGGCCTCTCCATCACCCGCACCACCAGCAGCAGCGGACCGTCCGCGCTCGCCTACCAGAGCGCGGACCCGCACGGCACCAACGGCGTCCAGCTCGACTCGGCGACGCTCGCCCACGTCCGCCGCTCCACCGACCCCTTCGGCAACGACCGCGGCACCCAGCCCGCCGAGGGCGTCTGGGCCGGCGACAAGGGCTTCGTCGGCGGCACCAAGGAGAAGGCCACCGGCTTCACCCTCCTCGGCGCCCGCGAGTACGACCCCAAGACCGGCCGCTTCATCAGCCCCGACCCGATCACCGTCGCCGGCGACCCCCAGCAGTGGAACGCCTACGCGTACGCCAACAACAGCCCGATCAACAAGTCGGACGCCAACGGCCTGAGGCCCACCTGCGACACCCCGGCCGAATGCCAGGGCCTCGCGGACGAGCGGGACAACGGCCACGGCTACTCCTACATCACCAAGGCGACCGTGCAGCCGCCGCCCACGGCGGAGGAACAGACCGCGGTGCACGCGGCCTTCGAGGCGCAGAAGAACCTCAACGAGACCAAGCACAAGCGCGATGAGCTCGTGCACAAGGTGGTCGACATCGTCGGCGACCTGATCGGCTTCAACGACGCCCGCGACTGCTTCACCAAGGGCGACGTGATGGCCTGCATCAACACGGCTCTCAACGTGGTGCCCTGGGGCAAGATCTTCAAGGCCATCAAGGTCGGCATCGAGGCCCTCAAGATCTACAAGGAGATCACCCGGGTCTACGACGCCATCAGGGGCGGCGAACGCGCCGCGAGGGAAGCCGAAGCCGCTCTCGTCACCGCCAGGACCGCCGCATCCGAGGCCCGCGCGGCCGAAGCAGCAGCAGCCAAGGCAGCCGAAGAAAAAGCAGCGAGAGAAACAGCAACCGACGCGGCAGGCACCGAAGCAAAACCAAGCAGGGCTGAGGCGGATTCATCCCCGAGCCCCGAAAAGTGCAACAGCTTCCCGGCAGCGACCCTGGTCCTGATGGCGGACGGCACCACGAAGGCCATCGGCGACGTGCACGACGGCGACGTCGTCGTGGCAACCGATCCCCAGACTGGCGAAACCCGCCCTGAAACCGTCACCGCCACCATCACCACCCCTGACGACAAGGACTTCACCGACCTCACCCTCACCGACGACGCCAACCCCCGCGGCCCCCCGGCCGCCGACCAGTCGAAGATCACCTCCACCCACCACCACCCCTACTGGAGCGAGACCCGCCAGCAGTGGGTCGACGCCGGCGACCTCACCCCGGGCGAGAAGCTCCGCCAGTCCGACGGCATGACCCGCACCATCGAGTCCGTCCGCAACTACCCCTACGCCGTCACCACCCACAACCTCACCGTCGACCAGCTTCACACTTACTATGTCGCTGCTGGTAGTTCATCAGTGCTGGTGCACAATTGCCCCCCAAACGTTGATTACGGCACGATTGACGCGGAAGGGCGCCGGTCCGGCGTCATTGCTGAAGTGACCCCGGCGACGACCAAGGGAACTAAAGCGCGACAGCGCATCCAGCCTCCTGGTTTCGGTGGGCAGGCCGCCGGTCATTCTCGTGGGCATCTTCTGCCCAGCGCTATGGGTGGGGCCGGCAACGTCGAAAGCAATTTCATTACCACGCTTGAAGCGGTTGATAACGGTCCAATGAATGAGTTTGAGAAATTGATTGCGGCGCATGTGGCGAAGGGAAATGACATTATCTATGCGGCTACGCCACACTATCGCCCGGGTAGTAACATTGCGCATGCGCTAACGATCGAGGCCGTGGATGACTCGGGATGGTTCATGTCCGCTACGTTCAAGGTGTTGTAGGTGGTCTGGGTGCCCCAATCGATGCTTCGGCAGATCCTTCCGCCCGATTGCTGCGACGGTGAGGGGGGAGGTTCCTCAAGGGTTCACGGTCCTATTCCTGGTGAGTATTCCTCGATCCTGACATCCTATGGTCCGGGCTGTTTTAGTGGGTTTCTCTGGGTCTATGGAGTCTACTCGGAGAACAAGTATCTAAATCTCACGTGGCGCACCGAGAATGCGCGACGCGTGCTTCGTGCTCACCCCGAATGGCCTGCCTGTAGGAGGATTTCCGCCCTGGGGGTGCGGATTGATGACATTATTTGCTGGGGGGGGACGGATAATGGAGATATCTTGATCTGGGTTCCACTGGCTCGCGAATATGGGTGGCGTACGCTTATTATTGATGGGGGTGATGGAGAGTGGTTCGAATCGGACGTTCCGCCGGAGGATCTAATTCTTCAGTTGATCTCTGGAGAAGTGGCATGCCCGATATTTCCGGATGACTTTCCAGTGGTGGCCGGTGTCTCGTATAGTCGAAACCCGTACGTCTGAAAATCTTCCGCGCTTTCGGGGGAACGGATGTGACTGGGATGTTGCCAGTGAGCGCCGCCATCGCCCGTACCCGTGTCGCGCAGCGTCATCGCCCCGTCACCCGGGTAGGACTTGGGGAGTCCTGACCAGGCGTTGCCGAGACATCGCAGGAGCCGCGAGTGGCCGCTTACCACGACAGTGACGGAGCCGACGGGCTGAAGGTCCCGACGCAGGACGCGCCGCCGCCGCCCGCCGAACTGCTGGCGCTGGCACAGGCGTACGGGGTGGACACCCGGTACCCGGGGGCGGGCGGGCAGGCGGTGGGGGCGCGGACGCTGGTCGCCGTGCTGGCGGCACTCGGCGTGGCGGCGGGGTCGCCGGAGGAGGTGCGGGAGGCGCTGGAGCGCCACCGTGCCGAGCAGCAGGCCCGGTTGCTGCCGCCCTGCATCGTCGTGCGACAGGGCCGCCGCACCGCGCTGGACGTTCCGGCCGATGCCCGGCTGCACATCGAGCTGGAGGGCGGCGGCAGTTGGCAGCTGCCCCGCGGCCACTCGCACTGGCTGCCCGCCGACCTCCCGTTCGGCCGCCACACCCTCACGGCGGAGACCACCGACAGAGAGGAGCGGGCCCCCCTCATCGTCGCCCCGGACCAGCTTCCCCAACTCCCCGGCCGCAGCTGGGGTTTCCTCACCCAGCTCTACTCCGTCCTCTCCTCCCGCTCCTGGGGCATGGGCGACCTCGGGGACCTCGCCGAACTCGCCCAGTGGGCCGGCGCCGAACTCGGCGCGGGCTTCGTCCAGATCAACCCACTCCACCAAGCCCTCCCCGCGGCCCCCGGCACCCCCTCCGACCCGTCCCCCTACCGCCCCTCCTCCCGCCGCTTCGCCGACCCGGTGCACCTGCGGATCGAGGCTGTCCCCGAGTACGCCTACCTGACGCCGGAACAGCGGACGGCAGCGGACGACCTCACCCGCCGCGCAGCCCGTCTCCGCGACGAAGTCCTCGCCCACGACGGCCTGGTCGACCGCGACGCGGTCTGGGCCCTCAAGCGCGAAGCCCTCCACCTCCTCCACGACGTCCCGCGCGGCCCCGGCCGCCAGGCCGCCTACGAGGCGTACCGGCGCCGCGAGGGGGAGTGGCTGCGCCGGCACGCCCTCTGGAACGCGATCGCCGAGGCGCACGGCGCCGACTGGCACCACTGGCCGAAGGGCCTGCGTCACCCGAACGGCCCACACATCGAGCAAGCAGCCAAAGAACTCGAAGAGCAGGCCGAATTCCACCGCTGGCTCGCCTGGCAGGTCGACCAGCAGCTCGCCTGTGCCCAGCGCGCCGCCCGCGACGCCGGCATGCCGGTCGGCCTGATCCACGACCTCGCCGTCGGCGTCCACCCGGACGGCGCCGACGCCTGGGCGCTCCAGGACGTGCTGGCCGGCGGCATCTCGACCGGCGCCCCGCCGGACGCCTTCAACGCCCACGGCCAGGACTGGGGCCTGCCGCCCTGGCGCCCGGACGCCCTGGCGAGGACCGGCTACGCCCCGTACGCGGAACTCCTGCGAGCAGCGGTCCGGCACGCCGGAGCCCTCCGGATCGACCACGTGATGGGCCTCTTCCGTCTCTGGTGGGTCCCGAACGGCCACCCGCCCACCGAGGGCGCCTACGTCCGCTACGACGCCGAGGCGATGCTCGGGGTGCTCGCGCTGGAGGCGCACCGGGCCGGCACCGCGGTGATCGGCGAGGACCTGGGGACCGTCGAGCCGGGCGTACGCGAGGAGCTGGCCGCGCGCGGCATCCTCGGCACCTCGGTCCTCTGGTTCGAACGGGACTGGAACGCCGGTGGACGGATCCTGCCCCCCGACCGCTGGCGCCCCGGCTGCCTGGCCACCCTCACCACCCACGACCTGCCGAGCACCGCCGCCCGGCTCTCCGGCGAGCACGTCGAGCTGCGCCACCGGCTCGGCCTGCTGGCCCGCCCGCTGCCGGAGGAGCAGCAGGAGGCGGCCGACGAGCTGGCCGACTGGCGGGCCGAGCTGACGGCCCTGGGCCTGCTCGCCCCCGACGAGCCCCTCTCCATGCCCGTCCTCTACCGCTTCCTCAGCCGGACCCCGGCCGAGCTGGTCGGCCTCTGGCTGCCCGACCTGGTCGGCGACCCGCGCCCGCAGAACCTGCCCGGCACCTGGGACCAGTACCCGAACTGGCGCCTGCCGGTCGCCGACGGCGCGGGCGACCCGGTCACCCTGGACCGCCTCGCCGCCATTCCCGCCGCCCGCCTGCTCGCCCACCTCCTGGCCCCGCCCAGCCCCCACCCGTCCGGCCCCGGAATCCACAAGCGGAACCCCCACCACCACCCCGACGCGCGCCCTCCCGTAAGCGGCGGGTAAGTTGGAAACGTGGACAAGAGGAACGCTTTGCGAGCCGGCGCGGTCTCCGCAACGGTCACGCTGATGATGCTGCTGTCGTCGCCCGCCATGGCCCTCACCAGGGACGACGGTGACGACCCGGGTGCCGGCCTGAGCGTCGGCCAGACCATCGGCCTGTACGTGCTGATCCCGCTCGCCGCGTTCGTCGTCATCGCGGCCCTCGCCGGTCTGCCGTACGGCAAGAAGAAGAAGTAACCGCCGCGTCCGCCCAGGACGCGCAACCGGTCCACCAGGACCCGCAGGACCCGCACAACCCCGAAGGGGCGCCGGACGATCCGTCCGGCGCCCCTTCAGGCGTTCGTCAGCGGCAGGAGGTCACCGGCTCCCGGCGGCCTTGTCCACCGCCTGGGCCTTGAGCGCCCGCTCGATCCCGGCCCGCGACTCGACGACCTGACGCCGCAGCGCCGGCGCCGGCTCGGCCGAGGCCAGCCACTCGTCCGTCGCGTCCAGCGTCGCCTGGGAAACCTGGAGCGCCGGGTACAGCCCGACGATGATCTGCTGCGAGATCTCGTGGCTGCGGGTCTCCCAGATGCCCTTGACCACGGCGAAGTACTTCTCCGCGTACGGCGCCAGCAGCTCCCGCTGGTCCGACTGCTGGAAGCCCGCGATGACGGCCTCCTGCACGTAGTTGGTGAGCTTGTCCGACTCCACCACCGCGGCCCAGGCCTCGGCCTTGGCCGCCGCGGTCGGGCGGGAGGACCGGCAGCTGGCCGCGTGCTCCTGGCCGGCCGCCGTGTTGTCCCGCTCCAGCTCCGCCACGATCAGGGATTCATCCGCCCGCCCGGTGGCGGAGAGCCGGGACAGCAGGGTCCAGCGCAGCTCGGTGTCCACCGCCAGGCCCTTGAGCTCGACGGAGCCGTCCAGCAGCCCGGCCAGCAGGTCCAGCTGACCGTCCGTACGGGCGACCGAGGCGAGGGTGCGGGCCCAGGCCAGCTGGTGGTCGCTGCCGGGCTCGGCGGCGCGCAGGTGCTCCTCGGCGGCGGCGGCCCAGCGGCCGAGGCCCTCCTCGCGCCAGTCCGGGTCGGCGTAGGCGTCCAGGGCCAGCTTGACCTGGCGCTGGACGGACTGCACCACGCCGATGTCGCTCTCCCGGCCGAGGCCGGACAGCGCCAGCGACACGTAGTCGCGGGCGGCCAGCTCGCCGTCGCGGGTCATGTCCCAGGCGGAGGCCCAGCACAGCGCGCGCGGCAGCGAGTCGGCGAAGCCGCCGAGGTGCTCGGTGACGACGGCCAGCGAGTCCTCGTCCAGCCGGATCTTGGTGTACGTCAGGTCGTCGTCGTTGAGCAGCACGACGGCCGGACGGTGCCGGCCGACCAGCTCCGGCACCTCGGTGCGCGGGCCGTCGACGTCCAGTTCGATCCGCTCCGTCCGCACCAGCGAACCGTCCACCAGCTCGTAGAACCCGATGGCGATCCGGTGCGGGCGCAGCACGGCCTCGCCCTTGGCACCGGCCGGCAGCGCGGGCGCCTCCTGCAGCACCGCGAAGGACTCGATCTCACCGTCCGTGTTCAGTACCACCGACGGCCGCAGCACGTTGATGCCGGCCGTCTCCAGCCACGCCTTCGACCACGCCTTCAGGTCGCGCCCGCTGGCCTCCTCCAGCGCCCCGAGCAGGTCGCTGAGCCGGGTGTTGCCCCAGGCGTGGCGCTTGAAGTACGCCCGGACGCCCTCGAAGAAGGCGTCCTGGCCGACGTACGCCACCAACTGCTTGAGCACCGAGGCGCCCTTGGCGTAGGTGATGCCGTCGAAGTTGACCTGGACGTCCTCCAGGTCGTTGATGTCCGCCATGATCGGGTGGGTGGACGGCAGTTGGTCCTGCCGGTAGGCCCAGGTCTTCATCTGGTTGGCGAACGTGGTCCAGGAGTGCGGCCACTTGGAGCCGGGGGCCTCGGCCTGGCAGACCGCCTCGGCGAAGGTCGCGAAGGACTCGTTGAGCCAGAGGTCGTTCCACCACTCCATGGTGACGAGGTCGCCGAACCACATGTGGGCGAGCTCGTGCAGGATCGTCGCGGCGCGCGCCTCGTACGCGGCGTCGGTGACCTTGGAGCGGAACACGTACTGGTCGCGCAGGGTGACGGCGCCCGCGTTCTCCATCGCGCCGGCGTTGAACTCCGGGACGAAGAGCTGGTCGTACTTGGGGAACGGGTACGGGTAGTCGAACTTCGACTGGAAGTAGTCGAAGCCCTGCTTGGTGACCTCGAAGATCGCGTCGGCGTCCAGGTACTCGCGCAGCGAGGGGCGGCAGTAGACGGCCAGCGGCACTCGCTGCTCGCCGTTCTCGTAGGTGTCGAAGACCCCCACGTACGGGCCGGCGATCAGCGCGGTGATGTAGCTGGAGATCCGGCCGGTGGGCTCGAACTTCCAGACCTGGGTGGCGCCTTCGCCGACCGGCTCGGGAGTGGGCGAGTTGGAGACCACGGCCCAGCCGGTGGGGGCGGTCACGGTGAACGCGAACGTGGCCTTCAGATCGGGCTGTTCGAAGTTGGCGAAGACCCGCCGGGCGTCCGGCACCTCGAACTGGGTGTACAGGTAGGTCTCGCCGTCGACCGGGTCGACGAACCGGTGCAGACCCTCACCGGTGTTGCTGTAGGCGCAGTTGGCGACCACCCGCAGCTCGTTCTCGGCCGCCAGGCCGGGCAGCGGGATGCGGCTGTCGGCGAAGCTCGCCGGGTCGAGCGCCGCGCCGTTGAGGGTGATCTCCTCGACGCCGGGGGCGACGAGGTCGATGAAGCTGTCGGCGCCGGGGGTCGTGGCGGTGAACCGGACCACGGTCGTGGACCGGAAGGTGCCGCCGTCGCGGGCCGAGCCGAGGTCGAGCTCGATGTCGTACGCGTCCACCCGGATGAGGTCGGCCCGGGTGCGGGCCTCTTCGCGGGTCAGGTTGGTGCCGGGCACTCGCTGCACTCCTTCGTCAGGCTGATGGATCGAATCCTCGCATGCCCGACGGGCGGCCCGACCCGATAGGACGAAGGCGGGGCGGGCCGGGCCACCGGCCCGTTCCCGCCCCGCCCTCAGCCGTCGGAGCGCGTCACTTCCGCCACTTGGTCAGCGGACCGTCGGTGCTGGTGTAACGGCGGAACGCGTACACCGCGTTGCCGTCGTCCGAGACGAAGTACACCGAGGTGCTGGAGCTGATGTCGAACTTCCCGTTCGCGTTCGCCACGGTGCCGATGTCGGTCATCGACCCGTCGGTCGGCGAGAGCGTCACCAGCCGGGAGGGCTTGTCGTAGCCCTGCGAGACCACGGCCCGGACCTTGCCGTCCTTGTCGGTGCCGGTGACGATCCGGATGTCGCTGCCGCTGGTGGTGCCCGGGCTGGCCGCCCACAGGCGCTTGCCGGTGTTCAGGTCGTAGGCGTTGATGGCCGGCTTGGACGGGTTGACCTGGACGTACAGGGTGCTGCCGCTCACCACGTTGCGGGTGAACGCGGTGTCCTGGCCGGACAGGCGCAGGCTGTCCGAGCCGGGCTCCTTGACGGACATCTGGTTGCCCGGCTTGTTGTCCTTGTCGAACGGCAGGATGTAGTCGCCGTTCGGGCCGTTGGTGATCAGCAGGACCAGCGGCTTGTCCTGGATGACCGAGTCGACCTGCTCGATGGTGCCGGTCAGGGTGATCGGGGTGCTCGCGGGCTTGCCGGAGTCGGCGTTCACGATGACCAGCTGCGACTTCGGGCCGCTGGTCATGTAGCAGCGGTCGCTGATCGCGATCTGGCTGCCGGCGGCGCGGGCCCGCATGGTGCAGTCCTTGTCGCGCGGCTGGTACTGCCAGGCGGGCTGGCCGGTGGCGATGTTCAGCCCGGCCACCGCGTTGCCGCCGACCGCGACCACGTTGTCGGTGACGCTCAGGGTCGGCTGGGACAGCCGGTCGGCGGTGGCCTTGACGGTCCACAGCAGCTTGCCCTGGGTGAGGTCGACCGCGCCGACGGTGGAGCAGTCGTAGTCACCGGTGTTGAAGGCGACGGCCGCGATGTTCTTGGAGTTGGAGGTGTACGAGGCGCTGCACACCTCCTTGCTGCCGGACGGCACCGGGATGTTCCAGGCGGGCTTGCCGTCGGTCAGGTTGTAGGCCTTGACGCCGTCGCTGTCGACGCGGACGGCGTACTTGTCGGTGCCCCAGATGCCGAGCATCTGGTTGGAGGCGTCCGTGTTGGACGGCGTCGGGGCGTTCCACGCGACGTTGAACGTGGCCTTGCCACCGGTGTTGTTGTCCGGCGTCGGGTTGACGGTGTTCCCACCGTTGTCACCGCCGACGGTGCTGGAGCCGCTCGAGTTCGCCACCGGCCCGGGCCCCGGGTCCGGCTTGGGGTCGTTCGGCTTGAGCAGCACGACCAGCCCGATCACGATCGCGATCGCCAGCACACCGCCGATGATCCCGCCCCACAGCATCACGGGGTTGCGCTGCTTGGGCGGCACCGGCACCGGCGCACCCGGGTAGGCGTACCCGCCCTGCTGCGGGTACTCGTACCCGCCGGTGGCGTACCCCTGGGCGGCGTCCGGCGCGGCGTAACCGCCGTTCACCGGGTCGTACGGACCGATCGGCGCACCGGCCGGCGGCGGCGGAGCCTGGGCGGGGATGCCGGGCGCCGTCGGCGCGTACGCCCCGTAGTCCACACCCCCCACCGGCGGCTGCGCGGGCGGCGCCGGCGGCTGGGCCGGAGGCGGCGGCGGGCTGGCGGGCGCGCCCTGCCCCGGCACCGCCGAGCCGTCCAGCTGAGTCATCTGATCCGCAACGGCGGCTGGGTCGACGCCACCCGCCGGGCGCCCGAACGAGACCCCCCGGTTGTCCTGCGGGCCGCTGCCCGGTGCTGCGCCTGCCCCCGGCGTAGGGTGATCCCCTGCCATCTGATACCCCGTCATGTCTGGATGCGTCCCCCTGCCGGAACCGTCCACGGTTCCGGTGGGACGGCTGAGATTGGGCACCATGCTAGTGGCGGGCGGTTTCAGGCCGCCGCCAGGACCGCCGAACCCCACCCCCACACCCCCTGACCACGCAACACCTTCACCCCCCACCCACCCCACCCCCACGCGCCCCCACCCCGCACCCCCCACCTCCCCCCACCTCCCCCCGCCTCCCCCCGCCTCCCCCCGCCTCTCCCTCACCCACCCAGGCGAGAGGGACGCGCTGCGGGAGGGGGCGGTGGAGGGGGTGGGTGCGGAGAGGGGCGTGACGGGTGATTTTCAGACCGCCAACGGCGAGCACCCCGCGCGATGAGGGTCGGCGGTCCGAAAATCACCCAGCCCCCGGAGCGCCCACCCCCGGAACCGCCCCCGGAACCACCCACCCTCCCGAAAGCCCACCCCCACCCCCCAGCCCCGCGCAGCGGCCCCCACCCCGCGGGCCCGTAGGCTTCAGGAGTTGAAGGGGAAGCCCGGCGGAGGGTTCCCCGCCCCTGGGAGGGTGGAACATGTCGACGGACACACCGGGCTCACAGTCGTCCCTGCACCGGGCGAACCTGGAACGGGTGCTCCGCGCGGTGCGGATGGCCGGCTCGCTCACCCAGGCCGAGATCGCCCGCGGCACCGGCCTCTCCGCCGCCACCGTCTCCAACATCGTGCGGGAACTGAAGGAGAGCGGCACCGTGGTGGTCGCCGACACCTCCTCCGGCGGCCGCCGCGCCCGCAGCGTCTCGCTGAGCGGTGACGCGGGCATCGTGGTGGGCATCGACTTCGGCCACACCCACCTCCGGGTGGCCGTCGGCAATCTCGCCCACCGGGTGCTGGCCGAGGAGAGCGCCCCGATCGACGTGGACGTCTCCGCCGCGCAGGGCTTCGACCGCGCCGAGGCGATGGTCGAGCGGCTGCTGACCCAGGCCGGCTTCCAGCCCGAGAAGGTGATCGGCGTGGGTCTGGGCGTGCCCGGCCCGATCGACGTGGAGACCGGCGCGCTGGGCTCGACCGCGATCCTGCCCGGCTGGACGGGCATCGCCCCGGGCCGGGAGCTGGCGGAGCGGCTCGGCATGCCGGTGCACGTGGACAACGACGCCAACCTGGGCGCGCTGGGCGAGCTGGTCTGGGGCGCCGGCCGCGGCCTGAGTGACCTCGCGTACATCAAGGTCGCCAGCGGGGTGGGCGCGGGCCTGGTGGTCAACGGCCAGATCTACCGCGGCCCGGGCGGCACCGCGGGTGAGATCGGGCACATCACCCTGGACGAGGCCGGCCCGGTCTGCCGCTGTGGCAACCGGGGCTGCCTGGAGACCTTCGTCGGCTCCCGCTACCTGCTCTCGCTGCTCACCTCCACCCTCGGCGCGGACCTCACCCTGCCCCGGGTGGTGGAGCTGGCCCACCAGGGCGACCTGGGCTGCCGCCGGGTGATCGCCGACGCCGGCCGCCAGATCGGTATGGGCGTGGCCACCCTGTGCAACCTGCTCAATCCGCGCCGGGTGATCCTCGGTGGTGACCTCGCCGAGGCCGGTGAGCTGGTGCTGGCCCCGATCCGGGACTCGGTGGCCCGCTACGCCATCCCCAGCGCCGCCCGCCAGCTCTCGGTGGTCCCGGGCACCCTCGGCGGCCGTGCCGAGGTGCTCGGCGCGCTGGCCCTGGTGATGAGCGAGATGGGCGAGTCCGGCGCCCTCGGCCGTCACTGACCTCCACCCACCAGCAACCACCCACCCACCTCCGCCCACCACCCGCGCCCCCACCGACTCACCCGGACGGCCGCAACCGCCGACGAACCCCCGTTCGTCAATACGGATTGACCAGCACCCCCCGACCGACCTCCCGGAATGGCGGTAACCGGCCAGTGGCACCGGGCGTGCCGCTCGGTGTCCGCCAAGCGGACATTAGACTCGACCGGTCGGTACCGGCCGCGACCACCGGCCTGCCGCCGGACCGGGCAGCGACGCCCGTCGGACCGTCCGTGGTCCGCGAACACTGAACGAGGAGGAACGGGTGGCCCTGCTGACCCGCATTCGGGGACCGCGCGATCTCGACCGGCTCACGCCCGGACAGCTGGCCGCACTGGCCCAGGAGATCCGGACCTTCCTGGTGACCGAGGTCTCCAAGACGGGCGGCCACCTCGGGCCCAACCTCGGCGTGGTGGAGCTCACCATCGCGCTGCACCGGGTCTTCGACTCGCCGCGCGACCGCATCCTCTTCGACACCGGCCATCAGAGCTACGTCCACAAGCTGCTCACCGGCCGCCAGGACTTCTCCCGGTTGAAGATGAGCGGTGGCCTGTCCGGCTACCCCTCGCGCGCCGAGTCCGAGCACGACGTGATCGAGAACTCGCACGCCTCCACGGTCCTCTCGTACGCCGACGGCCTGGCCAAGGCCAACAAGATCCAGGGCAAGGCCGACCCGGTCGTCGCCGTCATCGGTGACGGCGCGCTCACCGGCGGCATGGCCTGGGAGGCGCTCAACAACATCGCCGACGCCAAGGACCTGCCGGTCGTCATCGTCGTCAACGACAACGAGCGCTCCTACTCTCCGACCATCGGCGGCCTGGCCAACCACCTCGCCACGCTGCGCACCACCCAGGGCTACGAGCGCTTCCTCTCCTGGGGCAAGGACGCCCTCCAGCGCACCCCGGTGGTCGGCCAGCAGCTGTTCGAGACCCTGCACGGCGCCAAGAAGGGCCTCAAGGACTTCATCGCCCCGCAGGGCATGTTCGAGGACCTCGGCCTCAAGTACATCGGCCCGATCGACGGCCACGACCTGACGGCCCTGGAGTCCGCGCTGACCAAGGCGCGCGGCTTCGGCGGCCCGGTGATCGTGCACTGCCTGACCGAGAAGGGTCGCGGCTACCACGCCGCGGAGAACAACGACGAGGACCGCTTCCACGCCGTCGGCGTGATCCACCCGGACACCGGCCTTCCGGTCAAGAACTCGGGCAAGGACTGGACGTCCGTCTTCGGCGAGGAGATGGTCGCGCTCGGCCACGAGCGCGAGGACATCGTCGCGATCACCGCCGCGATGCTCCACCCGGTCGGCCTGGCCCCCTTCGCCAAGGCCTTCCCGGACCGCATCTTCGACGTCGGCATCGCCGAGCAGCACGCCGTCACCAGCGCCGCCGGCCTGGCCACCAACGGCCTGCACCCGGTGTTCGCGGTCTACGCGACGTTCCTGAACCGGGCCTTCGACCAGGTCCTGATGGACGTCGCCCTGCACAAGCTGGGCGTCACCTTCGTGCTCGACCGGGCCGGTGTCACCGGTACGGACGGCGCCTCGCACAACGGCATGTGGGACATGTCGATCCTCCAGGTCATCCCGAGCCTGCGGCTGGCCGCCCCGCGCGACGCCGACCAGGTCCGCGCCCAGCTGCGCGAGGCCGTCCTGGTCGAGGACGCCCCGACGGTCGTGCGCTACTCCAAGGGCTCGGTCGGCCCGGCCGTCCCCGCGGTCGGTCGGGTCGGCGGCATGGACGTGCTGCGCGCCGCCGAGGAGTCCTCCGGCGCCCACCGCGCCGACGTGCTGGTGGTCTCGGTCGGCGCGATGGCCCCGACCAGCCTGGAGGTCGCCGACCTGCTGGCCGCCCGCGGCATCACCGCCACCGTGGTGGACCCGCGCTGGGTCAAGCCGGTGGACGAGGCCCTGCCGGGCCTAGCCGCCGAGCACCGGGTGGTCGTCACCATCGAGGACAACGGCCGGGTGGGCGGCGTCGGCGCCGTCGTCGCCCAGGCGCTGCGGGACGCCGACGTGGACCTGCCGGTGCGCGACTTCGGGATCCCCCAGGAGTTCCTGGACCACGCCAGCCGGAACGAGATCCTGGCCGAGATCGGCCTGAACGCCCCCGACATCGCCGAGAAGGTGGCCGCCCTGGTCGCCAAGCTGGACGCGGCGCGGGTCGAGGCCTGAGCGACGGCCGACCGAAGGGGTCATCCGGCAGTCAGCCGTCGGGTGACCCGTTCCGCCGACGACCGATTGTCGTAGCCCTGTAACAGTTCGTCACGGAACAAGCCGACAATCGCACTGAATGGCGGGACCGGCGCCATCCACGCCGATCCCGCCCGGTAGGTTGTCAACCGTGCCCACCCCCACCCGCCTCCGCCTCGACGGACTGGTCGACCGCCTGCCCGCGCGCGCCCGTCACCACATCCGCCAGGGGTACTGGACGAGGCTGGTGCCGCTGCTCACGCTGGTCGCGGTGGCCACCCACATCCCGTCCTTCGCCCGCCCCGTCTGGAGCCCGGACGAGGGCTTCCTGGCCACCCAGGCCCGGATGCTCGCGGACGGCGGGGTCCTGTACGACACCGTGGTGGACCGCAAGCCGCCGCTGCTCCCCTGGCTCTACCAGGCCTGCTTCGCCGTCTTCGGCTCCGCCTCGCTGTGGCCGCTGCGCACCCTCGCGGTGGCGGCCCACCTGGTCACCGCGATCCTGCTGGCCTCGATCGCCCGCGGCCGCTGGGGCAACCGGGCCGGGGCCGGCGCCGGACTGCTCTACCTGCTGGTCTCCATCGGGCTCTCCCCGGAGGACACCCAGGCGGCGACCTTCGAGGTCTTCATGCTGCCCGCGATGGTGGCCGCCTTCCGCTACGCCGAGCGGCGCCGCTGGCTGGCCGCGGGCATCGCGGTCGCGCTCTGCTCGCTGACCAAGCAGACCGGCGGGGCGGTACTGCTGCCGGTGCTCTGGATGCTCCTGCAGGACGCCCGCCGACGAGGGGTGCGCTGGCCGCCCGCGCTGTTCAAGATCGGGTTCGGTTTCGCGGTGCCGATAGCCCTGGTGGCGGTCATCCTGACCAAGCCCAAGGGCTTCCTCTTCTGGGTGGTCACCGGCAGCGGGGACTACGCCTCCTTCGGCGGCGCCTGGCTGCAGATGCTCGGCCGGGCCTTCGGCAACCTGGGCATCCTGGCCGCGGCGGGCCTCGGTTTCCTGTTCCCGGTCGGCCGCCGGCTCTGGTTCAAGTACCGCCACCGCCCGCTGCCGGTGGCTGGCGAGGAGCACGGCTCGACCGCCGACCTGTGGGTCTGGCTGCTCTCCTCGGCCGTCGCGGTCAGCGTGGGCTTCCACTTCTTCGGCCACTACTACCTGCAGCTGATGCCCCCGCTGGTGCTGCTGGGCACCGGCGCCGTCGCCACCTCGGCGATCCGCTGGAAGCCCGTCCTGGTGTACACCACGGTCGCCGCCACGGTGTTCTGGGCCCTGGCGCTGGCCTGGCCGGGGGAGCAGATGAGCCGCAACACCGAGGTCGCCACCGCGGTCGCCGCCCAGACCACCCCCAAGGACACCGTGCTGGTCTGGGGCATGCACCCCGAGCTGTACTGGCTGGCCGACCGCAAGCCCGCGAGCCGCTACCTGACCGCCGGCTTCCTCACCAACTACAGCGGCGGCAAGGACGGCAGCGCCAACGTGGGCGAGCAGTTCAGCGTCAACAACGCCTGGCAGACCTTCGACAAGGAGCTCGCCAACGGCCTGCCCGAGATCTTCGTGGACGACTCCGGCGTCGCCCCGTACCAGCCCGTGCTGGTCCCGCGGATCGAGAACCTGCTGGACACCCACTACGAGATGATCGGCGTCATCGGCGACACCGTCGTCTACCGGCTCAAGCACTGAGCCCCGGAGGCCCGACACCGAAGGAGCCCCCGGCGACCAGGTCGCCGGGGGCTCCTTCCGTAGCGCTACGCCTTACGCGGGCACCGAGGCCACGCCGGGGGCGAGGAACTTCTTGCCGGTCACCCGCTCCGAGACGCCCTCACGGTCCAGGTACGGGGTGATCCCGCCCAGGTGGAAGGGCCAGCCGGCGCCGGTGATCATGCAGAGGTCGATGTCCTGGGCCTCGCCGACGACACCCTCCTCCAGCATCAGGCCGATCTCCTGGGCCACGGCCTCCAGGGCGCGGTTCAGGATCTGCTCCTCGGTGAGCACCGAGTCGCCGAAGGTCAGCAGTTCCAGGACCTCGGGGTCGAGGACCTGCTTGCCGTCCACCCAGGTGTAGAAGCCGCGCTTGCCGGCCTTGACCACCTTGCCGAGGTTCTCGGAGACGGTGAACCGCTCCGGGAAGGCCCCGGCCAGGGTCTCCGAGACGTGCAGGGCGATGGCCGGGCCGACCAGCTCCAGCAGCACGATCGGGGACATCGGCAGGCCGAGCGGCTCGACGGCCTTCTCGACGCTGGCGATCGGGGTGCCCTCGTCGATGATGCCCTGGATCTCGCCCATGAAGCGGGTCAGGATCCGGTTCACCACGAACGCCGGGGCGTCCTTGCACAGCACCGAGGTCTTCTTCAGCTTCTTCGACACGGCGAAGGCGGTGGCCAGCGACGCGTCGTCGGTCCGCTCGCCGCGGACGATCTCCAGCAGCGGCAGGATCGCGACCGGGTTGAAGAAGTGGAAGCCGACGACCCGCTCGGGGTGCTTCAGCTTCGAGGCCATCTCGGTGACCGACAGCGAGGAGGTGTTGGTCGCCAGCACACAGGTCGGCGAGACCACGTTCTCCAGGTCCGCGAAGACGGTCTGCTTGACGCCCATCTCCTCGAACACGGCCTCGATGACGAAGTCCGCGTCACCGAAGGCGACGGCCTTGTCCAGCGAGCCGGTGACCAGGCCCTTGAGGCGGTTGGCCTTGTCCTGGCCGATCCGGCCCTTGCCGAGCAGCTTGTCGATCTCGGCGTGGACGTAGCCGACGCCCTTGTCGATGCGCTCCTGGTCGATGTCGGTGAGGACCACCGGCACCTCCAGACGGCGGGCGAACAGCAGCGCCAGCTGCGAGGCCATCAGACCGGCGCCGACGACGCCGACCTTGGAGACCGGGCGGGCCAGCGACTTGTCCGGGGCACCGAACGGGCGCTTGGCCCGGCGCTGCACCAGGTTGAAGGCGTAGATGCCGCTGCGCAGCTCGCCGCTCATGATGAGGTCGGCCAGGGCCGCGTCCTCGGCGTCGAAGCCGGCCTGCAGGCTGGCCTTGTCGGCGAGGTCGGCGTCCTTGACGGCGGCGATGATGTCCAGCGCCTTGTAGGCGGCCGGGGCGGCGCCGTGCACCTTGGCGTCGGCGACCATGCGGCCCCAGAGGACGGCGTCGTCCCACGCCTTGCCACGGTCGATCGCCTCGCGCTCGACGACCAGGTCGCCCTTGAGGACCTTGGCGGCCCACAGCAGCGACTGCTCCAGGAAGTCGGCCGGCTCGAAGATCGCGTCGGCGATCCCCAGCTCGAACACGTCCTTGCCCTTGAGCTGCTTGTTCTGGTTCATCGAGTTCTCGATGATGACCTTCACGGCCTTACCGGCACCGATCAGGTTCGGCAGGATGGTGCAGCCGCCCCAGCCGGGGACGAGGCCGAGGAAGACCTCGGGCAGCGAGAAGGCCGGGACGCCCGCCGACACCGTGCGGTAGTCGCAGTGCAGGCCGACCTCGACGCCGCCGCCCATGGCCGCGCCGTTGTAGAAGGCGAAGGTCGGGACGGGCAGCGCGGCGATCCGCTTGAAGACCTCGTGGCCGCCCTTGCCGATGGCCAGCGCGTCGGCGTGCTGCTTGAGCAGCTCGACGCCCTTGAGGTCGGCGCCGACAGCGAAGATGAACGGCTTGCCGGTGATCGCGGCGCCGACGATCTTGCCCTCGGCGGCCTCCGCCTCGACCTGGTCCAGCGCCTCGGACAGCTTGAGCAGCGAGCCCGGGCCGAAGGTGGTCGGCTTGGTGTGGTCGAAGCCGTTGTCCAGGGTGATCAGGGCCAGCTTGCCGGCCTGCAGCGGCAGGTCCAGGTGGCGCACGTGCGCGGTCGTGACGACCTCGCCCGGGAACAGCTCGGCGCCGTGCTGGAGCAGCTCAGTCGTGGTGCTCATGGTCACTTACCACCCTCGAAGTGCGGGTTCTCCCAGATGATGGTGCCGCCCATGCCGAAGCCGATGCACATCGTGGTGAGGCCGTAGCGGACGTCCGGGCGCTGCTCGAAGCGGCGGGCCAGCTGGTTCATCAGGCGCACGCCCGAGGAGGCCAGCGGGTGGCCGAAGGCGATCGCGCCGCCGAACGGGTTGACCCGCTCGTCGTCGTCCGCGATGCCGTAGTGGTCCAGGAAGGACAGCACCTGGACGGCGAAGGCCTCGTTGACCTCGAAGGCCTGGATGTCGTCGATGGTCAGACCGGCCTTGGCCAGCGCCTTCTCGGTGGCCGGCACCGGGCCGATGCCCATGACCTCGGGCTCGACGCCCGCGAAGGCGTAGGAGACCAGGCGCATCTTGACCGGGAGGCCGAGCTCCTCGGCGACGTCCTCGGCGGCCAGCAGCGAGGCGGTGGCACCGTCGTTCAGACCGGCCGAGTTGCCCGCGGTGATGTTGCCGTGCGGGCGGAACGGGGTCTTGAGGCCGGCCAGCGACTCCATCGTGGTGCCCGGGCGCATCGGCTCGTCCACGGTGGCCAGGCCCCAGCCGGTCTCGCCGACCTCGGGGTTGGTGTTGCGGATCGAGATCGGCACCAGGTCGGGCTGGATGTCGCCGTTGGCGTACGCCTTGGCGGCCTTCTCCTGGGAGCGCACGGCGTAGGCGTCGCAGCGCTCCTTGGTGATGTGCGGGAAGCGGTCGTGCAGGTTCTCCGCGGTCATGCCCATGAACAGGGCGGACTCGTCGACCAGCTTCTCGGAGACGAAGCGCGGGTTCGGGTCCACGCCCTCGCCCATCGGGTGGCGGCCCATGTGCTCGACACCGCCGGCCACGACCACGTCGTACGCGCCGAAGGCGATGCCGCCGGCGGTGGCGGTGACGGCGGTCAGGGCGCCGGCGCACATGCGGTCGATCGAGTAACCGGGGACGGACTTCGGCAGGCCGGACAGCAGGGCGGCGGTGCGCCCGATCGTCAGACCCTGGTCGCCGATCTGCGTGGTGGCCGCGATGGCGACCTCGTCGATGCGCTCGACGGGCAGGTTCGGGTTACGGCGCACGAGCTCCCGGATGCACTTGACGACGAGGTCGTCGGCGCGCGTCTCGTGGTAGATGCCCTTCGGGCCGGCCTTGCCGAACGGGGTGCGGACGCCATCGACGAAGACGACGTCCCTCGCGGTACGAGGCACGGGGGCTCTCCTCCCAGGGACCAACATTTGAGGTGGGCAGGCTGCCGCCGGAAGAACCCGAGCGGCGCCGCGTCACGGTCATGCTACCCGTCGGTAACCAACCTGCCCAGGCCCCTCGGAGGGTTCTGACCATGTGTCCCGCGACACGTCCGCCGGTGCGTCCGACCAGGAAGGGTTCCCGGAGACGCCGAAGGGGATGCCGTCCGTGCGGACGACATCCCCTCTTCGGAGCCTTTCGCGGCGTTCCGCCGGAGGATCAGCCCTCGGCGGTGGCAGTGGCGGCGGTGACGAAGGCGTCGGCCACCACCGGCGCCACCAGGTCGACCTGCCACTGCCGGGCGCCGAGCCGGCGCAGCGCGGCGGCCACGCCGTCGGCGCTCAGCTCGGCCGGCGGCTCCCAGGAGACCCGGCGCACCAGGTCCGGGGTGATCAGGTTCTCGGCCGGCAGGTGGTGGCGCTCGGCCAGCTCGCTGACCGCGGCACGGGCACCGGACAGCCGGGCGGCCGCGACCGGGTCCTTCTCTGCCCAGGCGCGCGGCGGCGGCGGGCCGTCGTGCGGGGCGGCGGCCGGCGGCAGCTGGTTCTCCGGGACCTCCCGGCCGCGCTGAACGGCCGCCAGCCACTGGTCCAGCTGGCGCCGGTGCAGCCGCGGACCGAAGCCCTGCACGGCCTGGAGCGCGGCGATGTTCAGCGGCATGGCCAGCGCGGCGTTGACGATCGCGGCGTCCGACAGCACCCGGCCGGGGGAGACGTCGCGCTCCTGCGCCAGTCGGTCGCGGGCCAGCCACAGCTCGCGCACCACGGCCAGCTGACGGCGCCGCCGGACCTTGTGCAGCTGCGAGGTGCGCCGCCACGGGTCGGTGCGCGGGGCCGGGCGGGGTGCGGCGGCGATCGCGGCGAACTCCTCCAGGGCCCAGTCGAGCTTGCCCTGGGCGTCCAGCTCCTGTTCGAGTGCGTCACGCAGCTCGACCAGCACCTCGACGTCCAGAGCGGCGTAGCGCAACCAGGGCTCGGGCAGCGGACGGGTGGACCAGTCGACGGCCGAGTGCTCCTTGGCCAGGCTCAGCCCGAGCACGTTCTCGGTCATCGGCCCGAGGCCGACCCGGGCGAAGCCGGCGATCCGCCCGGCCAGCTCGGTGTCGAAGAGGCGGGTCGGTCTCATGCCGACCTCGGCCAGGCAGGGCAGGTCCTGGGTCGCGGCGTGCACCACCCACTCGGCGTCCGCGATGGCGGCGCCCAGCCCGCTGAGGTCAGGGCAGGCGATCGGGTCGATCAGGGCGGAGCCGGCGCCGGCTCGGCGCAGCTGGATCAGGTACGCGCGTTGGCCGTAGCGATAGCCGGAGGCCCGCTCGGCGTCGACGGCGACCGGTCCGGTGCCCGCGCCGAAGGCGGCGATCGTGGCGGCCAGCGCCTGCTCGTCCGCCACGACGGGCGGGATCCCCTCCTTCGGTTCGAGGAGCGGGACCGGGGCTGCTTCTTCTGGGATGGCTGCTACGGCGTCGGTCACTCCCCAAGGGTACGACGGTCACCGGAACTGGGAGTGTTGTCGGACTGGTCAGACTGTTGATCGCCCGCTCTCCTCCGGGTCGCTCGGACCCGTCGCCGACGGTCGGCGCTTCCTCGCTCCTGCGTCGCTTCCTCGCTCCTGCGTCGCTTCCTCGCTCCTGCGTCGCTTCCTCGCTCCTGCGTCGCTTCCTCGCTCCTGCGTCGCTTCCTCGCTTCTCCCTCTCGGCACCGGCGCGCCCCTTCGGCTCGGGGCGGAGGACCACCCGCCCCGCCACGAGCCCGCCCCGGGGCCTCCGCGGCCACCGGACGAACGTGCGGCGGCCCAGGAGGAACGTTCCTCCTGGGCCGCCGCAGGTTCGACTAGTGCCTCGGTCCCGGCCGGCTCAGTGGATGATGCCGGTGCGCAGCGCGACCGCCACCATCCCGGCACGGTCGCCGGTGCCGAGCTTGCGGGCGATCCGGGCGAGGTGGCTCTTCACGGTGAGCGCCGACAGGCCCATCGCCACGCCGATCGCCTTGTTCGACTGGCCCTCGGCGACCAGCCGCAGCACCTCGACCTCGCGGCCGGACAGCTCGCGGTAGGCGGTCTGCTGCGGGCCGGGCGCTCCGGGTGCGCCGGGCGCACCCGGGGTTCCGGCGGCACCCGGCATGCCCGGCATCCCGGGGCGGCGCATCCGGCCGGCCAGCCCGGCGGCACCGAGCGGCAGGCCGGGACGGCCGGGCATCGCGACATTGGTGCGGGTGCCGGTGACCACGTATCCCTTGACGCCTCCGGCCAGTGCGCTGCGGACGGCGCCGATGTCGTCGGCGGCGGAGAGGGCCAGGCCGTTGGGCCAGCCCGCGGCGCGGGTCTCGGCAAGGATGGTCAGCCCGGAGCCGTCCGGCAGGTGGACGTCTGCGACGCAGATGTCACGCGGGGTGGAGACCCGGGGGCGGGCCTCGGCGATCGAGGACACCTCGATCACGTCGCGGACGCCGAGCGCCCAGAGGTGACGGGTGACGGTGTTTCGGACGCGGGGATCAGCGATGACCACCATGGCGGTGGGCTTGGTCGGGCGGTAGGCGACCACGTTTGCGGGGTGCTCAAGAAGGACCGACACCAGGCCTCCTGCGGGGAGTGGCGGACGGAACCCCGAGGGGGCGGTCGGAGTGTTCCGCGTTCGGAAAGGGTCACAGTCTGCTTCGGCAGCTACCGTGCCCGGCTTTAGCGAAAGATCACGATCTAGTGAGTAACAATACGGACAAATCGCGCATATGACTGATGCGACATGCCTGGAATTCGTACAAAATCGATCAGATTCGTCACGAATCGGTCGCCGTTGGCCAGGTAATTGACGCAGAGCGGGATCGAAGTCACACTCCGTCAGCCCTGGGGGTGGCCGGCGGGGCCGGAGGTGCCGTCCGGCCCGGACACCACCCGTCAGTGCGACCGGGGGCGTCGCCGGGCGGGCATCGGGACCACTCCACCGAGTGACGTGACCTCGCTCGGGCCCTGCGGGGCCGGGGTGACCGGCGGCAGGCCGGCGCTGATGCAGAGCAGGTCGCCCCAGGCCGCCAGGTGCCGCTCGAAGCGGCCGTCGGCCGGGGTCCAGGAGGCCCGGATCTCGATCTCGGTCGAGGAGGGGCGGTCCGCCAGACCGCCGAAGTACTGCGAGGCGCAGCGGGTCACCGTGCCGGACGGCTCCGCGTAGCCGGCGCCGTGCGCCTGCAGGGCGTCCAGCAGCCAGGCCCAGCCGACCTCGGAGAGCATCGGGTCGCCGGCCATCTCCGGCTCCAGCTCGGCCCGGGTCATGGTGACCACCCGGAACTCCCCGTTCCAGGCCTCCTGCCCGGCGGGGTCGTACAGCAGCACCAGCCGGCCGTCGGCCAGCTCCTCGCCGTCCGCCTCCACGGTGGCGGTCAGCGCGAACGCGTGCGGGGCCAGCCGGCGCGGGGCCGGCGCGGGGGAGAGCTGGACCTCGGGCCGCAGTCGCGCCCCGTCGAGGGCCTCCACGGCGGCCCGGAACTCGCTCGGCGCCCCCTCCCGACCCGTTCCGCCACCTGTTCCGCCACCCTGTGCGGGGTGCCCGCCGACCGCTGCCATGACCCGAAGACTAGGTCGAAACCCCGGGTTATCGCCGCAACTTCCGTCCGAGCGGCGTGCCGGAACGGCAAACCCGGCCAGATCTTGGAGGAACCGACGAGACCGCCCGAGAGGGGCGCCCCCGGGCGCATGCGAAGATTTGACCCGTGAGCGAGACTACGGCAGACCCGACGGCGGCCACCCTCGACGGCCGAACCACCCCCGCGCCCCGCGGCGCCGCGTACGACTCCGCGTTCCTCCGCGCCTGCCGGCACGAGCCGGTGCCGCACACCCCGGTGTGGTTCATGCGCCAGGCCGGCCGCTCGCTGCCCGAGTACCTGAAGGTGCGAGAGGGCATCCCGATGCTGGACTCCTGCATGCGGCCCGAGCTGGTCAAGGAGATCACCCTCCAGCCGGTGCGCCGGCACAAGGTGGACGCGGCGATCTTCTTCAGCGACATCGTGGTGCCGCTCAAGGCCGTCGGCATCGACGTGGACATCAAGCCCGGCATCGGCCCGGTCATCGCCGACCCGATCCGCAGCTTCGAGGACCTTCAGCGGCTCCGCCCGCTGGAGCCCGACGACGTCCCCTACATCACCGAGGCAGTCGGCCTGCTGGTGGACGAGCTCGGCGGGACCCCGCTGATCGGCTTCGCAGGCGCGCCGTACACGCTCGCCAGCTACCTGATCGAGGGCGGGCCGTCCAAGAACCACGAGAACACCAAGGCCATGATGTACGGGCAGCCCGAGTTGTGGGCCGCCCTGATGGACCGGCTCGCCGACATCACCTCCGCCTTCCTCAAGGTGCAGATCGAGGCCGGCGCCTCCGCGATCCAGCTGTTCGACTCCTGGGTCGGCGCGCTCGCCCCGGACGACTACCGCCGCTCGGTCATGCCCGCCAGCACCAAGGTCTTCGACGCCGTCGCCTCCTACGGGGTGCCGCGGATCCACTTCGGCGTCGGCACCGGCGAGCTGCTCGGGCTGATGGGCCAGGCCGGCGCGGACATCGTCGGCGTCGACTGGCGGGTGCCGCTGAACGTCGCGGCCGAGCGGGTCGGCCCGGGCAAGGGGCTGCAGGGCAACCTCGACCCGGCGGTGCTGTTCGCGCCCACCGAGGTCGTCGAGACCAAAGCCCGTGAGGTGCTGCACGCCGCCCAAGCGGTCGGCACCAGCGGCCACATCTTCAACCTCGGCCACGGCGTGATGCCGTCCATGGACCCGGACGCGCTCAGCCGGCTGGTCGCCTTCGTGCACGAGGCCAGCGCCCGCTGACGCCCCGCGGTGGCGGGCTCCGGGGAGCCGGGGGCCCGCCACCGTCGCGTAACGGTGCGGTCAGTCCTCGGCTCCGGCGGGCGCGGGCTCGGCCTCCTCGGACGGGGCGACGGGGCGCGGGCGGGTCCGGCGCCAGTACCGGTGGACCAGCGCCGCCGGGATCCCGAGCACCAGCAGGAACGGCGCCACCGCGGCAAGCGCCACCACCAGCGCGGAGACGATCGTCACCAGCACGTGCCAGCCGCCGCCGAGTGCGGAGGCCACCGAGTCGCCGAAGCCCTCCTTCTCGGTCCTCGGAGCCGGGGCAGGCGTCGGCGCCGCGACCTCGCGGCGGACCTCCATGGTGACCGTCGAGTACGACGTCCGGGAGGAGAGCTCCTTCTGCTGCTTCTGCAGCGACTCCAGGTCCGCCTCCCGGCGGCTCAGCTCGCTCTCCAGCGAGGTGATGTCGCTCAGTGACTTGGCCTGCGCCATCAGTGCCCGTACCCGGTCCACGCTCGCCTGCTGGGTCTGCACCCGGCTGGTCACGTCCGCGACCTGCTGGGTCAGGTCGTCCGCCTGGCTCTTGCGGGACACCACCTCGCCCAGGGCCGCCAGCTGGTCGACCGTCCGCTGGTAGGCCGCCGACGGGATCTTGAGCGTCAGCTGGCCGGACTCGTTCGCGCCGCCGCCGCTGACCGATTCGCCGCCCACGTAGCCGCCCGAGGCGGCCGTCAACTCCCTTGCTTTGCCGAGTACTTGACCGACGTCCGGGGTGTTCAGCTCCAACTGCGCGGTGTACGAGATCAGCCGGTCGCCGGCCACCGGGGTGACCCCGGCCGCCGCGGCGCCGGAGGGCTGCGCACCCGCCGGGGCCGCCGCCGCGGGCGGAATCGCCGCCTTCGCCGGCCCCGCGGCCGAATCGCTCCCAGCCCGGCCCCCGCCGCCCGTGCTGCAACCCCCCGCCAGCAGCACCGCCGCGGCTACCACCGCCAGTGCCCCGGCTCTCGCCCGTCCGCCCATTCCCGGTCCCTCCCCAAGTCCGTTGGCAGTTCTTGTCATTGGACGCAAGAGCCTGCCGGACGGACCCGCCCGGCGGATCGCGAGTCCATCACGGCTCGGCGCCGGCACGGACACGACCTACCCGTTGGTGACCTCGATCCCCGCCCGCCGCAGCAGCGCCGCCGTCACGCCGTCCCCCGGCCGCAGCTCCCCGGAGAACGACCCGTCGTAGACCTGCCCGCACCCGCAGGACGGACTGCGCGCCATCAGTACCGCCCGCCGCGCCCCAGCGGCCTCCGCCGCCGCCAGCGCCGCCCGGGCCCCGGCCACGAACTCCTCTGTGCGGTCCGCCCCGGTCGCGTCCACCACCCGCGCCCGCCCGTCCAGCACGTCCGCCCCATCCCCGCCTACGATCTCCGCCGCCGGTCGCGGCGTCGGCAACCCGCCCGCCCCCTCCGGACACACCACGACCGCACGCCCCTCCGTCACCAGCCGCACGGCACCGGCAGAGGTCTTCGCCCGCCCGTCGTACCGGCAGGGGATTCCGGCCAGACATGCACTCACCATGATCGGTTCCATGGCGAGAATCCTACGGAGCGTGGCAGATCCACTACTTCGGGCCCGTGGATGAGCTCCTGGACCGGATGGACGCGCCCCGCATCGAGGGCTGGTTCGCCGACGCCCCCGGCTTCGAGCCGGGGAGGGCCGTCTCCGCCTACGCGCCGGCCGGGATCTTCCGGGGCACGCTCGAACGCCCGGTGCCGTTCCCTATCGCGATCGACCTCCGGTGTGCAGCGGATTGAGGGTCCGGCGTAAAGACCTGCGAGACTGCGAGGCATGTCGGATGCACAGGTCGTCGTCGTCGGTGGTGGGATCGCGGGGCTGGCTGCGGCCGCCTTCCTGAGCGGGGCGGCCGGGGGAGCCGCGCGGGCTCGGGTGACGGTGCTGGAGGCGTCCGGGCGGGTCGGGGGGAAGCTGTGGGGCGGCGAGGTCGGCGGGGTCCGGGTGGACCTCGGGGCCGAGTCGGTGCTGGCGCGGCGGCCGGAGGCGGTGGAGCTGGCGCGGGCCGTCGGGCTGGGGGACGAGCTGGAGCCGCCGACCACCGCTAAGGCGGCGATCTGGACCAGGGGCGCGCTGCGGCCGCTGCCCGGCGGGCAGGTGATGGGCGTCCCGGGTGACCTGGAGGCGCTGGCCGCCTCCGGGGTGCTCAGTGCCGAAGGGCTGGACCGGGCCAGGCACGAGCGGGCCACCGAGGTCGGGTCGGACGTCGCGATCGGCCGCTACGTCGCCGACCGGCTCGGCCAGGAGGTGGTGGACCGGCTGGTCGAGCCGCTGCTGGGCGGCGTCTACGCCGGGCGCGCCGAGGAGATCTCGCTGCGCGCCGCGGTGCCGCAGCTGCTGCCGATCGCCCAGGGCGGCGGCTCGCTGGTCGCGGGGGTGCACGAGCTGGCGTCCCGGCCGCAGGTGGTCGGCACTCCGGTGTTCCAGGGCCTGCGCGGAGGCCTCGGCACCCTGCCCGAGGCGGTGGCCGCGGCCTGCGTGAAGGCGGGCGTGGATCTGCGCACCGATACCCCGGTGGAGGAACTGCGCCGCACCCCCGGGGGCTGGCTGGTGGTGGCCGGCGGCGAGGTGCTGACCGCCGACGCCGTGGTGCTGGCCGTGCCGGCGCCCGCCGCGGCCCGGCTGCTGCGCGCGGACGCCCCGGCGGCCGCCGCCGAGCTGGACGCCGTCGAGTACGCGGGCATGGCACTGGTGACCCTGGCGTTCCGCCGGGCCGACCTGGCCGAGCCGCCCCGCGGCAGCGGCTTCCTGGTGCCGCCGGTGGACGGCCGCCGGATCAAGGCCTCGACCTTCTCCTCCAACAAGTGGGGTTGGCTGGAGCGTTCCGCCCCGGACGCCTTCCTGCTGCGTACCTCGCTCGGCCGCCACCGCGAGGACGCGGTGCTGGAGCTGCCGGACGAGGAGCTGGTGGCCCGCTCGCTGGCGGACCTGGAGGAGGCGATCGGGCTGACCGCCCGGCCGTACGACACCTTCGTATCGCGCTTCACGGCCGGCCTGCCGCAGTACCCGGTGGGTCACCCGGAGCGGGTGGCCCGGGTACGGGCGGCGGCCCGGGGGGTGGGGGCGCTGGCGCTGTGCGGCGCCGCGTACGACGGGGTGGGGATCCCGGCCTGCATCGGTTCGGCGGCCGCCGCCGCGGCGGCCATCGGCGGCCACATCGACAGACTGTTGACCCCGGCGACCGGGGACGGTTCCACGGAGAGGACAATGGGCGCATGACTGAGAGCGTTGAGCGGGAGCCCGAGCAGCGGCCCGAGAAGAAGAAGGCGCGCGACCTGAACCAGGTCATCCGCTACACCATGTGGTCGGTGTTCAAGCTCAAGGGCGCCCTGCCCGAGGACCGCACCGCCCTCGCCGCCGAGGTGGACGAGCTGTTCGCGCAGCTGGACGCCAAGGACGTGACGATCCGCGGCACCTACGACGTGTCCGGGCTGCGCGCGGACGCCGACATCATGATCTGGTGGCACGCCGAGGACTCGGACGACCTCCAGGAGGCGTACAACCGCTTCCGCCGCACCGGCCTCGGCCGCCAGCTGGAGCCGGTCTGGTCGAACATGGCCCTGCACCGCCCGGCCGAGTTCAACAAGTCGCACATCCCGGCCTTCCTCGCCGACGAGCACCCGCGCGACTACATCTGCGTCTACCCGTTCGTCCGCTCCTACGAGTGGTACCTGCTGCCGGACGCCGAGCGGCGCGCGATGCTCGCCGAGCACGGCCAGATGGCCCGCGGCTACCCCGACGTGCGGGCCAACACGGTGGCCTCGTTCGCGCTCGGCGACTACGAGTGGCTGCTCGCCTTCGAGGCCGACGAACTGCACCGCATCGTCGACCTGATGCGCGACCTGCGCCCCTCCCGCGCCCGCCTGCACGTCCGCGAGGAGGTGCCGTTCTTCACCGGCCGCCGCAAGCCGGTGAGCGAGCTGCTGAACGGCCTGGTCTGACGCGTTCTTCCGGAACGGGGTCCGCTTCGGCGGGCCCCGTTCCGGCATGTCAGGTGCGGTGGGGACGGAGGGCGGCGCGGAGGCGGGGGTCGGGGAGGGCGGCGGGGCCGTTCATGGCGACGGCGGTGAGGAGTTCGCGCTCCTCGTCGTCGACGAGGCCGTGCTGGCGAGCGGGGCGGACCTCGCGGAGGACCTCCTGGCCGATCGGGGAGGCCCAGCGGGTGTACGGGTAGACGTCGACCCGGGCCATCAGCAGGGTGCCCGCAGTGAGCACCAGCGGCAGCGAGAACCAGGCGAGCGGGGCGACGGTGTCACCGCCGGTGAAGCCGCTGACGGACAGCGCGGCGGCCAGCAGTACCACCGTCAGCAGCATCGCGTGCCGGACGTGGCGGACCACCACCACGGTGTTGCGCTGGACCAGCGCCGGGGTGGCCAGCCCGGCCAGCGAGAGCCGGGCGCCGATCTCCAGCACGGTGGGGTGCTCGCCCATCGCCCGGCGCAGGTCGTCCGTACGGCACTGGCCCTCGGGACCGACGGTGGCGATCACCGCGCGCTCCAGCCGGCTGCGGCCCCTGGGGTCGACCACCGTCGTCCAGCCGGTGTGGGCGAGGTGCAGCCGACCGCGGCCGGCCATCAGGACGAGAGCCAGTTCGACCACCCGGTCCGGGCCGCCGGCCAGGTACGCCGTCTCGTACAGCCCGATGCCGACGGCTTCCGGTGGGCGTAGCCGGTCCTGGTCGGCGAGGGCGTCGGCGGTGGCGGCCATCCGCACCAGCCGGAGGCAGGAGAGCACCGCTGCGACACAGGCCGGTATCAGGAACAGCAACCACATGGGCTTGTTCTATGCCTGGGGCCGTGGCGCGCGGAACGGCTTCCGGGAGCGCGATACCGAACTGTGACGTCAGGAGCCGCCGCAGCTGCTGCCACAGCTCGAACCGCAGCTGCTCCCGCAACTGGAGTGGGAGGAGCCGCAGCTGCTGGAGTGCGAGGAGCCGCACGAGGAGTGGTGCGAGGAGCCGCAGGAGGAGTGGTGGTGGGTGGAGCCCGAGTCGGAGGAGGCGCCGCACGAGCTGACCGGGGCGCCGCAGGAGGAGCCGCTCGACGCGACCGGGGCCGAGGAGGAGGACGAGGAGAGGAAGGAGGACGAGGAGGAGGCCTGCCGGACCGCCTCCTCCTCGGCGACCGCGGCCAGCATCGCGGCCTCCAGCTCCGGGTTGTCCAGCGAGGCCGCGGCCAGTCCACCGAGGGCGACCGCGCCGAGCATCGCGCCGCCCGTGAGACGGGGCGAGACGCCGGAGCTGGGCGACCACGGGGTGCTGCCCTGCATCAGGCTGAGCTGGCGGTGCCCGGCCGGGGTGACCCGGCCGTTCGCCGGGATGCTGGTGAGCAGGGTGACGGCGCCGACGAACAGCAGCAGGCCGGGGTACCAGAGGTTGGCGCGGTCGTAGCCGGCCTCGTGGTCGTCGAGCAGCAGGGCGAGCCCCGCGGAGAGCACGACGATCAGCATCGCGAGCCAGAGCAGCCGACGGGCCAGGAGGGCCCGGCGCAGCCGCTCGGGGCGGCGCATCAGGCCGCGGTCGGCGAGCCGGTCGCCGATCTCCTGGACGGCGGCCGACTGGGTGACCGTGCGCCGCAGCGAGCCGAGGGCCCGGCTGCCGGTCGGGCCGACGGCGTCGTGGACCGCCTGGTCGACGGCGTCGTACGGCTTGGAGCCGGTGAGGGTGACCAGGCCGGCGCGGTTGATCACGACCTGCTCGCCCAGGTGCATCCGGACCAGCGCGGTGTCGAAGACCCGGCCGGGGCCGCCGGCGAGGAAGGCGGTGTCCAGCAGCGGCAGGCCGCGGCCGGGCAGGCCCTGCGGCTTCGGGACGTGCCGGACCCGCTGCCGGGTCTGTGAGGCGTACAGGGCGGCCGCGATCAGCAGGGCGGCCGGGATCAGGAAGTAGCTGTTGTGCCACATGGGCGGTTCCCCCGGAAAGACGTCGGTTCAGTGGCGGCGCAGGGCCCGGTGCAGCCGGGCGAGCGGTCCGGCCGGCGGTGGTGCCGGGTGGAGCCAGTGCTCCAGGGCGCGGCGGTGGTCGGCGGCGGGCGGCCCGCCGTCGGTGAGCACCCACGTGGCGAAGGCCCGGGCGTCGGCGTGGTAGCCGCCGGTCTGCGGGTGGGTGCGGGCGTAGCGGAGGAAGAGCGGCCCGTACTCCGCCCCGAGCAGGCGGGGCAGGTCGGGGGCGACCTTCGCGGTGGTGTCGCGCCGTTTGGCGGCGAGGCCGGTGGACTGGGCGCCGACCTGGTCCGGGTCGAAGCCGGGCGGGACGGGGCCGCCGGCCACCAGGGCGGCCAGCAGTTCCGTCTGGCGCCGGGCGAGGCGCTCCCGGGCCGGGCTGAGCTCGACCTCGCCGAGGTCCAGGTCGTTCATCGCGGGGTGCTCCCCTCCAGCACCCGGCGGATGGCGTCCAGTTCACCGGCCAGTTCGGAGGGCGGCGGGAAGTCGGCGTCCCGTTCCAGCAGGACACCGGGCGGTGCGACCCGCGCGCAGAGTTCGGCCAGGACCTCCAGCACCGGTTCGGTGACGGGGTGGGCGTGGGTGTCGTGCCACACGCCGTCGACCAGGGTGCCGCCGGCGACGTGCACGTAGGCGAGCGCCTCCAACGGCAGCCGGTCGAGTTCGGCGGCCGGGTCGGTGCCGAGGTTGACCCGGTTGGTGTGCAGGTTGGCGACGTCGATCAGCAGCCGGACGCCGGTGCGCGCGACCAGTTCGGCGAGAAACTCGCCTTCGGTGAACTCGTCGTCGGGCCAGACGAGTTGGGCGGCGATGTTCTCCAGCGCGAGTGGCACCGGGAGGTGGTCCTGGGCGATCCGGACGTTCTCGGCGATCACCCGCAGCGAGTCCCGGGTGCGAGGGACGGGCAGCAGGTGCCCGGCCTCCAGGCCGCCGGCCCGGACGAAGGCCAGGTGCTCGGTGACCAGCGGGGAGCCGAGCGCGAGCGCCGCCCCGGCGAGCCGGTCGAGCCGGCCCGGGTCGGGCCGGTCCGCGCCGCCGAGGCCGAGGCCGACGCCGTGCGGGACGACGGTGACGCCGCGTCCGCGCAGGGCGGTGAGCGAGTCGGGCAGGTGGTCGGCGCAGATGTTCTCGGCGACCACCTCGACCCAGTCCAGGCCGGGTTGGCGCTCGACCACGGTGTCGATCTCGCTGCGCCAGCCGAGGCCGATGCCGAGCCGGGGCGCGGCGCCGACGGTGGCTACACCGGCGGCGACGCCGGCGGCGGGCAGGTTCAGAGCAGGGGAAGTCATCGGTTCGCCCCCTTCGGAGGGCTGGACGGGGAGGCCGTCGGGCGGTGCGGGCGTCGTCGCCAGGACCGCGCGGCCGTGCTGCTGAGGATGTCCCCGGGCGGGGTGGCTGCCAAGCCTCACCCGGTCTTCTCAGAGCATTATTTGAGCTTGCCGTCCAGGTGATCAGGGACTCCGACCCCTGGTCGGGACCGTTCCCACAGGTGGGGTACGGCTCCGCGGCGGCGAAAACCGGAGGCGGCGCCGGGCGCGTGCGGCTACCGTGCGGACCGATGACTGAGAACGCACTGACGATCCGTGACTTCCGCCCCGACGACGCCGGGGCCGTGGCCGCCGCCCACCGGGCCGGGCGCGAGCACCTGGTGATGACCGCCGAGGCCCTGCTCTGGCTGAACGCCCGGCAGGATCCCGAGCAGCACTTCCGTACCTTCGTGGCCGAGCTGGACGGCCGGGTGGTCGGCGCGGTGCGCTGCGGGGTGGTGCTCGGGACGACGGCCACCGGCGTCGGCTACGCCAACGGCAGCGTGCTGCCGGAGTTCCGCCGGCGCGGCGCGGCCACCGCGCTGCTGGCCGCGGCCGAACGCCACCTGAGCGGCCACGGGGTGGCCGAACTGCACACCTGGCTGGACGACGAGCCGGCCTCGCTGGCCTTCGGCACCGCCCGGGGCTACGAGCTGCGGAGTTCCGCGCAGTTCGGCGGCCGGGACCTGACGCTGCCGCTGCCGCCCGCGCCGCCGCTGCCGGCCGGCCTGGAGCTGCGCCCGGCCACCGACTGGGCGGACGACCCGCGCCCGCTGTTCCTGGTGGAGGCGGACGCGATCCGGGACGAGCCGGGCGAGGTGCCGATGGACGCCCTGGAGTACGAGGCGTGGCTCCGTGGCGACTGGGCCCGGCCGGATCTCGACCGGGGGCTGACGACGGTCGCCGTGGTGGACGGCGAGCCGGCCGCGCTCACCCTGGCGCAGACCGACGGGGTGGACCGCTACTGGTCCGGGTTCACCGCTTGCCGCCGGGAGTTCCGCGGCCGAGGCCTGAGCAAGCTGGCCAAGTTGGAGTCGCTGCGGCTCGCGGCGGCGGCGGGCTACCGGCGCGCGTACACCAGCAACGACACCACCAACGCGCCGATGCTGGCGATCAACGCCTGGCTGGGGTACGAGCGTTGCGCGGGGGAGCGGAAGGGGATCAAGCGGCTGGGGTGACGACCGGCGCGGTGGCCGCCGCTCTCTTATCGCCGTCGAGGGGGTATTTCCAGCCAGGGGCGGGGACATGACCAGGGCACACAGTTCGTGGTCGAGTCTTCCTCCAGGGGGATCATATGGAGATCCTGCTGCAGGTGCTGATCGCATCGGTTCCGGCCGTGATCGGCTTCCTCGCGGCCCGCTCGCTCGCCCGTACCAGGCTGTTCCTGCGCTACGGCTTCCTGCGGGCGATGCTGGCGCCGTACGGCCGGGTGCAGATCGTCATCCCCAGCCTGGAGGTGGCGGAGTTCGCCGTCACCTCGGACGGCTGCCAGCTGACCAGCCGCGGGCCGAAGAACGTGCTGTTCGTGCCGATGGCCGAGGCCCGGGCGATAGCGGAGCTGACCGACCTGCTGCGGAAGGTCAACCGCAAGGCGACGATCGAGCTGGTGGTGGCCGGGGCGCAGGATCCGCGGATGCCGACCTTCTCGATCGGCGGTCCGAGCGTCAACTCCTACTCCGGCGGCGTGCTGGACGCGGTCTTCCCGGACTTCGCCGTCGAGTACCCGGACGCGGCCCGCGCCCGCTGGGGTGGGATGACCTTCGAGGCGTTGTACGGCCCGACCGGTGAACTGGTCCGCGACCACGGCTTCATCTTCGTCACCCGCACGCCCCGGCACGCGCCCTGCGTGGTGCTCTGCGGGGTGTTCGCCTTCGGCTCGGCGATGGCGGTGGAGGCGCTGACCTCGGCGAACCGGAGTTCCCCGCTGGCGGTGCTGTTCCGCTCCGGGGAGAAAGGATTCGTCGCGGTGGAGGGGCGGGTGATCGGCCTGGACACGGTGGACGTCACGGTCGAGGTCTGCCGGGTCCTGCCCGCGCCGCGGTCCGACGTGCCGTCCGGGTTCCGGGGTGAAGTGTCCATCAGTCGTCCCGAAAAGTGAGACGATTGGTCTCGACCACGCGGTGCGAATCCGGACAGTGCGGGAGAGACCGGGGCATGAACTCCAGCCGGTCGTACAGCTTTTGCCCCATCCCTGACACAACATGGGCATAATCGCGCGCATGACGATCAACCGTGCGAACGTGAGCGCGATTGCCGAGGACCTGTATGTGTGGCTCCCCCCGAAGCGGGGCTGGGGCCTGGCCAACTGCGGCCTGCTGGCCTCCGAGACCACCGCGCTCTGGATCGACACCCCGTACGACCCCTCGCTGGCCGGGGAGTTCCTGGCCGCCAGCCGACGCTTGCTGCCGACCGGGGTCGACATCGACCGGGTGGTCGTCACCCACGCCAACGGCGACCACCTGTGGGGCGCCGGGGTGCTCCCGGACGCCGAGGTGATCGCCACCCGCGAGGCGCTGGAGCACATCCACTGGGAGCCCACCCCCCAGCAGCAGCACGCCCTGCTCACCAACAGCGACCCGGACTCCCCGCTCGGCGGCTACCTCCGGGAGCACTTCGGCCGCTTCGACTGGTCCACCACCGAGCCGGTGCACCCGGACACCGTCTTCACCGGCGAGCTGGAGCTCAAGGTCGGCCGCTACCCGGTGCAGATCACCAGCCTGCCCGCCGCCCATACCGGCGGCGACCTGATGGTCCACCTCCCGCACCAGCGCGCGGTGTTCACCGGCGACGTGATCTTCTCCTCCAGTCCCGAGCAGCCCGGCGACCACCCCTCGCACTGGGCCGGCCCGCTGGAGAACGTCATCGGCGCCTGCGAACAGGCCCTCGCCACCGGCGCGGAGATCTTCGTCCCCGGCCACGGCCCGGTGCTCGACCGCGACGGCGTCCAGGAGCACATCGGCTACCTGGAGTACGTCCGCGAGCGCGCCCACGATCTGCACGCCGCCGGGATACCCGCGCTGGACGCCGCCCGGCGGGTCATCGCCGAGCAGCGCCACCCCGAACTCGGCCTGCCCGAGCGGCTGGTGCTCACAGTCGCGGCCGAGTACCGGCACCTGGACGGCTCGGAGCTGCCCGGCATCCTGGACGCCATGGGCCAGGTCGCCCTGGTGGCCCGCGAACTGGCCGAGGACTCCGCCCGCATCCCGCGTCCGCGCGCCGCCGGGAGCTGACGGCCGGGGCGCCGGCAGTCGCTCCCCGCTCCGCACCCGCGCTCCCCGCTCCGCACCCGCGCTCCCCGCTCCGCACCCGCGCTCCCCGCTCCGCACCCGCGCTCCCCGCTCCCGCCCGGAGTCGAAGCCCGAAGCCCGAACTCCGGGGCGACGGCCCTGGCCCAGCAGCAAGGACACCCGAGGACTCCGATGACGCAGATCGCGCTGATCGCCCTGGCGCTGGTCGCCGCCGCGGCCACGGTCGTGCTCTCCCGCAGTCGGGCCAAGGCCGTCGGCCGGGCGGTGGCCGCCGAGGCCGCGCTCGGCCACGACGCGCAGCAGGCCCGCGCCGCGGAGGCCAAACTCGCCCGCGCCGAACGACAGTTGAACGAGGCCCAGGAGGCCGTGCGGAACGCCGCCGAGCAGGCCCGGCGGGCCGAGGAGCACACCCGGGCCGCCGACCAGCGGGGCGCCGCCGCCAACGCCCGGGCCAAGGAGGCGAACGCCGGCGTCGAGGAGGCGAACGCCCGCGCCGAGGAGGCCGAGGCCCGGCTGGCCGCCGCCGACCGGCGCGCCGCGGCGCTGCTCGCCGAGATCGGCCACCTCGCCCAGGAACGGGTCTCCGCCACCGCCGTCCGGCTGACCCACACCAACGCCCCGGCGGTCGGCCCGCTGGACGCGCAGGCCGTCGGCCCCGCGGGCGTCCGGGCCCTGCAGTCCGTCCTGGACGCCACCACCGCGGCCCTCGCCGACGAGCGCGAGCGGGTCGACGCCGCCGCCCGGGCCGCCATGCGCGGCGCCACCTCCCGGATCCAGACTCTGCTGTACCAGATCCAGAGCCTGGTCCAGCAGCTCCAGCACGACAACGACGACCCCCGTCTGCTGGAGGTCGACTTCCGCAACGAGGTCGCGCTGCGCCGGATCCAGACCGTCGCGGTGCTCTGCGAGGCCTGGCCGGGCCTGGCCCGGACCGACTCCCCGCTCGCCGAGGTGGTCGTCGGCGCGCTCTCCCGGGTGCCCGGCTACGCCCGGATCAAGGTCGCCAACCACCTGCGCGAGCAGCGGCTGGCCGTGGTCGCCCGGGCCGCCGAGCCGATCGCCATCGCCATCGCCGAACTGCTCGCCAACGCCACCGCCTACTCCCACCCGGAGACCGACGTCCCGGTGACCGTCCAGCAGGGCGGCCGCGGCGCGCTGGTGATCGTCGACGACAGCGGCATCGGGATGGACGAGGACCAGCTGCGCCGGGCCCGCCGGCTGCTGGCCGGCCCGTCGGACGTGCTGCTCACCGAGCTGGGCAACCCACCCAAGACCGGCTTCGCGGTGGTCGGCAAGCTGGCCCGCCAGTACGGCTTCACCTGCCACATCGAGCCCTCGCCGTACGGCGGCATGCGGACCATCCTGCGCATCCCGGCCGCGCTGGTGACGACGGTGGACGACGAACAGCCGCTGTCGGTGCTCACCCCGCTGCCGCTGCGGGCCGGGAACGGCCCGGCCCAGGCGCCCGCCGTCGCGGCCGTCCCGCCGATGCGCGACGCCGACGAGCAGGACGCACCGGTGCTCGCCGACCGCCACAACCAGCCCGGCCCGCACCCGGCGCCGGCCATCCACGTGGTGCCCGACCCCGAGCCGGGCGCCGGCCCCGACGGGGACGGCAGCGGCCTGCCCAGCCGGCGCCGCCGCCGTCCGCTCGCCGCCGAGGAGCCGGGCACGGCCCCGGGGTCACCGGCGGCGGGGGCCGCGGACGGCCCGGGGGAGCGGCCCGCACCGTACGTCCGCAGCCCCGAGCAGGCCGCCGCCCACTGGCAGGCGCTGCAGCGCGGCACCGACTCCGGCCGGGCTGCCGCGGCGCGGGCCGTCCCCGGCGGCGCCGGGAGTGCCGGGAGCACTGCGACCGCCGGAGCCCGTGAGCCCGGCGCCACCGCCGCCACGGCTTCTACGACCGCCCCGACTTCCACGACCGGCGAGACCATCGCGACCGGCAGCACCGCCGCGACCAGCGGCACCGGCACGAGCAGCAGCACCGGCGACCGCACCACCGGACCGACCTTAGAAGGAGCAGAGCAGTGAGCAGCTCGCCCAGCCCGACCGCCACCGACGAGATCTCCTGGGTGCTGAGCCCGCTGCTGGAGCTGCCGGGGGTGCTGCACGCGGTGGTCGCCACCGGTGACGGCCTCGTCGAGGCCGCCTCCGACGGCCTCGGCCGGGCCTCCGCCGAGCGGGTCGCCGCGATGACGGCCACCGTGCACGCCGCCGCCCGCGCCTTCACCACCGCCTTCACCGACACCGAGCGGCCGCGGCTGGCCCAGACCGTGGTGGAGTCCGACCTCGGCTACGCCATCGTCGTCCCCGCCGGGGAGAACACCTCGCTCGCCGTGTTCACCGCCCCGGACGCCCAACTCGGCAACGTGGCCTACCAGATGCAGCTCCAGGTCGCCGCCCTGGGTCGGGCGCTGGCGAGCCCGTCCCGGCAGCAGGGCGCCGGCTCGCCGGCCACCGGGGGACCGCGCACCGGGCGGCGGGTCACCGGGTCGCAGGGCGCCCCCGCCGGGTCATGAGCGAGCGCAGCGAGCGAATCGTCAGCAGGCGCGCGTGGGCGGATGCCCCCGCCGAGCGAAGCGAGGTGGGCGCATGACCGCCGTCCCCCGCAGGCGGATGGTGCCCGCCTACCTGGCCACCGGAGGCCGAGCCCGCCCCGGCACCGAGGGCTTCGAGCGGCTGACCGTCCTGTTCGCCGACCGGGCCGACCGGGCGGAACCGCCGAGCGACCTCGAACCCGAACACCGTCGGCTCTGGGAGCTGCTGCGTCCCGGCGCACTGACCGTGGTGGAGGCCGCCGCGCACCTGCGCCTGCCGGTCAGCGCCACCGTCTTCCTGGCGGCCGACCTGGTCGAGGCGGGCTGCCTGCACGCCCGCGCGCCGATCCCGCGCGCCCAGCAGACCGACCGCTCCATCGTCGAGAGGCTCCTCGTTGGACTCCGTGCGCTCCGGTGAGCCCGGCCCCGGCTTCCCTGCCGGGCGGCCGAGTCGGGTGGGCTACCTGCCCGACCGGGACCAGACGCTGATGAAGCTGCTGGTCGCCGGCCCGTTCGGGGTCGGCAAGACCACGCTCATCCGCACCCTCTCCGAGATCGCCACCCTGCACACCGAGGAGGCGATGACCGAGACCGGACGGCCGGTGGACGACCTGGCGGGTCTGCCGGAGAAGTCCACCACCACCGTCGCGGTGGACTTCGGCCGGCTCACCCTGCCCGGCAACACGGTGCTCTACATGTTCGGCACCCCCGGCCAGCGGCGGTTCTTCCCGCTCTGGCAGGACATCGCCCGCGGCGCCCTGGGCGCCCTGGTGCTGGCCGACACCCGCAGGCTGGCCGACTCCTTCGAGATCATGGACATGGTCGAGGAGCAGGGCCTGCCGTACGCCGTCGCCGTCAACCGCTTCCCGGACTCCCCGGCCCACCCGCCCGAGGTGCTGCGCGCCCACCTGGACCTGCACGCGGCGACGCCGCTGCTGCTGTGCGACGCCCGCGAGCGCGGCAGCAGCATCGACGCGCTGATCGCGCTGGCCGAGCACGTCCTCGACACCCTGCCCGTCGGCCTCGACACCCACGAGGGACAGTGACCACCGAAACCCGACCGACCCCGATCTACGGCCCGGTCTTCGCCGCCGAACCCCAGCTGGTGTACGAGCGGCTGCGCCGCCACGGGGCCGTCGCCCCGGTGGAGATCGCCCCCGGGGTCGAGGCCCTGCTGGTCACCGACTACCAGGCCGCCCTGGACCTGCTGCGCGACACCGACACCTTCTCCAAGGACTCCCGCGCCTGGCAGGCGACCGTCCCGCCGAACTCCCCGCTGCTTCCGGTGCTCGGCTACCGCCCCACCGCGCTGTTCAGCGACGGCGCGACGCACGCCCGCTACCGGGCGGTGATCACCGACGGCCTCGCCCTGTTCGAACCGCACCGGCTCCAGCGCCAGGTCGCCGAGGCCGCCCACCAGCTGATCGACCGCTTCGCGGCGGTCGGCAGCGCCGACCTGATCGCCGAGTACGCCCGCCAGCTGCCCGCCTTCGTGCTGACCACCTGGTTCGGTGTGCCCGAGGAGGAGCACGCCGAGGTGGTCGCCGCGATCACCGGGCTGATCGAGTCCACCGCGAAGGCCGGCGCCGCGTACGGGAAGCTCGTCGCGGTGGTCACCGCGATGGTCGCCGAGCGCCGTGAGCGCCCCCGGCACGACCTCGCCTCCTGGTTCGTCACCCACCCGGTCGGGCTGGACGACGACGAGGTGATCCGGCAGGTCACCCTGACCATGATCGCCGGGCACGAGCCGACCACCAACCTGATCGGCAACGCCCTGCTGCGCCTGCTCACCGACGCCCGCTACGCCGGCTCGCTGTTCGGCGGCGCGATGACCGCCCACCAGGCGATCGACGAGGTGCTGTGGCACGAGCCGCCGCTGGCCAACCTCTCCGCCCACTACCCGCGTTACGACATCACCTTCCACGGCCGCGAGATCGCGGCGGGCTCGCTGGTGCTGGTCTCGTACGCGGCCGCCAACTCCCAGGCCGCGCCGCCGACCGACGGCGACGGGCTGCGCAGCGGCGAGAGCGCCCACCTGGCCTGGGCGGCCGGCCCGCACGCCTGCCCGGCCCGTGACCCGGCCTTGCTGATCGCGATCACCGCCATCGAGCAGCTGACCAGTCGGCTCAGCGATCTCGAACTCGCCACCCCGGCCGAGGAGTTGCTCTGGCGCCCGGGCCCGTTCCACCGCGCCCTGGTGCACCTGCCGGTCCGCTTCGCACCGCTGGCCGGATAGCCGGGGCCGGACAGCCGGAGCCGGACGGCCGGGGCGGAAAGTCGGGCCCGGACAGACCGAGGGCCCGGACAGACCGAGGGCGCGGACAGACCGAGGGCCCGGACGGAGACCGTCCGGGCCCTCGACAACAGCTGTTACTCGGCCGGCCGCAGGGTCAGCGAGATGCTGTTGATGCAGTACCGCTGGTCGGTCGGCGTCCCGTAGCCCTCGCCCTCGAAGACGTGCCCCAGGTGCCCGCCGCACTTGGCGCAGCGCACCTCGACCCGGCGCATGCCGAGCGTGCTGTCCTCGATGTACTCGACCCGGTCCTCGGCCAGCGGCGCGTAGTACGAGGGCCAGCCGCAGTGGCTGTCGAACTTGGTCTCGGAGCTGAACAGCTCAGCCCCGCAGGCCCGGCAGCCGTACACGCCGACCGTCTTGGTGTCGGTGTACTCGCCGACGAACGGCCGCTCGGTGCCCGCCTCGCGGAGCACGTGGTACTCCTCGGGGCTGAGCTGGGCGCGCCACTCGGCCTCGGTCTTCTCGATCTCGTAGCTCATCACGACTCCCGCTCGGCGTACGTCAGACGTTGGAGGCAACGTTCGCGAGGTGCTCCAGAATTTCTGGGCCCAGGTTGGTGACGTCGCCGGCGCCCATGGTGAGCAGCAGGTCGCCGGGGCGGGCCAGGCCGGCCAGCAGGGCGGGGGCGGCGGCGAAGTCGTGCTCGGGGGTGACGTCGGCGCCGGCCCGGCGGGCGGCGTCGATGATCAGCTCGCTGGTGATGCCCGGGATCGGGTCCTCGCGGGCCGGGTAGATGTCCAGCACCACCGAGGCGTCTGCCAGGGCCAGGGCCTGGCCCATCTCCTCGGCGAGCTGCTGGGTGCGGCTGAACAGGTGCGGCTGGAAGACCACCAGCACCCGGCCCTCGCCCTCCAGGCCCTCGCGGATGGCCTCCAGGTCGGCGGTCATCTCGGTCGGGTGGTGGGCGTAGGAGTCGATCACCTGGACGCCGGCCGCCTCGCCCTTGAGCTGCAGGCGGCGGCGAACGCCGGTGTAGGCGCCGAGCGCCTTGGCCAGGTCGGCGGCCGGGACGCCCAGCGCGATGCCGGCGGCCAGCGCGGCCACCGCGTTGTGGGCGTAGTGCCGGCCGGGCACCGAGACGGTGAAGGTCAGCTCGGCGCCGTCCAGCAGGACGGTGACCTCGCTGGTCATGCCGTGGGCGACGACGGACAGGACGCGCAGGTCGGCGTCCTCGGCGGCGCCGACGGTGACCACGTTGAGCCCCTCGCGGCCGGCCACCCGGGCGGTCAGTTCGCGGGCGCCGTCGTGGTCGGCGGAGACCACCAGGGTGCCGCCGGGGGTGATCCGGCCGACGAAGGTCTCGAAGGACTCGTAGATCTCGTCGATCGAGGCGTAGTTGGCGTGGTGGTCCAGCTCCACGTTGAGCACGATCGCCACCTCGGGCGCGTACTTGTGGAAGCTGCGGTCGCTCTCGTCGGCCTCGGCGACGAAGATCTCGCCGGTGCCGTGGTGGGCGTTGGAGCCGGGGGCGTCGAGGTCGCCGCCGATCGCGTAGGACGGCTCCAGGCCCAGCTCGCCGAGGGCGACGGCGAGCATGCTGGTGGTGGTGGTCTTGCCGTGGGTGCCGGCCACCGCCAGCGCCCGGCGGCCGCCCATCAGCGCGGCCAGCGCGTCGGAGCGGTGCACCACCGGGATGCCGCGCTCGTGGGCGGCGACCAGCTCCGGGTTGTCGGCGCGGATCGCGCTGGAGACCACGATGCTGCTGGCGCCGTCCGGCACGTGCTCGGCGGCGTGGCCGACGTGCACCGCGGCGCCGAGGGCGCGCAGCGCGAGGACGGTCTCGGACTCCTTGGAGTCGCTGCCGGAGACGCTGGCACCGCGCACTGCGAGGATCTTCGCCAGGCCGGACATCCCGGCGCCGCCGATGCCGATGAAGTGCGGGGCGTGCAGGTCGTGCGCGGCGTCGTTCAAGGCGTGGCTCCGTACGGGCGATGGCGGTGTGGGCAGATGGGTCCGGCGGGGTGCGGGACGCGCGAGAGGTGGGACGCGTACGAGACGCGCGAATCGTCCTCGCGGACGGACCGCAAGGACGATTCTGCACCACCGGCGCGCGGTGCCACACGGAGCTACGAGTCGCTGGCGAACAGCCTCAGCACCGGCACCCCCACCTTGTGGCGGGCCTGGGAGGCCCAGTCGCGGTGGAAGAACTCCTCCACGAAGTGCGGCGAGGTGAGCACCACCACCTCGTCGGCCCGGTGCTCCTCGACCACCGCGCGCAGCCGGTCCAGGGGCTTCTCCTCGACCAGCTCGCCGATCGCCTCGGCCCCGGCCCGGCGCAGGTGGCGCAGGCTGTGCTCGAGCGATTCGCCGGCCACGGTCGGGCCGCCCTCGGACTCGTCGTGCTCGTGCACCACCTTGTCGAGGTGGCCGAGGGCGACGTCGTCGAGCGCCCGCAGCAGTTCGTCCTGCTTGCCGCGCGGCTGCATCAGGACGACGAAGGACACCTTCTCGTCGCTGTGGAGCGTGGTGACCAGCTCCACGTCCGCGTCCGAGAGCGCCTTTTCGATCATCAGTACCGTCTTGAACACGTGAGTCCCTTCCAGTGGCCGGCCCCCGGGCCCCGGCATCGCATAACGGGATCACGATCGGGGGGTCACGGGGTCATCCGAACCCAGGTGACGCAGGTAGCGGGTGAAGAGGAATCCTTTCTGCTCGATCAATGAGACCAGCCGCATCCGCTGCACGTCAGGCATTTCCGCATCGCGGACGATGCGCGGCGCGTCGCCGCCGGTGAGCAGCGGGGCCAGCGACAGGCACAGCTCGTCCAGCAGGTCCGCCGCCGCCAGCTGGCCCAGCAGCCGCGGCCCGCCCTCGGTCAGCAGCCGCGTCCAGCCCCGCTCCACCAGGGCCGCCACGCCCGCCCGCAGGTCCACCGAGCCGCGCCCGGCGAGCACCAGGTCGGCCACCGCGGCGACCTCCCGGCGGCGCTCCTCGGGGGCGTCCTCGACGGTGATCACCACCGTCCTGACCAGCGGTTCCGTGAACAGCGGCGCACCCAGGTCGAGGTTCAGCGAGCGGCTCACGATCGCGATCGCCGGGGCCGCGGACTGCCCCGCCGCCGCCCGCGCGGCCGCGAACTCCCGGCGGGCCCGGGCCGGCCGGTAGCCCTCCGCCCGGACCGTCTCGGCACCCACCAGCACGACGTCCGACAGGGCCCGCAGCACCCCGAAGATCCGCTTGTCGGCGTCGCCGGACAGCCCCTCGGACAGTCCGTCGAGCTTCGCCCCGCCGTCCAGCCCGGCCACCATGTTGGCGCGCAGCCAGGGGCGCCCCCGATTCACCTGGTCGGGGTACGCGTAGACGGCGGCGAGCGATTCCAGGTCGGACGGATCCGCGACCGGAGCGCCCAGCGGGCTGATCAACTGTTGCATGCCCTCAGTGTTCCACCGCGGGCCCGCCGAAGGGGGCCGGGAGCCGGTTCGGAGGGGACGGGGGCGGGGCGTACCCTCTACTAACGTGCCCGCAGCCTCCCGCCCCGCCACCGCGACCGAGTCGATAGCCGCCGCGAGCCCGGCCGGCGCCCCGATCGCACTCACCGACCGCCGCCCCGTCGTGCCCGCCGAGCGGCTGGTCGCCGAGATGGTCCCGCCGCCCCGGTTCGCCGACGTGAGCTTCGGGACGTACATCCCGGACCAGACCCAGCCCAGCCAGTACGAGGCCGTCCAGGTGCTGGAGCAGTTCGCTGCGACCCTCGGCGGAGGAAACGGTTCCGCACCCAAGCGCAGCTGGTTCCGCCGCTCCGCCCCCGCGCCCACCGGCCCGGCCGGGGTCTACCTCGACGGCGGCTACGGCGTCGGCAAGACCCACCTGCTCGCCTCGCTCTGGCACGCCGCCCCCGGCCCCAAAGCCTTCGGCACCTTCGTCGAGCTGACCAACCTGGTCGGCGCGCTCGGCTTCCAGCAGGCCGTCCGGACCCTCTCCGGGCACACCCTGCTGTGCATCGACGAGTTCGAACTGGACGACCCGGGCGACACCGTGCTGGTCTCCACCCTGCTCGGCCGGCTGGTCGAGAACGGCGTCAAGCTGTGCGCCACCTCGAACACCCTGCCGGAGAAGCTCGGCGAGGGCCGCTTCGCCGCCGCCGACTTCCTGCGCGAGATCCAGGGCCTGTCCGCGCACTTCCGCCCGATGCGGATCGACGGCCAGGACTACCGCCACCGCGGCCTGCCCGACGCCCCGCCGCCGTACGCCGACGACGCCGTCGAGGCCACCGCCGTCCGCACCCCCGGCGCCTCGCTGGACGACTTCGACGCCCTGCTCGCCCACCTCTCCGCCGTCCACCCCAGCCGCTACGGCGCGCTGCTGGACGACGTCTCGGCGGTCTGCCTGCGCGGCGTGCGGCAGGTCGACGACCAGTCCACCGCGCTGCGCCTGGTCGTCCTCGCCGACCGGATGTACGACCGCGAGCTGCCCATCACCGCCTCCGGCCTGCCCTTCGACCAGGTCTTCCCGGAGGACATGCTGCGCGGCGGCTACCGCAAGAAGTACCTCCGCGCCGTCTCCCGCCTGGTCGCCCTCGCCCGCGACAGCGCCAAGCTGGGGTGAACTCCTTCCGGGGCGGGGGCCACGAGCTCGAACTCGGCAACGGCGCCACCGAGGCGCTGGTCGAGGTCCTGATGCTCGCGGTCACCGCCCTGGCCCGGGAGGACTGGCATCACGCCTTCGCCGCCGAGCTGGCCGGCCAGGACCAGTACCTGATGGGCCGCGGCGCGGTCGGCCTCGACCTCGACGAACTCGACTGGGGCCCCGACCCGGAACGCGGCCGCGCCTTCGCCCTCGACGTCGTCGACCTCGCCCTCACCCGCCACCGCTGGGACGAGCTGGGCCACCACCCCGCGCACGCCGAGGCCGACCTCCGGGCCCTGCGCCGCCTGCTGACCGCCCTCCGCCCCGCCCCCGGCCCGCCCGCCGAGGCCATGGCCGCCTCCTGCCGCCACCACCGCATCCTCACGCCCGTCCCCTGGTACCCCGCCTGCGTCCGCTGCTCCTCGGCCTGAGTGGAACGGCGCCGGTTGTCAGTGCCGGGCCGTACGGTTGGAAGCGTGCGTCCCATCACGAGTATTGAGCGGTCCGTGGCGCCCTTCGAGGTCGTCAGTCCCTTCCAACCGAACGGTGACCAGCCGGCGGCGATCGCCGAGCTGGAACGGCGGATCAGGGCGGGGGAGAAGGACGTCGTGCTGCTCGGTGCCACCGGCACCGGCAAGTCGGCCACCACGGCCTGGATGATCGAGAAGCTGCAGCGCCCCACCCTGGTGATGGCGCCGAACAAGACCCTGGCGGCCCAGCTGGCGAACGAGTTCCGCGAGCTGCTGCCGAACAACGCGGTCGAGTACTTCGTCTCGTACTACGACTACTACCAACCCGAGGCGTACGTCCCGCAGACGGACACCTACATCGAGAAGGACTCCTCGATCAACGAGGAGGTCGAGCGGCTGCGGCACTCGGCGACCAACTCGCTGCTCACCCGCCGCGACGTGATCGTGGTCGCCTCCGTCTCCTGCATCTACGGCCTCGGCACCCCGCAGGAGTACGTGGACCGGATGGTCCCGCTCAAGGTCGGCCAGGAGATCGACCGCGACGTGCTGCTGCGCCGCTTCGTGGACATCCAGTACGCCCGCAACGACGTGGCCTTCACCCGCGGCACCTTCCGGGTCCGCGGCGACACCATCGAGATCTTCCCGGTCTACGAGGAGCTGGCCGTCCGGATCGAGATGTTCGGCGACGAGATCGAGTCGCTGTACACCCTGCACCCGCTCACCGGCGAGATCATCAGCCAGGACGAGCAGATCTACGTCTTCCCCGCCTCGCACTACGTGGCCGGCCCCGAGCGCATGGAGCGGGCGATCACCGGCATCGAGCAGGAGCTGGAGCAGACGCTCGCCAAGCTGGAGAAGCAGGGCAAGCTGCTGGAGGCCCAGCGGCTGCGCATGCGCACCACCTACGACATCGAGATGCTGCGCCAGATCGGCACCTGCTCGGGCGTCGAGAACTACTCGATGCACTTCGACGGCCGTGAGCCCGGCTCGGCGCCGAACACCCTGCTGGACTACTTCCCGGAGGACTTCCTCCTGGTCATCGACGAGTCGCACGTCACCGTCCCGCAGATCGGCGCGATGTACGAGGGCGACGCCTCGCGCAAGCGCACCCTGGTCGAGCACGGCTTCCGGCTGCCGTCCGCGATGGACAACCGCCCGCTGAAGTGGGAGGAGTTCCTGGGCCGGATCGGCCAGACGGTGTACCTGTCGGCGACGCCGGGCCCGTACGAGCTGTCGCGCGGCGACGGGCAGGTCGAGCAGATCATCCGCCCGACCGGTCTGATCGACCCCGAGGTGATCGTCAAGCCGACCGAGGGCCAGATCGACGACCTGGTGCACGAGGTCCGCAAGCGGGTCGAGAAGGACGAACGGGTCCTGGTCACCACGCTGACCAAGAAGATGGCCGAGGACCTCACCGACTACATGCTGGGCCTGGACATCCGGGTCCGGTACCTGCACAGCGACGTGGACACCCTGCGCCGGGTGGAGCTGCTGCGCGAGCTGCGGGCCGGCCGGTACGACGTGCTGGTCGGCATCAACCTGCTGCGTGAGGGCCTGGACCTGCCCGAGGTGTCCCTGGTGGCGATCCTGGACGCGGACAAGGAGGGCTTCCTGCGCTCCGGCACCTCCCTGATCCAGACGATCGGCCGCGCCGCCCGCAACGTCTCCGGCCAGGTGCACATGTACGCGGACCGGATCACCCCGTCGATGGAGAAGGCGATCGACGAGACCAACCGCCGCCGGGCCGTGCAGCAGGCCTACAACAAGGAACACGGGATCGACCCGCAGCCGCTGCGGAAGAAGATCGGCGACATCCTGGACACGCTGGCCCGCGAGGACGTGGACACCGACGAGCTGCTCTCCACCGGCTACCGGGGCCAGGGGAAGGGCAAGGCCCCGGTGCCGATGCTGGGCGGGGAGCGCAAGCCGGCCAAGTCGCTGCCGGCCGCCGAGCTGGCCGAGCTGATCCAGGAGATGACGGACCGGATGCACACGGCCGCCGCGGACCTCCAGTTCGAGGTGGCGGCCCGGCTGCGCGACGAGGTCAAGGAGTTGAAGAAGGAGCTGCGGCAGATGCGCGAGGCCGGTGTGGCGTAGGCACACCGTCGGGGCGCGGCCTTTCCCCGTAGGCGCGGGGGTCAGCCGCCCGGAGGTGTCTCATCCTTGCCACAAACAGGGAAACGTGGGGGAGACGGTGGTGCCGCAGGCCCTAGGCTGGCCTGCGGCACCGCGCCCTCGGGACGGGGTTGCGGGCCGTCAGCAGAGGGGGCCTCAGCCGGGGGACGGCGACGGGGTGTTCCACCGGGGAGCCGTGCGGCAGCGACCGCGTGGCCGGCAGAGAGGACAACGTCGTGTCGGTGAACCTGGCCAAGGGGCAGCGGGTGAGCCTCCAGAAGGGGGCGGGCGCCACCCTGACCGTGGTGCGGATGGGGCTGGGCTGGCAGGCCGCCCCGAAGCGGGGCCTGTTCGGCAGCCGGACCAGGAAGATCGACCTGGACGCCTCGGCACTGCTGTACGCCGAGAAGACCCCGTCCGACGTGGTGTTCTTCCAGCACCTGGAGTCCACCGACGGTTCGGTGCGGCACACCGGGGACAACCTGGAGGGCGGTTCGGGCGACGAGGACGACGAGGCGATCCTGGTCGACCTGATGCACGTGCCGCCGCACATCACCCAGGTGGTGTTCACGGTCAGCTCGTACACCGGGCAGACCTTCGCCGAGGTGCGTCAGGCGCACTGCCGGCTGGTGGACGAGGCCACCGGGGTGGAGCTGGCCCGGTACGAGCTGGCGGGCGGCGGGCCGCACACCGGGCAGATCATGGCGAAGGTGGTCCGGGACGGCAACGGCGGCTGGGAGATGCAGGCGATCGGCGCCCCGGCGAAGGGGCGGACCTTCCAGGACCTGCTGCCGGCGATCGAGCCTTTCCTCTGACGATCCTTTACCTTCTTTACCTGTCCTTGTCTCCCCTGTTACTCTCGATGGCAGCGGAGGGGAGTATTCCTCGACAGCCGACCCCGTCATCACGGGTGCCCGTCGTGGCACCCCGGGGCGCTGGCCCGATGGGCGGAAGAGACCTCCGGCAGTGACGACCTGTCTCGCCTGGCTGCCGGAGGAGCAGTAATGGACGTTTCCGTAACCATGTGGGCCACCACGATCGGTGTGCTGATCGCACTGATCGCGGCGGACTTCTTCATCGGGGGGCGCAAGCCGCACGAGGTCTCGATCAAGGAGGCCGGGATCTGGACGGTCGTCTGGGTCGTGCTGGCGCTGCTCTTCGGCGGTTTCCTCTGGTGGCACTCCGGCGCGCAGCCGGCCGGTGAGTTCTTCGCCGGCTACATCACCGAGAAGTCGCTCAGCGTCGACAACCTCTTCGTGTTCATCCTGATCATGGGCAAGTTCGCGGTGCCGAGGATCTACCAGCAGCGCGTGCTGATGTTCGGTGTGATCATCGCGCTGGTGCTGCGGGCGGTGTTCATCGCCGGCGGTGCGGCGCTGGTCACCCAGTTCTCCTGGGTGTTCTTCATCTTCGGCGCCTTCCTGATCTGGACGGCCTGGAAGCTGATCAAGGAGGCGAGGGCCGACGAGGAAGAGGAGGAGTTCGAGGAGAACCGCCTGCTCAAGTCGATCACCCGGCGCTTCCCGTCCACCGAGGACTACCGCGGCACCAGGCTGTTCGTCCGGGAGAACGGCCGCCGGCTGATCACCCCGATGCTGATCGTCATGCTGGCGATCGGCACCACGGACGTGCTGTTCGCCCTGGACTCGATCCCGGCCATCTTCGGCCTCACCCAGGACCCGTACGTGGTCTTCACCGCCAACGCCTTCGCCCTGATGGGCTTGCGCCAGCTGTACTTCCTGATCGGCGGGCTGCTGAAGAAGCTGGTCCACCTGAGCTACGGCCTGTCGGTGATCCTCGGCTTCATCGGCGTGAAGCTGGTGCTGCACGCGGCCCACGAGGCCGGCGCGAACGTCCCGGAGATCGGCATCCCGGTATCGCTCGGCTTCATCGTGGTGGTGCTGGCCGTGACGACGGTGACCAGCCTGATGGCCTCGAAGAAGGCCGAGCAGGCCGAGCGGCAGGAGCAGGAGAAGCTGGACGCCTGAGCCTCCCGAGAGCCACGGAGGGCCCCGGCGACGCGCACCGCGTCGCCGGGGCCCTCCGCGCGTCCGGGCGGGTTACCAGCCGCGCTCGCGCCACTCGTCGAGGTGCGGGCGCTCCGCGCCGAGGGTGGTGTCGTTGCCGTGGCCGGGGTAGACCCAGGCCTCGTCCGGCAGCACGTCGAAGATCTTCTCGTTGACGTCCCGGAACAGGCTCTTGAAGGACTCCGGGTCGCCCCAGGTGTTGCCGACGCCGCCCGGGAAGAGGCAGTCGCCGGTGAAGACGTGGGGGTGGCCCTGAGGGTCGTCGTAGACCAGCACGATCGCGCCGGGGGTGTGCCCGACCAGGTGCCGGACGGTGAGCTCGACCTCGCCGACCCGCAGCCGGTCGCCGTCGGTGAGCAGCAGCTCGGTGGGCACCTCGATGCCCTCGGCGTCGTGCTCCCCGGCCGCGGTGCGGGCGCCGGTGGCGGCGACCACCTCGGCCAGCGCGCCCCAGTGGTCCTGGTGGCGGTGGGTGGTGACCACGGTCGCGAGGTCGTCCCCGACGGTCTCCAGCAGCACCGGGGCGTCCGCGGCCGCGTCGATCAGCAACTGCTCGTCGGTGGCCCGGCAGCGCAGCAGGTAGGCGTTGTTGTCGTACGGGCCCACGGCCACCTTGGTGATGATCAGGTGGGCCAGCTCCCGCACGTCCGGCGGCCCGCCGACCTTGACCGCTCCGTGGTACGTCATCCGTCCGCTCCTCGTCCGGGTCCGGCTACTACAGGGTTCAGGATCATCCTCGCGCCGTCAGCCCATCGGGGGAAGCTGGGGGAGCGCGGTGTCGGGGGTGCGGCGCAGGTCGGCGCCGTCGGAGCGGCCGGAGAGCCAGGCGAGCAGGGCGCGGTGGGGGCCCTCGACGGTGAGCTCGGCGAAACTGCGGCCGTCCTCGTCGGGCGTGCCCCTGCCGATCATCCCGAACCGCCCGGTGTCCTCGGCGTGCACCTCGGTGAGGGCCAGGTCGGAGCCGTGCAGCTGGTCCACGAGCCGGTGGAACTCGTCGACGGCGAACCCCTCCGGCCACTGCGCCGGGGTGTAACCCGCGGCGAGGTCGACGTGGTGGTACTCGACCTCCAGGAGGCGCTTCTTCGGGATCTCGTACGCCGGGAAGAGGTAGCCGGTGCGGTGCTTGACCTCGCTGCCCCAGAACGCGGCCGTGGTCGAGGCGGCCACGGCGGCGAGCCGGGCGTGGGAGTCGCGCAGGTCGGCGAGGTGGACGTCGAGGGGGCGGGGCGCGTCGCGCTCGATGTCGGCGTCGCGGGCCTCGCCGCTCGTGTACTGGGGGAGGCCGTGGAGCAGGTTGACCAGGGAGTCGGCGTTGCGGGAGAGGTGGGCGAGTACGTGGCCCCGGGTCCAGCCGGGGAGGGCGGAAGGCTCGGCGACGGCCTCGGGTGCGAGCTCGGCGACGGTGGCCAGCAGGCGTGCGGTGGCCTCCTCGACCTGGTTCAGCCAGGAGGTGGCTGCGGACTGCGGGTCGGTCATCGGACCTGCCTTCTGTACGGGACGGCGCGTTGCCCGGAGCGGGCCCCGCTCGTTGACCAACCGACGCTACCGCCGAATCCGAGCCCTGAGCAGGGGCTTTTTCGGTCCGGGTACGGACGGTCGAACCGGGGCCCTCACTCGTTCGGGTGGACTCCGCTGGACAAAGTCGAGATTCGAACGTCTGAGCTATAGGCTGGCTGCCGCATCCTGGAAGAAGAACACCCCACACACCGCAAGCCCTCTCGTCCGGAGAAAGGCGCCAGAAGCAGTGGCCGACCGCCTCATCGTCCGCGGTGCTCGCGAGCACAACCTCAAGAACGTCTCGCTCGACCTGCCCCGCGACTCCCTCATCGTCTTCACGGGCCTCTCCGGCTCCGGCAAGTCCTCGCTCGCCTTCGACACGATCTTCGCCGAAGGCCAGCGCCGCTACGTCGAGTCGTTGTCCTCCTACGCCCGTCAGTTCCTCGGGCAGATGGACAAGCCCGACGTGGACTTCATCGAGGGCCTCTCCCCGGCCGTCTCGATCGACCAGAAGTCCACCAACCGCAACCCCCGTTCGACCGTCGGCACCATCACCGAGGTCTACGACTACCTGCGCCTGCTGTTCGCCCGGATCGGCAAGCCGCACTGCCCGCACTGCGGCCGCCCGATCGCCAAGCAGTCGCCGCAGGCGATCGTCGACAAGGTGCTGGAGCTCGCCGAGGGCACCCGCTTCCAGGTGCTCAGCCCGGTGGTGCGCGAGCGCAAGGGCGAGTTCGTCGACCTTTTCGCCGACCTCCAGTCCAAGGGCTACTCGCGCGCCCGGGTCGACGGTGAGACGATCCAGCTCGCCGAGCCGCCGAAGCTGAAGAAGCAGGAGAAGCACACCGTCGAGGTGGTCATCGACCGCCTGACCGTCAAGGAGAGCGCCAAGCGGCGGCTCACCGACTCGGTGGAGACGGCGCTGCGGCTGTCCGGCGGCATGGTCGTGCTCGACTTCGTCGACCTCCCGGAGGACGACCCGGAGCGCGAGCGGATGTACTCCGAGCACCTCTACTGCCCGTACGACGACGTGTCGTTCGAGGAGTTGGAGCCGCGCTCGTTCTCCTTCAACTCGCCGTTCGGCGCCTGCCCGGACTGCTCGGGCCTGGGCAACCGGATGGAGGTCGACCCGGAGCTGGTCGTGCCGGACCCGGAGCGCTCGCTGGACGAGGGCGCGATCCACCCGTGGTCGGCCGGGCACGCCAAGGAGTACTTCCAGCGCCTGATCGACGCGCTCGCCGAGGAGCTCGGCTTCCGCACCGACATCCCCTGGGCCGGGCTGCCCGCCCGCGCCAAGAAGGCGCTGCTGTACGGCCACAAGCACCAGGTGCAGGTCCGCTACCGCAACCGCTTCGGCCGCGAGCGCTCGTACAGCACCGGCTTCGAGGGCGCGGTCCCGTTCATCCAGCGCCGGCACACCGAGGCGGAGAGCGACAGCAGCCGCGAGCGCTTCGAGGGCTACATGCGCGAGGTGCCCTGCCCGACCTGCCAGGGCACCCGGCTCAAGCCGGTGGTGCTCGCGGTCACCGTCGAGGAGAAGTCGATCGCCGACGTCTCGTCGATGTCGATCAGCGACTGCGCCGAGTTCCTGGGCGCGATGAAGCTCAACGACCGGGACAAGCAGATCGCCGAGCGGGTCCTCAAGGAGGTCAACGAGCGGCTGCGGTTCCTGGTCGACGTCGGCCTGGACTACCTGTCGCTGGACCGCGCGGCCGGCACCCTGTCCGGCGGCGAGGCCCAGCGCATCCGGCTGGCCACCCAGATCGGCTCCGGCCTGGTCGGCGTGCTGTACGTGCTGGACGAGCCGTCCATCGGCCTGCACCAGCGGGACAACCACCGGCTGATCGAGACGCTGGTGCGGCTGCGCGACATCGGCAACACCCTGATCGTGGTCGAGCACGACGAGGACACCATCAAGACCGCGGACTGGGTGGTGGACATCGGCCCGGGCGCCGGCGAGCACGGCGGCAAGGTGGTGCACTCCGGTTCGCTGAAGCAGCTGCTCACCAACAAGGAGTCGCTGACCGGCCAGTACCTCTCCGGCAAGCGCTCCATCCCGATCCCGGCCGGCCGCCGCGACCGGGACAAGAAGCGCCAGCTGACGGTGCACGGCGCCCGCGAGCACAACCTCAAGGACGTCACGGTCGGCTTCCCGCTCGGGACGCTCACCGCGATCACGGGGGTCTCCGGTTCCGGCAAGTCGACGCTGGTCAACGACATCCTCTACACCCACCTCGCCCGGGAGCTGAACGGCGCCCGCAGCGTGCCCGGTCGGCACACCCGGATCACCGGCACCGACCTGGTGGACAAGGTGGTGCACGTCGACCAGTCGCCGATCGGCCGCACCCCGCGGTCCAACCCGGCCACCTACACCGGGGTGTTCGACCACGTCCGCCGGCTCTTCGCGGAGACCCAGGAGGCCAAGGTCCGCGGCTACCTGCCCGGGCGGTTCTCCTTCAACGTCAAGGGCGGCCGCTGCGAGAACTGCACCGGCGACGGCACCATCAAGATCGAGATGAACTTCCTGCCGGACGTCTACGTCCCGTGCGAGGTCTGCCACGGCGCCCGGTACAACCGGGAGACGCTGGAGGTGCACTACAAGGGCAAGTCCATCGCCGAGGTGCTGGACATGCCGATCGAGGAGGCGCTGTCCTTCTTCGAGGCCGTCCCGGCGATCGCCCGCCACCTGCGGACGCTCAACGACGTCGGCCTCGGCTACGTCCGGCTCGGCCAGTCCGCGCCGACGCTCTCCGGCGGTGAGGCGCAGCGCGTCAAGCTCGCCTCCGAGCTGCAGAAGCGCTCCACCGGGCGGACGGTCTACGTGCTGGACGAGCCCACCACCGGCCTGCACTTCGAGGACATCAGCAAGCTGATCAAGGTGCTCAGCGGGCTGGTCGACAAGGGCAACACGGTGATCGTGATCGAGCACAACCTCGACGTGATCAAGACCGCCGACTGGGTCGTGGACATGGGCCCCGAGGGCGGCTCCGGCGGCGGCACGGTGGTCGCCGAGGGCACCCCGGAGCAGATCGCGGCCGTGTCGGAGAGCCACACCGGCAAGTTCCTGCGGGACATCCTGCCGGGCGACTTCGCGGACGCCCCGGTGGCCGCGCCCGCCAGGAAGGCACCGGCCAAGAAGGCGGCCGCCAAGAAGGCCCCGAGCAAGCGGGCCGTCGCGGCGAAGAAGTGACCCGACCGCCCCGCCGCTCCCGGGATGTTCCGGGAGCGGCGGGGCGCGCGCGGCATAGACTTCCGTGGTCCCTCGCAGCAGCAGCAACCGTAGGAGCGCACCGATGTCCGAGGCCCCCGAGACCAGCCCCGCCACCTCCCGCCGCACCCTGCTCTGCGGCGCCGCGGCCGTGCTGGCGGCCGGCGGCGCCGTGGCGGTCAGCGGCTGCGGCTCCTCGGCCGGTTCCGGCGGCTCCTCGGACAAGAGCAGCACCGCCAAGGGTCCGGTGGACCTCGGTCCGGCCTCGGCGGTGCCGGAGGGCGGCGGCAAGGTGTTCCGCGAGCAGAAGATCGTGGTGACCCAGCCGGCCGCCGGCCAGTACAAGGCCTTCAGTGCCAAGTGCACCCACGCCGGCTGCATCGTCGACCAGGTCAAGAACCAGCAGATCCAGTGCCCCTGCCACGGCAGCCGCTTCGCCATCGCCGACGGCGCGGTGCAGGACGGCCCGGCCCCCAGCCCGCTGCCCGCCTACACCGTCACGGTCGAGGGCGGGAACCTCAAGGTGACCCCGAGCTGAAGCAGTTGAGCGCTTCCCGATCGAACCCGTCCCCGCGGCCCCGACCGCACTCGGTACGGTGGACCCATGGCTGACCCGAGCACCTACCGCCCGGCGCCGGGGGCGATCCCGACCTCCCCGGGCGTCTACAAGTTCCGTGACGCCCACGGCCGGGTCATCTACGTCGGCAAGGCCAAGAGCCTGCGGCCGCGGCTGTCGTCCTACTTCCAGGACCTCGCCGGACTGCACCCGCGCACCGCGACCATGGTCACCACCGCCGCCTCGGTGGAGTGGACCGTGGTCGCCACCGAGGTCGAGGCGCTCCAGCTGGAGTACTCCTGGATCAAGGAGTTCGACCCCCGGTTCAACGTCAAGTACCGCGACGACAAGAGCTATCCGGAACTCGCCGTCACCCTCGACGAGGAGTACCCGAGGGTCCAGGTGATGCGCGGGGCGCACAAGAAGGGCGTGCGCTACTTCGGCCCGTACGGGCACGCCTGGGCGATCCGCGAGACGGTCGACCTGCTGCTGCGCGTCTTCCCCGTCCGCACCTGTTCCAACGGCGTGTTCAAGCGCGCCCGGCAGGTCGGCCGCCCCTGCCTGCTCGGCTACATCGGCAAGTGCGCCGCCCCCTGCGTCGGCAAGGTCTCGGCGGACGAACACCGGGCGCTGGCCGAGGACTTCTGCGACTTCATGGCCGGGCGCACCGGCAACTACCTGCGCCGGCTGGAAGAGCAGATGCAGGAGGCCGCCGTCGAGATGGAGTACGAGAAGGCGGCCCGGCTGCGGGACGACATCGGCGCCCTCAAGCGCGCGATGGAGAAGAACGCCATCGTGCTCGCCGACGCCACCGACGCCGACCTGCTGGCCGTCGCCGAGGACGAACTCGAGGCCGCCGTCCAGATCTTCCACGTCCGCGGCGGCCGGGTGCGCGGCCAGCGCGGCTGGGTCACCGACAAGGTCGAGGACGTCGACACCGCCGGCCTGGTCGAGCACGCGCTCCAGCAGCTCTACGGCAACGCCGCCGCGGACGAGCGCAACGAGTCCGTCCCGCGCGAGGTGCTCGTCCCGGCGCTGCCCGAACCGGCGGCCCCGGTCCGGGAATGGCTCAGCGGACTGCGCGGCAGCCAGGTCGACCTGCGCGTCCCGCAGCGCGGCGACAAGAAGGACCTGATGGCCACCGTGCAGCGCAACGCCCAGCAGGCGCTGGCGCTGCACAAGACCAAGCGCGCCTCCGACCTCACCACCCGCAGCCGCGCCCTCCAGGAGATCGCCGACGCGCTGGAGCTGGACTCCGTCCCGCTGCGCATCGAGTGCTACGACATCTCCCACCTCCAGGGCGAGGACGTGGTCGCCTCCATGGTCGTCTTCGAGGACGGCCTGGCCCGCAAGAGCGAGTACCGGCGCTTCCAGATCAAGGGCTTCGCCGGCCAGGACGACGTCCGCTCGATGCACGAGGTGATCAGCCGGCGCTTCCGCCGCTACCTCCAGGAGCGCGAGCAGACCGGCGAGTGGGCCGTCCCCGAGGAGGACGAGCCCGAGTCCGGCCCCGTCACCGGCACCCGCGACGAGGAGGGCCGCCCCAAGCGCTTCGCCTACCCGCCGCAGCTGCTGGTGGTCGACGGCGGCCAGCCGCAGGTCGCCGCCGCCCAGCGCGCCCTGGAGGAACTGGGCATCGACGACGTCGCGCTGTGCGGCCTGGCCAAGCGCCTGGAGGAGGTCTGGCTGCCCGGCGAGGACGACCCGGTCGTGCTGCCCCGCTCCAGCGAGGGCCTCTACCTGCTCCAGCGGGTGCGCGACGAGGCCCACCGCTTCGCGATCGGCTACCAGCGCGCCAAGCGTTCCAAGCGACTCACCGCCGGGGAACTGGACTCCGTCCCGGGCCTCGGCGAGACTCGCCGCCGGGCGCTGCTCAAGCACTTCGGCTCGCTGAAGAAGCTCCGGGCCGCCACCGTCGACGAGATCTGCGCGGTACCCGGCATCGGGCGCCGCACCGCGGAGACTGTTGCGGCGGCGTTGGCGTCCCGTACACCCGCCGCACCCGCGGTCAACACCGCGACCGGCGAGATCATCGAGGACGGGGTCGACCAGGCCGCCGAGCCGGTGGCCGCAGCACCCCAGACCGCACCATCCCAGGAGACGCCATGACGGCCGACGCCGCCCGTCCGTCGGCGCGCCCCGACCCCGCCCGCCTGTCCGGGCCGGGGAAGGGCGGCCGTGCCGTGCGCGTTCTCCCCAGCAGAAAGACCGAGAGCGGGGAACCGAAGTGACCGTGTCAGACGTGGCCGAGAACGCGCCGGAGCTGGTGATCATCTCCGGCATGTCCGGAGCCGGCCGTTCCACTGCCGCGAAGTGCCTGGAGGACCTGGGCTGGTTCGTGGTGGACAACCTGCCGCCGGCCCTGATCCCGACCATGGTCGACCTGGGCGCCCGCTCCCAGGGCAACGTCGCCCGGATCGGGGTGGTCGTGGACGTCCGCGGCCGGCAGTTCTTCGACGACCTGCTCACCTCGCTCGACGAGCTGGAGAAGCGCGGTGTCCGCCTCCAGGTGGTCTTCCTGGACTCCTCCGACGACGCCCTGGTGCGCCGCTTCGAGAGCGTGCGCCGCCCGCACCCGCTGCAGGCCGACGGCCGGATCGTGGACGGCATCGCCCAGGAGCGCGACCTGCTGCGCGACCTGCGCGGCGAGGCCGACCTGGTGATCGACACCTCCAACCTCAACGTGCACCAGCTGCGCGCCAAGCTGGACGCCCAGTTCGCCGACCACGACGAGCCCGAGCTGCGGGCCACCGTGATGTCCTTCGGCTTCAAGTACGGCCTGCCGGTCGACGCCGACCTCGTGGTGGACTGCCGCTTCCTGCCCAACCCGCACTGGGTGCCCGAGCTGCGGGCCCGCACCGGCACCGACGCGGACGTCGCCGACTACGTGTTCCAGCAGCCCGGGGCCAACGAGTTCCTGGACGGCTACGCCCAGCTGCTGCGCATCATCACCGAGGGCTACCGGCGGGAGGGGAAGCGCTACATGACGCTTGCCGTAGGCTGCACCGGTGGCAAGCACCGTAGCGTCGCCATGTCCGAGCGTCTGACCAAGCGTCTCATCGCCGACGGAGTCGAGACGGTGCTCGTCCACCGTGACATGGGACGGGAGTAACCGCCGCCTTCCCTGCCGGGCCGCCGGCGGAGCCGGTGGCGGGGCTCAGGAACGCGAGGTGATTGTGGCGGGATACGTGCCCGGGCGGCAGCCGCAGAGCAGGACCGGCGAACGGGTGGGCAGCCCGTCGCCGAACCGTCCGCGGAGCAGTCCCGCCCGGGCCAATCCGGCCCCCAGGATCACCGCGCTCGGCGGCGGCCAGGGCCTGTCCGCCTCGCTGTCGGCGCTGCGCCGGCTCACCAGCGACCTCACCGCGGTGGTCACCGTCGCCGACGACGGCGGCTCCAGCGGGCGGCTGCGCGAGGAACTGGGCGTGCTGCCGCCCGGGGACCTGCGCAAGGCGCTGGCCGCGCTGTGCGGGGACGACGACTGGGGCCGCACCTGGTCCGAGGTGATCCAGCAGCGCTTCACCGGCAACGGCGAGCTGGGCGGCCACGCGGTCGGCAACCTGCTGATCGTCGCCCTCTGGGAGAAGCTCGGCGACCCGGTGGCGGCGCTGGACTGGGTCGGCCGGCTGCTGAACGTCCAGGGGCGGGTGCTGCCGATGTCGGCGGTGCCGCTGGACATCGAGGCCACCGTGCGCGGCCACGACCCGGACCGCCCGGCCGAGGTCTCGGCCGTCCGCGGCCAGGCCAGCGTCGCGGTCACCCCCGGCACCGTGCAGTCGATCCGGCTGCTGCCGGACGGCCCGCCCGCCGTCCCGGAGGCGGTCACCGCGGTCCAGGAGGCGGACTGGGTGGTGCTCGGCCCCGGATCCTGGTTCACCAGCGTGCTGCCGCACCTGCTGGTGCCCGACCTGGCCAAGGCGCTGGTCGAGACCCGCGCCCGCCGCCTGCTCACCCTGAACCTGGCCCCCCAGCCGGGCGAGACCGAGGGCTTCACCCCGCAGCGCCACCTGGAGGTCATCGCCGACCACGCCCCCGACCTCGCGGTCGATGCGATCCTGGTGGACGAGCGCGCCGTCACGGGCGGCGCCTTCGGCCAGGCGGACCTGGCCGGTTTGGAGAAGGCCGCCGAGCGGATGGGCGCGGCTCTGGTGCTCGGCACGGTGGCCCGCGCCGACGGCACCCCGCGACACGACCCGGAGCTGTTGGCAGCCGCGTACGACCGGATTTTCCGGACACATGGAAGGATCGGGCCATGGCGATGACTCCAGCGGTGAAGGACGAGATCAGCCGGCTCCCGGTCACCCGGGCCTGCTGTCGCAAGGCGGAGGTGTCGGCGATCCTGCGGTTCGCGGGCGGGCTGCACATCGTGAGCGGCCGCATCGTGATCGAGGCGGAGCTGGACACCGGGGCGGCGGCACGGCGGCTGCGCAAGGACCTGCTGGAGATCTTCGGGCACTCCTCCGACCTCGTGGTGATGGCTCCCGGCGGGCTGCGGCGCGGCAGCCGCTTCGTCGTCCGGGTGGTCAAGGACGGCGAGCTGCTGGCCCGCCAGACCGGCCTGGTCGACGGCCGCGGCCGGCCGATCCGGGGTCTGCCCCCGGCGGTCGTCTCCGGCGCCACCTGCGACGCCGAGGCGGCCTGGCGCGGCGCCTTCCTCGCCCACGGCTCGCTCACCGAGCCGGGCCGCTCCTCCTCGCTGGAGATCACCTGCCCCGGCTCCGAGGCGGCGCTGGCGCTGGTCGGCGCGGCCCGCCGGCTCGGCATCCCGGCCAAGGCCCGCGAGGTGCGCGGGGTGGACCGGGTGGTCATCCGCGACGGCGACGCCATCGGCGCGCTGCTGACCCGGCTCGGCGCCCACGAGTCGGTGCTCGCCTGGGAGGAGCGCCGGATGCGCCGCGAGGTCCGGGCCACCGCCAACCGGCTCGCCAACTTCGACGACGCCAACCTGCGCCGCTCGGCCCGCGCCGCGGTGGCGGCCGGTGCCCGGGTGCAGCGCGCGCTGGAGATCCTCGGCGAGGAGGTGCCGGAGCACTTGGCCGCGGCCGGCCAGCTGCGGATGCAGCACAAGCAGGCCTCGCTGGAGGAGCTGGGCGCCCTCGCCGACCCGCCGCTGACCAAGGACGCGGTGGCCGGCCGGATCCGCCGCCTGCTGGCGATGGCCGACAAGCGCGCCGCCGAGCTCGGCCTGCCGAGCACCGAGGCCAACCTGACCGACGAGATGGCGCTGAACTGAGGTGACCGACTGCGGCCGGTGTCCGGATTCCGGGCACCGGCCGCAGTCGTGTCCGGGACCGGCCGGAGATCCAAAATTGGTCAAGACCACTTGACGAGGACCAACGGGCCGGGCGGGCAAGGGCGGAGGGCCCCGAAAGACGCCACGCCACGTCTTGCCAGGTGGCGCGATGTGCCCTCCCAGGGTCCGGAGAGGTAGGGTCGTAGGCGGTCGGGGACTTCCCAAATCTCATCCCCGTCGGCTCAGCGCCGGCGTACCTAACGAGGAGATCGGTTCGTGACGATCCGGGTAGGCATCAACGGCTTCGGCCGCATCGGCCGCAACTTCTTCCGCGCCGTCAAGGCCCAGGGCGCGGACATCGAGATCGTCGGTGTCAACGACCTCACCGACACGAAGACCCTGGCTCACCTGCTCAAGTACGACACCACCCTGGGGACCCTCCAGGCCGAGGTCTCGCACACCGAGGACAGCATCACCGTCGACGGCCACACCTTCAAGGTGACCGCCGAGCGTGACCCGGCCAACCTGCCGTGGGCCGCCCTGGGCGCCGACATCGTCGTCGAGTCCACCGGCATCTTCACCAAGGCCGAGGCCGCGAAGAAGCACCTCGCCGCCGGCGCGAAGAAGGTCATCATCTCGGCGCCCGCCACCGACGAGGACGTCACCATCGTCCTGGGTGTCAACGACGAGAAGTACGACGCCGCCAACCACCACATCATCTCCAACGCCTCCTGCACCACGAACTGCGTGGCGCCGATGGCCAAGGTGCTGAACGAGAGCTTCGGCATCGTCAAGGGTCTGATGACCACCGTCCACGCGTTCACCAACGACCAGGTGACCCTGGACTTCCCGCACAAGGACCTGCGCCGTGCTCGTGCGGCCTCGCAGAACATCATCCCGACCTCGACCGGTGCCGCCAAGGCGACCGCCCTGGTCCTGCCGGAGCTGAAGGGCAAGCTGGACGGCACCTCGCTGCGCGTCCCGGTCCCGACCGGCTCGATCACCGACCTGGTCGTCACCCTCGAGCGCGAGGTCACCAAGGACGAGGTCAACGCGGCCTTCCAGAAGGCCGCGCAGGAGGGCCCGCTCAAGGGCATCCTGGCCTACACGGAGGACCCGATCGTCTCCTCGGACATCGTCAACGACCCGGCCTCGTGCATCTTCGACAGCCAGCTCACCATGGTCCAGGGCAACCAGGTCAAGGTGCTCGGCTGGTACGACAACGAGTGGGGCTACTCGAACCGCGTCGTCGACCTGGTCGCCCTCGTCGGTGGCCAGCTCTGACGCAGTGGGAGCTGACGTGATGTAGGGACGAGGGCCCGGACGGCGAGAACGCGCCGTCCGGGCCCTCGTTCTGCGTACAAGGACTTCTCAGGCGGCCCCTGCGCCGTGCCGCCTCTGCGCATCAACCATCTCCCCAGGAGACAGAAGAACCCGTGAAGACCATCGAAGACCTGGACGTCGCCGGCAAGCGCGTCTTCGTGCGCGCCGACCTGAACGTCCCGCTGTCGGACGGCCGGATCACCGACGACGGCCGGATCCGCGCCGTCGCGCCGACCATCGCCAAGCTCGTCGAGCGCGGTGCCAAGGTCGTCGTCGCCTCCCACCTCGGCCGCCCGAAGGGCGCGCCGGACCCGCAGTTCTCGCTCGCCCCGGTGGCCGCGCGCCTCGGAGAGATCCTCGGCAAGCCGGTCGCCTTCGCCACCGACACCGTGGGCGAGTCCGCCACGGCCACCGTCGCCGCGCTGGCCGACGGCGAGGTCGCGCTGCTGGAGAACCTGCGCTTCAACGCCGGTGAGACCAGCAAGGACGACGCCGAGCGCAAGGGCTTCGCCGAGCAGCTGGCCGCCCTGGCGGACCTGTACGTCGGTGACGGCTTCGGTGCCGTGCACCGCAAGCACGCCTCCGTCTACGACCTGCCCGGCCTGCTGCCGCACGCCGTCGGCGACCTGATCGCCACCGAGGTCGGCGTGCTGAAGAAGCTGACCGAGGAGGTCGAGCGCCCGTACGTGGTCGTGCTCGGCGGCTCCAAGGTGTCCGACAAGGTCGGCGTGATCGACAACCTGCTCGGCAAGGCCGACCGCATCCTGATCGGCGGCGGCATGGCGTACACCTTCCTGTACGCACTGGGCAACGAGGTCGGCATCTCGCTGCTGCAGAAGGACCAGGTCGACACCGTCCTGGAGTACCTGGAGCGGGCGAAGCAGAACGGCGTCGAGTTCGTGCTGCCGGTGGACGTCGCGGTCTCCGCGTCCTTCCCCGACACGAAGACCCACCGGCCGGTCGAGGACTTCGAGATCGTCGACGCGGACAAGATCCCCGCGGACAAGGAGGGCCTGGACATCGGCCCGAAGACCCGCGAGCTGTTCGCCTCGAAGCTGGCCGACGCCAAGACGGTGTTCTGGAACGGCCCGGTGGGGGTCTTCGAGCACCCGACCTTCGCCGAGGGCACCAAGGCCGTCGCCCAGGCCCTGGTCGACAGCGACGCGTTCACCGTGGTCGGTGGCGGCGACTCCGCCGCGGCCGTCCGCATCCTGGGCTTCGACGAGACGAAGTTCGGGCACATCTCGACCGGCGGTGGCGCGAGCCTCGAGTACCTGGAGGGCAAGACCCTCCCCGGTCTCGCCGCCCTGGAAGGCTGAAAGCATGACTGAGCGTCTCCCGCTGATGGCGGGCAACTGGAAGATGAACCTCAACCACCTCGAGGCCATCCAGCACACCCAGAAGCTGGCGTTCGCGCTGGCCGACAAGGACTACGAGGCCGTCGAGGTCGCCGTCCTGGTGCCGTTCACCGACCTGCGTTCGGTGCAGACCCTGGTCTTCGGCGACAAGCTGAAGATCAAGTACGGCTCGCAGGACATCTCGCAGCACGACGGCGGCGCCTACACCGGCGAGGTCTCCGGTCCGATGCTGGCCAAGCTGCAGTGCACCTACGCGGTGATCGGCCACTCGGAGCGCCGCCAGTACCACGGCGAGAACGAGGAGATCGTCAACGCCAAGGTCAAGGCCGCCTACCGGGCCGGCGTCACCCCGATCCTGTGCATCGGCGAGCCGCTGGAGATCCGCAAGGCCGGCACCCACGTCGGGTACACCCTGGCCCAGCTGGACGGCGCCCTGGAGGGCGTCCCGGCGGACCAGGCCGAGTCGATCGTGGTCGCGTACGAGCCGGTCTGGGCGATCGGCACCGGCGAGGTGGCCACCCCGGAGGACGCGCAGGAGGTCTGCGGCGCGATCCGGGCGCGGCTCGCCGAGCTGTACTCCGCCGAGCTGGCGGACAAGGTCCGTGTGCTGTACGGCGGTTCGGTCAAGTCGTCGAGCGCGGCCGGTCTGATGGCCAAGCCCGACATCGACGGCGGCCTGGTCGGCGGCGCCTCGCTGGACGCCGAGGAGTTCGTCAAGATCGTGCGCTACCGTGAGCAGGCAGTAGGCTAACGCCGCCGCAGCAACGTAGGCTTTGGGGCCGGACCGCCGTGCGCGGCCCGGCCCCTTCGCGAAGATACGAGAGAGTTGGTCCCGTCGTGGTTCTCGGGTTCTCGATTGCCCTGATCATCTTCAGTGCGCTGATGATCCTCTTGGTGCTGCTGCACAAGGGGAAGGGCGGCGGTCTTTCCGACATGTTCGGCGGTGGCGCGATGTCCACCGGCGGCGGTTCGGCGGTGGCCGAGCGCAACCTGGACCGCATCACCATCGTGGTCGGCATCGGCTGGTTCGCCTGCATCATGGTGCTGGGCCTGGTCCTGAAGTACAAGAGCTGACACAACCCTGACGCCCCGTCGCCCGAGCGCCTATCCTGGGACGGTCGGGGGCGGAGGCGATGGTGGCGGAACCTTAAGTCCTGCTTACACTAGGACGACTTTCGCCACCGACGCGCACCGCGGCGGGTCGGCGCAACAGCACGCAGGGAGTCAGACCGTGGCAAGTGGCAACGCCATCCGTGGCAGCAGGGTCGGGGCAGGCCCGATGGGGGAGGCGGAGCGCGGCGAGTCCGCTCCGCGCAACAGGATCTCCTTCTGGTGTGCCAACAAGCACGAGACCCGGCCCAGCTTCGCCGCCGAGGCCGTCATCCCGGACACCTGGGACTGCCCGCGCTGCGGATTCCCGGCCGGGCAGGACGAGGACAACCCGCCCGCGCCGTCGCGCAACGAGCCGTACAAGACCCACCTCGCCTACGTCCGGGAGCGGCGCACCGACGCCGACGGGGAGGCGATCCTCGCCGAGGCGCTGGCCAAGCTGCGCGGCGAGATCTGACCGGAGGCGCGTAGAGCGTCGGACCAGCGGAAAGGGCGCCACCGTCGATGACGGCGGCGCCCTTCGGCGTTCTCGCGGACGCCCTAGGCCGAGGCCGGCGGGTACAGCTGGGGCGGGATCCGCTCGGCGGCGGCGCGGTCCAGCAGCCACAGGGTGCGGCTGCGGCCGTACGCGCCGGAGGCGGGGGCCTGCAGTTCGCCGGGGCCGGACAGGGCCAGCGCGACCGCGCCCGCCTTGTCCTCGCCGGCGGCCAGCAGCCAGACCTCACGGGCCGCCCGGATCGCCGGGAGGGTGAGCGAGATCCGGGTCGGCGGGGGCTTGGGGGCCCCGCGCACGCCGATCACGGTCAGCTCGGTCTCCCGCACGCCCGGGTGCTCCGGGAAGAGCGAGGCGACGTGGGTGTCCGGGCCGACGCCGAGCAGCAGCACGTCGAAGGCCGGGACGCCGAACCGGTCGCCCGGTCCGGCGGCCTTCGCCAGCTCCTGTGCGTAGCGGGCGGCCGCCGCCTCCACGTCCGAGCCGTCCGCGCCGTCCGAGGCGGGCATCTCGTGCACCCGCGCCGGGTCGAGCGGGACGGCGTCCAGCAGTTCGGCGCGCGCCTGGACGGCGTTGCGGTCCGGATCCGCGGCGGACACGAAGCGCTCGTCGCCCCACCAGAGGTCCAGCCGGCCCCAGTCGACCGCGTCGCGCGCCGGGGAGGCGGCGATCGCGGCCAGCAGGGCGTTGCCGTTGCGGCCGCCGGTGAGCACCACCGAGGCGGTGCCGCGGGCGGCCTGGGCGTCCACGATCCGGGTGATCAGCCGGGCCGCGGCCGCCTGGGCCATCAGCTCCTTGTCCCGGTGGACGACCAGCTGCGGGGTCGCGGCGGTCATGCGCTGCCCTTGGCGGCGCGCTTGCCCGCGGCCTTCTTCGCGGTGGACTTCTCCACGTCGGCGGTCACCCGGGCCGGGTTGGCCACCGCGGCGTCGGCGGCCGCGGCCGCCGCGTCCGCGACGGGTTCGGCCGCGGCCGCCGACGCGCTGGCCGGCTCGGCGGGCTCGCGCAGCCGCTCGACGGGCGTGCGCACGGCCGCCGAGTAGATGTCGTCCGGGTCCAGTCGGCGCAGCTCCTCGGCGATCAGCTCCGAGGTCTCGCGCCGCTTGAGCGCCACCTGGCGGTCCGGCGAGCCGGGCATGGAGAGCGTGCCCATCAGGCCGTCCGGGCGGTCCAGGGTGATGTCCCCGTCCTTGGTGCGCAGGTGCACCGCGGTGATGCCGGGGCCGCCGGTGACGACCCGCTCGACCGGCACGCTCAGCCGGTTGAGCAGCCACAGGCCGAGCAGCTCGACGCTGGGGTTGTAGGACTCGCCCTCGACCATCACCGAGGTGATGGCGGACGGCCGCTGGTCCAGCGCGGCGGCCAGCATCGAGCGCCAGCCGGTGATCCGGGTCCAGGCCAGGTCGGTGTCGCCCGGGGCGTAGCTCTGGGCCCGCTGGGCGAGCTGGCCGACCGGGGACTCGGCGGTGACGGCGTCGGTGATCCGGCGCTGGGCGAGCGCGCCCAGCGGGTCCTGCGCCGGGTGCAGCGGGGCGTTGTCCGGCCACCAGACCACGGTCGGGGCGTCCGGCAGCAGCAGCGGCAGGACCACCGACTGGGCGTGCGAGGCGAGTTCGCCGTGCATGCGCAGGATGACCGTTTCTCCGGAGCCGGCGTCCGTGCCGACCAGGATCTCGGCGTCCAGCCGCGTCTCGGCGCGGGCCCGGGGCGAGCGGCCGGCGCGCTTGATCACCGCGAGGGTGCGCATCGGGTGCTCGCGGGAGGCCTCGTTGGCGGCCTTGAGGGCGTCGTACGCGCTGCCCTCGTCGGTCACGATCACCAGGGTGAGCACCATGCCGGCGGCGGTGGAGCCGCTGATCCGGCGCGCCTCCATCAGCGCGGCGTTGATCTTGCTGGACGTCGTGTTGGTGAGGTCGATCTTCATGGCCGCCGCCAGCTCCTGCCGTCTCGTGCGAGCATCTCGTCCGCCTCGGCCGGGCCCCAGGTGCCCGCCGAGTACTGGGCGGGCTTGCCGTGGGCGTCCCAGTACTTCTCGATCGGGTCGAGGATCTGCCAGGAGAGCTCGACCTCCTGGTGACGCGGGAACAGGTTGGCGTCGCCGAGCAGCACGTCGAGGATGAGCCGCTCGTACGCCTCCGGGCTGGACTCGGTGAAGGACTCGCCGTAGGCGAAGTCCATCGTGACGTCCCGGACCTCGAAGGAGGTGCCCGGCACCTTGGAGCCGAACCGCACCGTCACGCCCTCGTCCGGCTGGACCCGGATGACCAGGGCGTTCTGCCCCAGCTCCTCGGTCGCGTAGGAGTCGAAGGGCAGGTAAGGGGCACGCTGGAAGACCACCGCGATCTCGGTGACCCGGCGGCCCAGCCGCTTGCCGGTGCGCAGGTAGAACGGGACGCCCGCCCAGCGGCGGTTGTTGATCTCCAGCTTGATGGCCGCGTAGGTGTCGGTCTTGGAGTCCGGGTTGATGCCGTCCTCGTCCAGATAGCCGACCACCTCCTCGCCGCCCTGCCAGCCGGCCGCGTACTGGCCGCGCACGGTGTGCCGGCCGAGGTCGGCCGGGAGCTTGACGGCGCTGAGCACCTTGAGCTTCTCGGCCACCAGCGCCTTCGGGTGGAAGGACGCCGGCTCCTCGATGGCGGTGAGCGCCATCAGCTGCAGCAGGTGGTTCTGGATGACGTCACGGGCGGAGCCGATGCCGTCGTAGTAGCCGGCCCGGCCGCCGATGCCGATGTCCTCGGCCATGGTGATCTGCACGTGGTCGACGTACGACCGGTTCCAGATCGGCTCGAACATCTGGTTGGCGAAGCGCAGCGCCAGGATGTTCTGGACCGTCTCCTTGCCCAGGTAGTGGTCGATCCGGAAGACCTCGTCGCGCGGGAAGACCTCGTGGACGACCTTGTTGAGCTCCTGAGCGCTCTCCAGGTCGTGGCCGAAGGGCTTCTCGATGACGGCGCGGCGCCAGGAGCCCTGCGGCGGGTCGGCCAGGCCGTGCTTCTTGAGCTGCTGGACGACGGTCGGGAAGAACTTCGGCGGGACGGACAGGTAGAAGGCGAAGTTGCCGCCGGTGCCCTGGGCCTTGTCCAGCTCCTCGATGGTCTCGCGGAGCTTGTCGAAGGCCTCGTCGTCGTCGAAGGTGCCCTGGACGAAGCGCATGCCCTTGGCGAGCTGCTGCCAGACCTCCTCCCGGAACGGGGTCCGGGCGTGCTCCTTGACCGCGTCGTGGACCTCCTTGGCGAAGTCCTCGTCCTCCCATTCGCGGCGGGCGAAGCCCACCAGGGAGAAGCCCGGCGGCAGCAGACCCCGGTTGGCCAGGTCGTAGATGGCCGGCATCAGCTTCTTGCGGGACAGGTCGCCGGTGACCCCGAAGATGACCAGGCCGGACGGCCCCGCGATGCGCGGGAGCCGCCGGTCGGAGGGGTCACGAAGCGGGTTGACGGGGGCGGGCGGGAGGTCGTCCGCGTCCGACTCCGATGTCAACTCGGGGAAATCAGTGCTCACTTGGTGTGCTCCGCTTTCGTGCGCTGGCTGTGTGAGCGGGGGTCACTTCTCGCTGGCGAAGGAGGCCAGAGAGGCGGTGACGGTGTCGAGCAGTTCCTGCCAGGACTGCTCGAACTTCTCCACGCCCTCGTCCTCCAGCACCTGCACGACGTCGTCGTAGTCCACGCCGGCGGCCGCGATGGCGTCCAGGACGGCCTTGGCGTCGGCGTAGTTGGGGACGATGGTGTTGCCGGTGATCACGCCGTGGTCGCCGGTGGCGTCCAGGGTGGCCTCGGGCATGGTGTTCACGGTGCCGGGGGCGACCAGCTCGGTGACGTACAGGGTGTCCGGCAGGGCCGGGTCCTTGACACCGGTCGAGGCCCAGAGCGGGCGCTGCGGCTTGGCGCCGGCGGCCTCCAGGGCCTTCCAGCGGGCGCTGCCGGCGGTCTTGCCGTCCACCGAGCCGAAGACCTCCTCGTACGCCTGGTAGGCGAGGCGGGCGTTGGCCAGGGCGGCCTTGGAGCGCAGGTTCCTGGCGTCGCCGCCGATCTTGTCCAGGCGCTTGTCGATCTCGGTGTCCACGCGGGACACGAAGAAGGAGGCGACCGACTCGATCTGGGAGAGGTCCAGGCCCTTGGCCTTGGCGGTCTCCAGGCCGGTCAGGTAGGCATCGATGACGGCCTTGTAGCGGTCCAGGGAGAAGATCAGCGTGACGTTCACGCTGATGCCCAGGCCGATGACCTCGCTGATGGCGGGCAGGCCGGCCTTGGTGGCGGGGATCTTGATGAAGACGTTCGGGCGGTCGACCAGCCACCACAGCTGCTTGGCCTCGGCCACGGTCGGGGCGGTCTCGTGCGCCAGCCGCGGGTCGACCTCGATGGAGACCCGGCCGTCGCGGCCGTTGGAGGCGTCGTAGACCGGGCGCAGCACGTCGGCGGCGTCGCGCACGTCCGAGGTGGTGATCATGCGGATCGCCTCGTCGGTGGTGACCTTGCGGACGGCGAGGTCGCGCAGCTGGCCGTCGTAGGAGCTGTCGCCGCTGCCGGCGATGGCCTTCTGGAAGATGGTCGGGTTGGTGGTGACACCCACCACGTGCTTGTTCTGCACCAGCTCGGCCAGGTTGCCGGAGTTCAGCCGCTTGCGGCTGAGGTCGTCCAGCCAGATCGCAACGCCTTCGTCGCTGAGGCGCTTCAGTGCGTCAGTCATGGTGCTTCAGTCCTTTTTCTTCTGCTTCGTGGGGTAGTCAGAGGGGCCGGGCCTTCGACGTGCGGGTCTCGGGCCCGGCCGTTACTCCGCACTCGCCGCCGGGCGCTCGTACCCGATGCCGACGTTCCTCGCTCCGGCGCTCCTACGTCGCTCGTCGCTCGTCGCTCTCGGCACCGGCGCGCCCTTCGGCTCGTGCGGGCGGGACCTGCTAGCGGTTGACGGCTTCGAGGGAGCGCAGGGCGTTGTGCGCCTCGGCGACCACGCGCTCGGCGGTCAGGCCGAACTCCTCGAACAGCACCTTGTAGTCGGCGGAGGCGCCGAAGTGCTCCAGCGAGATGATCCGGCCGTGGTCGCCGACCAGCTCGCGCCAGCCCTGGGCGATGCCGGCCTCGACCGAGACGCGGGCCTTGACCGACGGCGGCAGCACGCTGTCGCGGTAGGCCTGGTCCTGCTCCTGGAACCACTCGAAGGACGGGACGGAGACCACGCGGGTGGCGATGCCCTCGGCCTCCAGGACCTCACGGGCCTGGACGGCCAGCTGGACCTCGGAACCGGTGCCCAGGAGGATCAGCTGCGGGTCGCCGTTGCCGGCCTCGGCCAGCACGTAGGCGCCCTTGGCGGTGCCCTCGGCGGAGGCGAAGACCTCGCGGTCGAAGGTCGGGACGTTCTGGCGGGTCAGCGCCAGGCCGACCGGGCCCGGGTGGCTGGTCTGGCGCTCGATGACGGTGCGCCAGGCGACGGCCGTCTCGTTGGCGTCCGCCGGGCGGACCATGGCCAGGCCCGGGATGGCGCGCAGCGAGGCCATGTGCTCCACCGGCTGGTGGGTCGGGCCGTCCTCGCCGAGGCCGATCGAGTCGTGCGTCCAGACGTAGGTGACCGGCAGCTTCATCAGCGCGGCCAGGCGGACCGCCGGGCGCATGTAGTCGGCGAAGACCAGGAAGGTGCCGCCGTACACGCGCGTCTTGCCGTGCAGGGCGATGCCGTTCATGGTCGAGCCCATGGCGTGCTCGCGGATGCCGAAGTGGATCGTCCGACCGTACGGGCTGGCGGACTTCAGCGGGTTGCCCTCGGGGAGGAAGGAGCTGTCCTCGTCGATCGTGGTGAGGTTGGACTCCGCGAGGTCGGCCGAGCCGCCCCACAGCTCCGGGATCACCGCGCCGAGCGCCTTGAGGGTCTCGCCGGAGGCCTTGCGGGTGGCGACGTCCTTGCCGGCCGGGAAGGAGGGGACGGCCTTCTTCCAACCCTCGGGCAGCTCGCCGGCCTGGATGCGGTCGAACTCGGCGGCCCGGTGGGCGTTGGCGGCGCGCCAGGCGTCGAAGCCCTGCTGCCACTCGTCGCGGGCGGCCTTGCCGCGCTTGATGACCTGGCGGGCGTGCTCGATGACCTGGTCGCTGACCTCGAAGGTCTTCTCCGGGTCGAAGCCCAGGACCTTCTTGGTGGCGGCGATCTCGGCCGCACCGAGCGCGGAGCCGTGCGCCTTGGCGGTGTTCTGGGCGTCCGGGGCCGGCCAGGCGATGATCGTGCGCATCGCGATCAGCGACGGGCGGGAGGTCTCCGCCTTGGCGGCGGCCAGCGCACCGGCGAGGGCCTCGACGTCGATGTCGCCGTTGGCCTTCGGGGTGACCCGCTGGACGTGCCAGCCGTACGCCTCGTAGCGCTTGAGGACGTCCTCGGAGAAGGCCGTCTCGGTGTCGCCCTCGATCGAGATGTGGTTGTCGTCGTACAGGGCGACCAGGTTGCCCAGCTTCTGGTGGCCGGCCAGCGAGGAGGCCTCGGCGGAGATGCCCTCCTCCAGGTCGCCGTCGGAGACGATGGCCCAGACGGTGTGGTCGAAGGGGGACTCGCCGGCCGCCGCCTCCGGGTCGAACAGGCCGCGCTCGTAGCGGGCCGCCATCGCCATGCCGACCGCGTTGGCGATGCCCTGGCCCAGCGGGCCGGTGGTGGTCTCCACGCCGGCGGTGTGGCCGTGCTCGGGGTGGCCCGGGGTGCGGCTGCCCGCGACGCGGAAGGCCTTGAGGTCGTCCAGCTCCAGGCCGTAGCCGGAGAAGTACAGCTGGGTGTAGAGCGTCAGGCTGGTGTGCCCGGGGGAGAGGACGAAGCGGTCGCGGCCGACCCAGGCCGGGTCGGTCGGGTCGTGGCGCAGGAAGCGCTGGAAGATCAGGTAGGCAGCGGGGGCCAGCGACATGGCCGTCCCGGGGTGCCCGTTACCGACCTTCTGGACAGCGTCCATCGCCAGGACCCGCGCCGTGTCAACCGTGCGCTCGTCCAGGTCGCTCCACTCGAATGCGTTCTTCGGCGCAGTGCTCACCCTGTCTCAGGGCTCCTTCCATTGTGAAGAGTGACCCCGTGAATGGGGACCGGGTCGGCCACGGCGCTGTGGTCCCGACTGTGGATGGTGCCGGTCACGGAGGGTAGATCCCGCTTCTGCGTGCGAGCCTACCGTCCGGGCCGGGGCTCACCCTCCGTGCCGGGACAACCGGGATTTCCGCATGGTGATTCCCACTAGGGCGTTCTGGCGTCTTTTGTCCCAGGCTCTCCCGTTTTGCCGGGCCGCGCCGCCCGGGTGGTCGGGACGGGTTGCGGGGGCGCTCCGGGGTCGCTTCGTGGCTTCACCCAGGCGGTTCACCCGGGGGTGTGCGATCCGCCTCGCCGGGGGACCCCGGGGCCGGATGGGATATATGGAGCGTCTAAGGTGGCGTGGTACGCGCAGAGCGGACGATTTGGGAGCCTTCGTTCCTGTGGACGCCTGCGAGGATTCATCTTCAGTTGGGGTGTTAGTGACCGCCGTCGAAACCCGTCCCGCCGGGGTCACCGGGGCGACTCCTGCGCACCGGCCCATCGGGGCCCGTGTCGGCGCGTTCGTCGCACTGACCAAGCCGAGGATCATCGAACTGCTGCTGATGAGCACGGTGCCGGTGATGTTCCTGGCCCAGCAGGGCGTGCCGAACATGCTGCTGGTGCTGAAGGTCGTGGTCGGCGGCTACCTGTCGGCGGGCGGCGCCAACGCCCTCAACATGTACATCGACCGCGACATCGACGCGCTGATGACCCGCACCGAGCGGCGACCGATCGTCACCGGGATGGTCTCCCCGCGCGAGGCGCTGGTGTTCGGCACCGCGCTCGGTGTCCTCTCCACCCTGCTGCTCGGCTTCGGCGTCAACTGGCTCTCCGCCGGACTGGCGCTCGGCGCGCTGCTGTTCTACGTGTTCGTCTACACGCTGGGGCTCAAGCGGCGCACCTCGCAGAACATCGTCTGGGGCGGCATCGCCGGCTGCATGCCGGTGCTGATCGGCTGGTCCTCGGTGACCAACTCGGTGTCCTGGGCGGCGGTCGCGCTGTTCCTGGTGGTGTTCTTCTGGACGCCGCCGCACACCTGGGTGCTGTCGATGAAGGTCCGCGACGACTACGAGCGGGCCGGTGTGCCGATGCTGCCGGTGGTCAAGGGCAACGTCGCGGTCGGCAAGCAGGTCGTCGCCTACTCCTGGGTGATGGTGGCGGTCTCGCTGGCGGTCTGGCCGCTCGGGCACATGAGCTGGCTGTACCCCGTCGCGGCGGTGCTGCTCGGCGGGTTCTGGCTGCGCGAGGCGCACGCGCTGTACGGGCGGGCCAAGGCCGGGATCGTGGGCGCGAAGCTGAAGGAGATGCGGCTGTTCCACTGGTCGATCACCTACCTGTCGCTGTTGTTCGTGGTGTGCGCGATCGATCCGTTCGTGAAGTAAGGCTTGGTCGTTGCCGAGAAGAGCCCCGGTCCTGGTGGACCGGGGCTCTTCCGTGTTTCAGCGGGACGGCAGTTCCGACGGGCCCACGTGGCCGTCCAGCCAGTCCCGGAGCGGCTGGGAGGCGCGCAGGAAGCCGGTGATCCGGGCGTGGACGGCCCGGGTGCCCAGCCACTCGGCGGGCTCCCATTCCTGCCAGGCCACCAGGCCCTTGTGGCGCAGCAGCTCGATCCTCGGGTGGTCCTTGGGGTAGCCGCGGGGCGCCGACTTGAGCGAGTCCCGGCCGTGGACCTGCGGGCCGTCCTTCTCCACCCGGGCGATCACCCTGAGGAGTTCGGCGCCGCTGACGTCCTCGGCGACGGCGGCGCGGTAGCGCTCCAGCTGGTCCGGGGCGAGCTGGTACATGCCGTTGCCGCAGGCCAGGCCGTCGGCGGAGAGCTGGATGTAGCCGCCGGACTCCAGATGCGCGCCGATGTGCGTCTTGTACGGGGACTTGTCGGCGCTGAAGCGGACGTCACGGTTGGGGCGGAAGATCTTCCCCGGCCCGAACTCCGGCTCCAGCTCGGCGAGCAGCAGCTCCATCGGGGCGCGCACGGCGTCGTCGTACTGCTCCTTGTGGGCCTGCCAGAAGGTCTTCGAGTTGTCGGCTTCGAGGTGCTCGTAGAAGTCCAGCGCCTCGGCCGGCCAGCCTTTGAACGTCATGTTCCGAGTATGTGGCCCGGTGCACAGGGCGCTCCCGTCGCCAGCGCCTCTACCGGTGGGTAGCATGCGGGCATGAGCAGCGCAGAGACCGCCACCGCCGCCACGCCGGACGCCCGCACCGAGCGCCGCGCCAAGCGCATCGCCAAGCACCTGACCAGCTTCGCCCAGCAGCACGGCGGCAGCGCCGACGCGGTCGTCGAGTACGTCGGCGCCGTGGCCACCCGGATCGTCGTGGTCGGCGCGGACGGCGCCTGGGGCGACCAGGTCGCCCCCACGTACGCCGTCGGTCGCCGTGCGGCTGAGCTGGCCGGCCTGACCGTGCACGAGAACTTCGAGGGCGAGCTGGGCCTCAAGGTCAAGACCAGCGCCTACGAGTGGAAGCGCATGGCGGGCATCCAGCTCGGCGGCTGACCCTCGGCTTCGGTACACGGCGACGGCCCGGCTCCCCGCGCGGGGAGCCGGGCCGTCGCCGATGGTGTCGAACATCCGCAAGCGGCCGGCCGACCGGCGCTCCGGAGAGATCCCCGTCGTGCGCTAGCCACCTTTGACCGTGACGGCGCCGGCCCCCATCCTGCTCTTGAGTTCCAGGGATCGTTGCAACACTCGACCTGGGGAATGCCGTGGGACAACCGACCAGGTGTTGCAACGACCCCTGGAAAACGCCCGGGGCGGGGGAGCCTTCGGTGATGCTCAGACGGTCGCGGTTCGCGGGGTCTGGGTGGGGAGCTGGTCGACGGTTTCTTCGGCCTCGCGTACGCGCAGGGCGAGGGGGATGCGGAGGGCGGCGATCCACGTCAGGGTGGCGCCGAGCATGTGGAGGCCGACCATGAGCTCGGGGGCGTCGGTGAAGTACTGGATGAAGCCGAGGACGCCCTGGAGGAGCAGCACCGCGAGCAGTTCCTTGGTGCGGGCCCTGGCTGCCCGGGGGGCCTTGATGGCGGCGAAGACGAAGATCATCGCGATGGTGAGGCCGACCGAGACGAAGGCGAAGTCGGCGTGGAACTGGGCCAACCGGTCGTAGTCGATCGGGATGCGCGGGACGATCTTGTTGTCCTGCGGCGTGCCCGGGTGGTGGCCGGCGCCGGTGACCAGGGTGCCGGCGGCGACCAGCAGGCCGACGACCGTGACCAGGACGTACGACAGCTGGTGGATGGGGCGGGCGACCGACAGCTTCGCCGGGCCGTCGCCCTCCTTCGACCGCTCCCACATGAGCAGGGCGACCCAGACGAGCGCCATCGCGGCGATCATGTGCAGCGCCACGGTGTACGGGTTGAGGCCCGTGAGGACCGTGATGCCGCCGAGCACCGCGTTGCTCATCACCAGCCAGAACTGGGCCCAGCCGAGCTTGGTCAGGCTGCGCCGCCACGGACGGTGGCAGCGGGCGGCCAGGATCGCCCAGCCGACCGCGGCGCTCAGCACGTAGGTGAGCATCCGGTTGGTGAACTCGACGATGCCGTGGAAGCCCATCTCGGCCGTGGGCGTCAGGCTCTCGGCGGTGCAGCGGGGCCAGGTGGTACAGCCGAGTCCGGAGGCGGTGAGGCGGACGGCGCCGCCGGTGACGACGATCACCACGCTCATCACCAGCGCGGCGAACGTGGCGCGCCGGACCATCGCGGCGGAGGGCTGCCAGCGCTCGGCGAGCAGGGAGAAGGGGTTCAGCACGGGCTCCATCGTAGGTGGCTTTACGGGTGATCTTGGGGCGGGGCCGAACCCGCCGCGCCCCGGGGGCAAAGCGGACTGTTCGGGCAAGGCGGTCAATGGTCTTGACCATTCACTCGTTCGGCCGAAAGAGTGCGGATTGGTCCATACCTTTTTTCGGGCCTCTCCCACTCCTCCCGCACGCAAGCGGAGATCCTGCACATGCGCATATCCACTTCCGCCGCCGCGCTCGCGGTCGGCGGCTCGCTCGTACTCGCCGGACTCGCCACGCCGGCTGCCCAGGCTGTCGGCGCCGCCGAGCAGTGCCGCAGCCTCGGGGTCGCCAACCTCTACGGCGAGTTCATCGAGGGCGACGACACCCACACCCCCGACGCCGAGGGCGCCGTCGCGGTCGGCGGCAACGCCGACTTCACCGGGGGCTTCTCGGTCGGCCAGGAGCTGACCGCCGCCGAGGTCGACGCCCTGCCCGGCAAGAACGCGCTGGTCGTCGCCGGCAAGATCACCGGCCAGAACACCCAGGTGATGAGGGGCAACGGCGTCTACGGCTCCAAGGCCGACGGCGCGGTGGTCGAAGCGCACCAGGGCAGGATCGCCCAGGGCGCCTCGCCGATCGACTTCAAGGCCGAGTTCGCCAAGCTGCGCGCCGCCGCCACCTCGCTGGCCGCCGTGCCGCAGAGCGCCGGGGCCACCGTCCAGGCGGACGGCGCCAAGTTGACCTTCACCGGCGGGGACGCCAAGTACAACAGCTTCACCGTCGAGGCCGCGAAGCTCCAGGGAGCCAAGGACGTCTTCGTCAAGGTGCCGGCCGGCTCGGTCACCGTCATCAACGTGGTTGGTGGCTCGTACGACATGGCGGCGGCCGGGACCACGGGCTTCCACCTGTGGGACGCCCCCAAGGAGAGCTGGGTCCTGGACGACAAGAACCAGAGTGCGGCGGGTGGCGCGATCCGGGCCAAGCTGCTGTGGAACTTCCCCACCGAGACCAAGGTGGTCAAGAACAGCGAAGCCGCCTGGGCCGGTACCGTCCTCGCGCCCAACGCCGCCTTCGACCTCGGCAGCGGCGGCCCGGTCAACGGCTCGGTGATCGCGGCCTCGCTGACCGGCAAGGGCGGCGCCGAGACCCACCACTACCCGTTCACCGGCTGCCTGCCCGGCACCACGGTGCCGACCACCCCGGCCACGCCGCCGGTCACCCCGCCGGTGACGCCGTCCGGCTCGCCGACCACCCCGGTGACGCCGAGCGCCTCGACCGCTCCGTCCGGCTCCCCGAGCGCTCCGGCGACCGGCAGGCCGACCGCGGGCGGCTCGCCGAGCGCGTCCGCCTCCTCCTCGGCGGCCGTGCCGGGTGCCTCGGCCAGTCCGTCCGCCCAGGCGAACGAGGGCGGCAACCTGGCGCACACCGGCTCCGGCCCGGTGCTGCCGCTGGCGATCGGCGGTGCGGTGGTGCTAGCCGCCGGTGGCGGGATCGTGGTGGCGGTCCGGCGGAAGGCGGCCAAGAGGGCCTGACGGGCCGGACCGGTCCGAACGTTCGTCGACTGATCGACAAGGCGCCCCTGGTGATTGAACCCGATCACCCGGGGCGCCGTTGTGTTTCTAAGGTGACGAAGTTCATTCAACTTTGCCGGATCCGCGTTCTGCGAGGTGACGGCTGTGATGGGCTGGTCATGCACATCCGGGAACGGACCGACAGACGAAATCCGGTCGCACGGCGGGGTGTGGCGAGGTGTGGAAGTGCCGGTAGAGTCCCCCGGACATGTCGTAGCGGGCCACCGCGAACCACTCCAACCCGCCTGCTGCGCAAGACCGTTCGGAGGGGAACACGGTAATGGCACGACAGCAGCGGCACATTCGGATGGGCACGGCGGCACTCGCCGGAACGGCGGCGGCCGGGATTCTCCTGCCGCTGGCGCTGGCCACCAACGCCTCGGCGCACGTGCCGACCTGGTCGACGACCTGCGACAAGGTCGTGATCGACCTGATCAACTACAGCCCCAAGCCTGACGTGAAGAACACCGTCAGCCTCACCATCGGTGACGAGAAGGTCCTGGACGCCAAGGCGTTCCCGGCGGAGTTCCACGGCACCTTCCCCGTGAAGGACCACAACGCCCCGGTCACCGCGCACCTGGTGGTCAAGACCACCGAGACCCCGGCGGAGAAGGGGTGGAGCATCGACGAGACCAAGACCATCGCGCCGTGCCACACCCCGACGCCGACGCCCACCCCGACCCCCACCAAGACCCCCACGCCCACCCCGACGCCCACCCAGACCAAGACCCCGACCCCGTCGGCGACGCCCACCCCGAGCAAGTCCCCGATGGCCACCCCCACCCCCAGTCAGACGACCCCGGCCGCCCCGGCCCCGGCGCCCGCCACCAGCGCCCCGGCGCTCGCCCAGACCGGTAGCAGCGACGCCACCCCGATGATCGCGGCGGCCGGCGGCGGCGTGCTGCTGGTCGGTGGCGCGCTGGTGCTGCTCGCCCGCAAGCGCCGTGGCAGCAGCGAGAGCTGACGTCCGACCGACGGAAAACCGCGACGCCCCCGGCCTCGACAGGCCGGGGGCGTCGCGTTGTCGCCGCCGAGGTCACTCCCAGCGGAAGAACCGGGCGGCCGCGGCCAGGCCGAGGACGGCCCAGCCGGCCAGGACACCGAGGTCCGACCAGGGCACCCCGGCGCCGTGCTGGAGCACCGAGCGCAGCCCGTCCGAGAGCGCCGAGATCGGCAGCAGCCCCAGCACCGAGCGCACCGCGTCCGGGAACTTGCTCAGCGGCACGATCACCCCGCCGGCCAGCAGCAGCAGGATGAACACCAGGTTGGCGCCGGCCAGGGTGGCCTCGGCCTTGAGGGTGCCGGCCATCAGCAGGCCGAGCCCGGAGAAGGCGGCGGTGCCCAGGACGAGCAGCGCGGCGACCGCCAGGGGGTTGCCGTGCGGCGACCAGCCGAGGGCCAGGGCGATCACCGACAGCAGTGCGACCTGGAGCACCTCGGTGACCAGTACGCAGCCGGTCTTGGCGGTCAGCAGCGTCCAGCGCGGCAGCGGGCTGGCGCCGAGCCGCTTGAGCACGCCGTAGCGGCGTTCGAAGCCGGTCGCGATGGCCTGCCCGGTGAAGGCGGTGGACATCACGGCCAGTGCGAGCAGGCCGGGCGCCAGGAAGTCGACCCGCTTGCCGGGCCCTTCCACGGCCACGATGTCGACGGCGGAGAACAGCACCAGCAGCACGGTCGGGATGACCACGGTCAGCAGCAGCTGCTCACCGTTGCGCAGCAGCATCCTGGTCTCGAAGGCGGTCTGGGCGAGCAGCATCCGGCCGACGGGGGCGGCACCGGGCTTCGGTGCGTAGTCCACAGGGGTCACGAGCGGAGCTCCCGTCCGGTCAGGTCGAGGAAGACGTCTTCGAGGCTGCGGCGCTGCACGGACAGCCGCTCCGGCAGGATGCCGGAGGCCGCGCACCAGCCGGTGACGGTGGCCAGCAGCCGGCTGGGGTCGACGGCGGCCTCGACGCGGTAGCTGCCGGGGGCGGTCTCGGTGGCGGTGGCGCCCGCGGGCAGCTCCTTGAGCAGCGGGCCGAGGTCGAGTCCGGGCGGGCCGTCGAAGCGCAGGGCGTCCTCGGCACCGCCGCGGCAGAGCTCTTCGGTGGTGCCGTTCGCGATGACCTTGCCGCGGTCGACGACGGCGACGTGGTCGGCGAGCTGTTCGGCCTCGTCCATGTGGTGGGTGGTGACCACCACGGTGACGCCGTCCCGGCGCAGGTCGCGGACCAGCTCCCAGGTGGCGCGGCGGGCCTGCGGGTCGAGGCCGGCGGTGGGCTCGTCCAGGAAGACCAGCTCGGGGCGGCCGACCACGGCCATCGCCAGGGCGAGCCGCTGCTGCTGGCCGCCGGAGAGCCGGCGGTAGGTGGTGCGGCCGCAGGAGCCGAGGCCGAGGCGTTCGACCAGGGCGTCCACGTCCAGCGGGTGGGCGTGCAGCTTGGCGGTGTGCCGCAGCATCTCGACGGCGCGCGCGCCCGCGTACACGCCCCCGGACTGGAGCATGACGCCGATCCGGGGCCGCAGGGCGGCGCCCTGGGCGACCGGGTCGAGGCCGAGGACGCGGACGGTGCCGGCGTCGGGGCGGCGGTAGCCCTCGCAGGTCTCGATGGTGGTGGTCTTGCCGGCGCCGTTGGGGCCGAGGACGGCGGTGATCGCGCCGCGCGCGATGGTGAGGTCGAGGCCGTCCACCGCGGCTTTGTCGCCGTAGCGCTTGACCAGCCCGGCGACCTGGACCGCGGGTTCGGAATGCATACCGGCGAGTCTAAGAGGGCCGAACGGGCAGGCCGGACACCGGCCTTGGTGATCGTTTTCGCAGGCCAGGTAAGGCTTGCCTGCGTGACAGATGCCACGGGTGAGGCCTGGATCACGGCTTGTCCTCTCGGAAGTAATTACGCAACACTGGTGTTGTGAAAAACATGCGCGAGCACGCCACGCACCCGGAGGCCGAGTCGGCCCCCGACTGCGACGTGCCCGTGACGGCGGCCGAGGTGCTGCTGGAAGGCCACCGGGCCACCCGCGACCGGGTCGCCCGGTCGATCCTGGACCACGGCCCCTCCTCCGCCGCCGACCTGGCGAACCGGCTCGGCCTCACCGCCGCCGCCGTCCGCCGTCACCTGGACGGACTGGCCGCCGCCGGCCTGGTCGAGTCCCGCGAGCAGCGGGTCTACGGCAGCCGCGGCCGTGGCCGCCCGGCCAAGGTGTTCGCCCTCACCGACGGCGGCCGGGACGCCTTCTACCAGGCATACGACCAGCTCGCCGCCGACGCGCTGCGCTGGATCTCGGACGCGGTGGGCGGCGGCAAGGCGGGCGAGGAGGCGGTCGCCGCCTTCGCCCGCGCCCGGTTCGGCAAGCAGGGCGAGAAGTACCGGGAGACCCTGCGGCAGGCCGGGGCCCAGGAGCGCCCGGAGGCCCTCGCCCAGGCGTTGAGCGCGGACGGGTACGCTGCCACGGTGCGGCGTGTCCCGTCGGCCGTGGCCAAGGCCCCGGCGGGCGCCCAGCTCTGCCAGCACCACTGCCCGGTCGCGCACATCGCCGAGCAGTTCCCGCAGCTCTGCGAGGCGGAGACCGAGGTCTTCTCCCAGCTCCTGGGCACCCATGTGCAACGGCTGGCCACCATCGCCCACGGCGACGGGGTCTGCACCACCTATGTGCCGGCACCCGGTGCCGCACCGTCGCCTGTCCAGCCTCCGGCGGGTCGTGGTTCCGGTGCGGTGCCGACTGCCAGTACATCCACCGAAAATTCCGCGTCCACCGAAGATTCAGCGTCCGCGCGTTAGGAAGCTCGCATGACTGACACCGTTTCGCACCCCGAGCTCGAAGGCCTGGGCAATTACGAGTACGGCTGGGCCGACCCGGACACCGCCGGTGCCGCGGCCAAGCGCGGGCTCAGCGAGGAGGTCGTCCGCGACATCTCGGCGAAGAAGAACGAGTCCGAGTGGATGCTGAACCTGCGGCTCAAGGGCCTGAAGCTGTTCGGCAAGAAGCCCATGCCGACCTGGGGCTCCGACCTCACCGGCATCGACTTCGACAACATCAAGTACTTCGTCCGCTCCACCGAGAAGCAGGCCGAGTCCTGGGAGGACCTGCCCGCGGACATCAAGGCCACCTACGACAAGCTGGGCATCCCGGAGGCGGAGAAGCAGCGCCTGGTCGCCGGTGTCGCCGCCCAGTACGAGTCCGAGGTCGTCTACCACCAGATCCGCGAGGACCTGGAGGAGCAGGGCGTCATCTTCCTGGACACCGACACCGCGCTGCGCGAGCACCCGGAGATCTTCAAGGAGTACTTCGGCACCGTCATCCCGGCCGGCGACAACAAGTTCGCCGCGCTGAACACCGCGGTGTGGTCCGGCGGCTCGTTCATCTACGTGCCGAAGGGCGTGCACGTCGACATCCCGCTCCAGGCCTACTTCCGGATCAACACCGAGAACATGGGTCAGTTCGAGCGGACGCTGATCATCGTCGACGAGGACGCCTACGTCCACTACGTCGAGGGCTGCACCGCGCCGATCTACTCCTCCGACTCGCTGCACTCGGCGGTCGTGGAGATCATCGTCAAGAAGGGCGGCCGCTGCCGCTACACGACCATCCAGAACTGGTCGAACAACGTCTACAACCTGGTCACCAAGCGCGCCGTGGCGTACGAGGGCGCGACCATGGAGTGGGTCGACGGCAACATCGGCTCCAAGGTCACCATGAAGTACCCGGCCGTCTACCTGATGGGCGAGCACGCCAAGGGCGAGACCCTGTCGATCGCCTTCGCGGGCGAGGGCCAGCACCAGGACGCCGGCGCCAAGATGGTCCACATGGCGCCGAACACCTCCTCCAACATCGTCTCCAAGTCGGTGGCGCGAGGCGGCGGCCGCACCTCCTACCGCGGTCTGATCGAGATCGGCGAGGGCTCCAAGGGCGCCAAGTCCAACGTGCTCTGCGACGCCCTGCTGGTCGACACCATCTCCCGCTCGGACACCTACCCGTACGTGGACGTCCGCGAGGACGACGTGTCCATGGGCCACGAGGCGACGGTCTCCAAGGTCAGCGAGGACCAGCTCTTCTACCTGATGAGCCGGGGCATGACCGAGTTCGAGGCGATGGCGATGATCGTCCGCGGCTTCGTCGAGCCGATCGCGCGCGAGCTGCCGATGGAGTACGCGCTGGAGCTGAACCGGCTGATCGAGCTGCAGATGGAGGGCTCCGTCGGCTGACGACCGGCCGTCACCGCCGTCCATCCGGAATTCCTGAGGAAGAGAGCACAACGAACAGCCATGGCTGACGTTCAGAACACCACCGGCTCCACCACCGCCGGTTCGATCGAGGTCGGCACCGCCGGCGCCGGCGCGCAGCTCGCCGGCCCCGGCACCGGCCGTACCACCGTCCAGCAGCCGATCGACGCCCGCGTCGCGGTCAAGCCGTCCTTCGACGTGAACGACTTCCCGGTGCCCACCGGCCGCGAGGAGGACTGGCGCTTCACTCCGATGCACCGCCTCGGCGGCCTGCACGACGGCTCGGCCGTCGGCGCCGCGAAGGGCGAGGACAAGGTCGAGCTGGGCCTGCCGGACGGCGTCACCGCCGAGACCGTCGGACGCGACGACGCCCGCCTGGGCAAGGCCGGCAAGCCGGTCGACCGGGTCGCCGCGCAGGCCTTCAGCGCCTTCGAGCAGGCGCTCGTGGTCACCGTCCCCAAGGACGCGGTGCTGACCGAGCCGGTGAAGATCGACGTGCACGGCGAGGGCGGCACCCGCTTCGCCCACGTGGTGATCGACGTCAAGCCGTTCGCCGAGGCCGTCGTGGTGATCAACCACACCGGTACCGGCACCCGGGCCGCCAACGTCGAGCTGCTGGTCGGTGACGGTGCCAAGCTCACCTTCGTCTCCGTCCAGGACTGGGAGCGGGACGCCGTCCACACCGCCCAGCACAGCGCGCTGGTCGGCCGGGACGCCTCGTTCAAGTCCGTGGTCGTCACCTTCGGCGGCGACCTGGTCCGCCTGCACCCGCGGGTCAACTACGCGGGCCCCGGCGGCGAGGCCGAGCTGTTCGGCCTGTACTTCGCCGACGCCGGCCAGCACCTGGAGCACCGCCTGGTCATCGACCACGACACGCCGCACTGCCGGTCGAACGTGGCGTACAAGGGCGCGCTGCAGGGCCAGGACGCCCACGCGGTCTGGGTCGGCGACGTGCTGATCCGCGCCGCCGCGCTGGGCACCGACACCTACGAGCTCAACCGGAACCTGGTGCTCACCGACGGCGCCCGGGTCGACTCGATCCCGAACCTGGAGATCGAGACCGGCGAGATCGTCGGCGCCGGCCACGCCTCGGCGACCGGCCGCTTCGACGACGAGCAGCTGTTCTACCTGATGGCCCGCGGCATCCCCGCCGACGAGGCGCGCCGCCTGGTGGTCCGCGGCTTCTTCGCCGAGCTGCTCCAGCAGATCGGCGTGGCCGAGGTCCAGGAGCAGCTCATGGAGAAGATCGACGCCGAGCTGGAAGCGGCGGTCTGATCCCGATGAGCTTCCTCCGTGCCTGCGCGCTGGCCGACCTCCAGGAGGACGTCCCCAAGCGCGTGGACCTCAACGGCGTGCCGGTCTCGATCGTCCGCACCGACGAGGGGGTGTTCGCGATCAACGACACCTGCTCGCACGCGAACGTCTCGCTCTCCGAGGGCGAGGTCGAGGACTGCATGATCGAGTGCTGGCTGCACGGTTCCAGCTTCGACCTGCGCACCGGCAAGCCCTCCGGCCTGCCCGCCACCAAGCCGGTCGCTGTCTACCCCGTAAAGATCGAAGGGGACGATGTGCTCGTCTCCGTCAACCAGGAGTCCTGAGTACACATGGCAACCCTTGAAATCCGCGACCTGCACGTCTCCGTCGAGGCCGAGAACGGCCCGCGCGAGATCCTGAAGGGCGTCGACCTGACCGTGAAGCAGGGCGAGACCCACGCCATCATGGGTCCGAACGGCTCCGGCAAGTCCACCCTGGCCTACTCGCTGGCCGGCCACCCCAAGTACACCGTCACCGGCGGCACCGTGCTGCTGGACGGCGAGGACGTCCTGGAGATGTCCGTCGACGAGCGCGCCAAGGCCGGTGTCTTCCTGGCCATGCAGTACCCGGTCGAGGTCCCCGGCGTCTCGGTCTCCAACTTCCTGCGCACCGCCGCCACCGCCGTCCGCGGCGAGGCCCCCAAGCTGCGGCTGTGGGTCAAGGAGGTCAAGGAGGCGATGGCCGCCCTGCAGATGGACCCGGCGTTCGCCGAGCGCAACGTCAACGAGGGCTTCTCCGGCGGTGAGAAGAAGCGCCACGAGATCCTCCAGCTGGAGCTTCTCAAGCCGAAGATCGCGATCCTCGACGAGACCGACTCCGGCCTGGACGTCGACGCGCTGCGGATCGTCTCCGAGGGCATCAACCGGGTCCGCTCCACCGGTGAGGTCGGCACCCTGCTGGTGACCCACTACACCCGCATCCTGCGGTACATCAAGCCCGACTACGTCCACGTCTTCGCGGGCGGCCGCATCGTCGAGTCCGGCGGCGCCGAGCTGGCCGACAAGCTGGAGAACGAGGGCTACGAGGCATATGTGAAGGGTGGCGCGTCCGAGTGACCCATACCTTTAGCGGCCTGCTCGACACCGACGCGATCCGCAAGGACTTCCCGGTCCTGCAGCGGCTGCTGCACGAGGACAAGCCGCTGGTCTACCTGGACAACGCGGCCACCTCGCAGAAGCCGCGCCAGGTGCTCGAAGCGCTGAACGGCTACTACGAGCGGCACAACGCCAACGTCCACCGCGGCGTGCACGTGCTCGCCGAGGAGGCCACGGCGCTGTACGAGGGCGCCCGCGACAAGGTCGCGGCCTTCGTCAACGCGCCGAGCCGGAACGAGGTGATCTTCACCAAGAACGCCTCCGAGTCGCTCAACCTCGTTGCCAACATGCTCGGTTGGGCCGACGAGCCGTACAAGGTCGACGCCGACTCCGAGATCGTGATCACGGAGATGGAGCACCACTCCAACATCGTCCCGTGGCAGCTGCTCTCGCAGCGCACCGGCGCGAAGCTCAAGTGGTTCGGGCTGACCGACGAGGGCCGGCTCGACCTGTCGGACATCGACGAGCTGATCACCGAGAAGACCAAGGTGGTCTCCTTCACCCTGGTCTCCAACCTGCTGGGCACGGTCAACCCGGTCGAGGCGATCGTCCGCAAGGCCCAGTCGGTCGGCGCGCTGGTCGTCATCGACGCCTCGCAGGCCGCGCCGCACATGGTGCTGGACGTGCAGGCGCTGGAGGCCGACTTCGTCGCCTTCACCGGCCACAAGATGCTGGCCCCGACCGGCATCGGCGTGCTCTGGGGCCGCCAGGAGCTGCTGGAGGACCTCCCGCCGTTCCTCGGCGGCGGCGAGATGATCGAGACCGTCACCATGGGCTCGTCCACCTACGCCCCGGCTCCGCACAAGTTCGAGGCCGGCACCCCGCCGATCGCCCAGGCGGTCGGGCTCGGCGCGGCCATCGACTACCTGTCGGCGATCGGCATGGACAAGATCGCCGCCCACGAGCACGCGATCACCGAGTACGCGGTGGAGCGCCTGCTGGAGGTCCCCGACCTGCGGATCATCGGCCCGCGCACGGCCGTCGACCGCGGTGCCGCGATCTCCTTCACCCTCGGCGACATCCACCCGCACGACGTGGGCCAGGTGCTGGACGAGCAGGGCATCGCCGTGCGCGTCGGACACCACTGCGCGCGGCCGGTCTGCCTGCGGTACGGAATTCCGGCGACCACACGGGCGTCGTTCTACCTGTACTCGACGCCGGGCGAGGTCGACGCGCTGATCGACGGCCTGCACCACGTCCGGAACTTCTTCGGCTGACGGGACAGGGCAGGACGACCATGAAGCTCGACTCGATGTACCAGGACATCATCCTGGACCACTACCGCAACCCGCACGGCAAGGGGCTGCGGGACGGCGACGCCGAGGTGCACCACGTCAACCCGACGTGCGGCGACGAGATCACCCTGCGGGTGAAGCTCGACGGCGCGACGGTCACCGACGTCTCGTACGAGTCCCAGGGCTGCTCGATCAGCCAGGCCAGCGCCTCGGTGCTGAACGACCTGGTGGTCGGCAAGACCGTCGGCGAGGCGCAGGCCGTCCAGGAGGCCTTCCTGGAGCTGATGCAGAGCAAGGGCCAGGGCGAGGGCGACGAGGAGGTGCTGGAGGACGCGGTCGCGTTCGCCGGCGTCTCCAAGTACCCGGCCCGGGTCAAGTGCGCCCTGCTCAGCTGGATGGCCTGGAAGGACGCCACCGCCCAGGCGCTCGCCCAGCACCCCGCCGTGAACGACTGATCCTGCAGAGGAGGAATGACCATGACTGACGAAACCCCCTCCGCTGCGGAGACCGTCGCGGCTACCGCTTCGGACACCGCCGCCGGGGAGCAGCCGACCGGCCTCATCGTCGGCACCACCGCCGGCACCGTCTCCGTCGAGGACCTGACCGAGGCCCTGATGGACGTCGTCGACCCCGAACTGGGCATCGACGTCGTCAACCTGGGCCTGATCTACGGCATCCACATCGACGAGTCCGACGTGGCCACCATCGACATGACGCTCACCTCGGCGGCCTGCCCGCTGACCGACGTCATCGAGGACCAGGCCAAGACCGCCACCGACGGCCTGGTCCAGGACCTGCGGATCAACTGGGTCTGGATGCCGCCGTGGGGCCCGGACAAGATCACCGACGACGGCCGAGACCAGCTGCGGGCCCTGGGCTTCAACGTCTGACGCCCGCTCCGTCGTCCACCCGCTGCCGCGCGAACCCTTCGGGGGTTCGCGCGGCAGTGGCGTTTCACCCGCGCGTGAGCTGCTTCGGTGGACAGGTCCACTGCCGTTCCCCACCGTCCACGCCCCACCCGCCTGCCGGCGGGTGCCCGCCCTGGGGCTCGCCGCGCGGTGCTGGCCGGAAAGAGTGTCTCAGGCCGCGATGTGTGCAGGCCGACGGCCTGTCGCTGCGGAGCGCAAAGCAGTTCGAACTCGGGCGGCGCCTGCGGCGGCCACGTCCGCGCCCTTGCGGGCCACTCCAGGCGGTAGCGGAGCACGGCGGGTGCCGAGTGCATCGGGGTGGGCAGGCCCGGCAGCAGGGCTTGGGTGAGGTCGGCGTGGGCCGCACCGCGTTGCAGCCACTGTGCGACGAGGGGTGCGAGTGCGGCGGCTTCGGCCTCGCCCAGGCGCAGTCGGGACTCGGGGCGGATCACCCGGAACAGCGTGGCCACCGCTTCGCGGAGCTCGGGTGGTTCCTCCTCGCCTCCCTGGTCGCTTCCGTCCGCCGGGCCCCGGGGGGGGGGGGGGGGGTTCTTGGTGCCGGTTCTTTACAACAGGGCTGCCAGCACGGCCGGTTGCCGCCTCACCGGGCGCCGGACGGGTGGTCCCCGGTGGCGCCGTGAGGTGTGGGGTGTCGTAGACGTGGGTTTCGGTGATGATCGTGCCGTCGGTCATCCGGATCTTCTCGACCCGGTAGTACCCGGCCTCGGTCAGCTCCTTCAACGCCTTGCGGATCGCGCCCCGGCCCTGCGGACTGCTGTCGGCCATGTGCCGTCCGTCCTCGCGCCAGCCGTCGGGGCGCGAGAGCAGGTCGGCGAGGAGTCCTCGGACGGTGTAGCTCAACCGCCGGTACTGGAGCACGGCGTTGGGCAGCACGGTGAAGTCGCGCACGTGGGCGCTACGATGGACGCGCGTGGGGAGTGTTGGCTCCTGGTGCCGGACCCCGGAGCGTTGGCGCGCTGCCGGGGTCACCTGTTTTTGGTTGGATCACGGAACTCACCACGGCACTTGACGCTGCGTGAGACGTTTGCGACATTCTGTGCTTGGCCTGTGTGGGCTCATCAGGTTGGGCCGCCGCCGCCCAAGACCCGCACCAGCCGCGTTCGTTGCGTCCCGCTCGCGCCAGCAGGCCGAGGTCAGGCGGCCTCGGTCCGATCCACTGCTGCCGCACTCGGCTGTGCGAGCCAGACCAGCCGTGCGGTGACCCCCGGTCGCCCGGCGAAATGCCGCAAGGCCCGGTTGGGAGATGCGAGGGTCATTCGCGCCTGCCCGTCGATGCTGATCACGTGCGCTTGCCCGCTGTGGTCAGCGACCCCCCCAAGCCGCGATCCACCCGTCGACGTCCGGGAGGCCCTCGCCCCAAACCTCGACGACGGCGAACAACCGGGGTGCGGTGTCGATCACGAGCGCGCACAGCTCCTGGTCGAAGGTCGGGCTGGTCGGCAGCCGAGGCGTGACCGGGCGGGGGCTTTGTGGCGGCGCAGCAGCCATGGAGGTCTCCTACGTGAATGGGGATGGTTTGTCAGATCGGCGAGGCCAGGACGCCGCGTGGCCAGTGGCCGAGCCAGAACGCGGCGGTGGACGGTTGGGGCTGGTCCTCGGTGGAGCCGTCGTGGGGCAGCAGTTCGGTGGGGGCGACGTAGCCCTCGCCGGGGTCGATCCGTAGTCGGAAGACACGCAGGGGTAGCCCGAGGGCGGCGTAGGCCCGCAGGTCGTCGGTGTGCGGATAGCGGTTCTCGGGTTCGGTGTGGAGGTTGCGGCAGATGGCGCGGATGTCGAGGTCGCCGAGCAGGAGGTAGCGGGTCCCGGGACCGAGGTTGAAGCAGAGACGTCGGCGACCGGTGTGCTTGGCCTGATAGGGGAGCCTGTCCCAATTGTCGACGTGCAGGCCGATGCGGCGGCCGTCCTGGTGATTCGGGGTGGTGGTGAGGGCCCCGGCCGGGCTCCTGGCTTGGCCGAGGTGGACGCCGTCGGGGTCGCCGAGCTGGTCGGCGAGAGCGGCAAGGGCGGTCGGCGGCGGGCCGTCGGGCAGCTTCACCAGTTCCACCAGCGCGCTGTCGGCGCTCCGCTCCGTCGGGCGGAGTTCTGCCGCCGGCACGGCGGTGAGGGGCCGCCAGGGGCCGGCCGGGAGGACAGCCCCGTCCTCGTAGTCGGGCTCGCCGCGAGCGGTGCGGACGCCGGTGCTGTCACACCTGGCGATGAGGGCGGCGGGATCGGTGTGGGCGATGGCGAGAGTCACACGGATTCCTCCCAGGCTGGGATCTACCGGTCGTCGAGGGTGTCGGCGAAGGTCACGTCCAGTTCGGCGACCAGGGCTTCGGCGAGTTCGGCCTGCTGGGTACGGTCGATGAGGACCTTGCCGAGGTTGGCGACTCCACGCAGTGTGGTGAGGTCGTTGCCCCGCAGGTCAAGGCCCTGGTACTTGCCCCGGCCGAACTCGGTCAGCCGCATATTGCAGGCGTCGAGGCGTGCGCCACCGAGGTCGCAGCCAGCGAACGATGCCTCCGTGAGCGCGCACTTGGAGAAGACGACCGCGCCGGTGGCGCGGATCTGCTCGAAGGTCGCGTAGTCGAGCTTGCAGTTGTCGAAGAGGACGTTGTCCAGGGTCACGCCGATGAGGCCGGCACCCATGATCTTGCAGTTACGGAAGACGACCCGGGAGAGCTTGCTGTCGGTGATGCGGGCGGTGGCGAGGGTGCAGGTATCGAACTCGACGGAGTCCAGGCGGACTTGGTCGAACTGCGTGCGGTCGGTCCGCAGGTTGGAGACGCGGCCGGTGACGAGGCGGGTCTCGGCGAGTTCCAGGTCCCGCAGGTCTGCCTCACCGTACTGGAAGTCCTGGACGATGCCCCGGGCGGATTCGAGGGTGGTGACGTTGGACAGGTACAGGCCGGGCTCGTCCAGGTGAGGCAGGGTCACGGTGACACGCCCGAAGGTGATGCTGTCCATGAGGGGCTCTGTTCTCTCGGGGATCGGGCCGGGGTCGCACCGCCGGTGCGGTCCCGGGGTGGTTCGGGGCGCTACTTGCCCTTGTCCTTGTTCGACCAGTTGTCCCAGGTGGGCCGGTTGTCGAACTTCGGCCCGTTGTTGTCCCAGGTGGGCCGGTTGTCGAACGGCCCGGCGGCGGGGTCGGTCACGGTGAGGCTGGCGAGGCCGGTGAGGTCGGCGACGGCGGCGGTGTTGCTGGCAGCCAGCAGTTCGAGCAGGGTCATGCGGCTTTCTCCTCGTGGACCGTATCGGACAGGGCGGTGACCAGGGCCTGTCGGGACACACGGCAGTAGTTCGTCTCGGTGGTGTCCAGGCGGCCGTTCTCGAAGTAGCGATTGCCGGCCTGGGCCCCTCGGCAGAAGTCGAAGACGTCGCAGGTGGCCTCGCACGCGTCCAGTCCGGCCAGGAACTCGCGCACGTAGCGCAGGTGGTGGGCGCGGTCCAGCATCGAGCCGATGCTCTGTTCCAGGACGTTCCCGGCCCGGAAGTCCTCGTAGGCCGGGTCGGTGATCCCCGCGAGTTCAGGCGAAAGCAGGACGACGTCGCCGTTGGAGGCGATGGTCGGGATCGGGTCGATCAACACGCCATCCCAGGCAGCCCGGTGTCCGGCGCGGACGTCCCGCAGGTAGCCGCCGAGTCGGTCGATCTCGCGGATGGTCAGGTCGCGGTTGCGGCGTGACCAGGCGATGGTGCTGCGCCAGAACGCTCGGGCCTGCTCGGCGGTGGGAATCGCCCGGTCGGTGTTGACGCCTTCCCGTTCCTCCATGTTCAGACCCACTGTGTGGCAGCCGAGGTCGGCCATGAAGTCGAGCAGACCCTCGGGGTTGCCGATGCTCTCCGCGCTGACGACGGCGATTGCCGAGAATCGCACGTCGTACTCGCGCAGGCACCCGATGCCCTTCATGATCCGGTCGAAGGCCGACCGCCCGGCCCGGTCAACGCGCTGACGGTTGAGGGCGGAAGGGCCGTCGATGCTCACCCCGACGCGGAACCCGTACACGGTGAGGAAGTCACACCAGGCCGGGGAGATCAGTACGGCGTTGGTCTGCACCGAGTGCTCGACCAACCGGGCCTGCCGCAACGGCTCGAACGGGGCCAGCAGTTCCGCGAGCCGCGTGCGGCCGGCGGCCAGCGGTTCGCCCGCGTGCCAGACCACCTCGACCGGCTCCGGTGACGCGGTATCGGCGAACTCGGCGACGGAGCGGGCCACTGCCTCGGCGACCGCGACCGGCATCGGTGTCCGCCGTTTGCGGTCGGGCAGGCAGCAGTAGGCGCAGTCCAGGTTGCAGAAGGAGTCAGCCTGGACAACGACCGTCCTCGGCCGACGGGCGATGCGGTGTCGATATCGGGCAGTGGAGTGCATCATGCTGCTCCTCCAAGGGCGGAGACTGGGCAGCGCAGGGCCGTTTCCGGACGCGGAAGATGATGCGCGAGTGCCGTCGTCACCGAAGCCCCCGGGTGCGGCTGATGATCGGGTTCGTCGCTGTGACGTATGGGGCGACCGGAACGCTTGTGGGCGTCGGGCGCTGTTGATGGAGCGTCAGCATGCGCCCACTGTTGCCGATTTCTTACTGTCCGTGAACGGATGGGATGTGTCACTTCCCGAAGTCGTACCGGTGCCGAGTGATACGGCGCGTATCACTCAGCTGATGATCACGGATGTTCCGAGGAACGATGAGAGCTTGCGCAACTTGGCCGTGGTGGCGCTACCCGCGCTCGCCTTCTGCGCGATCACCCCGGGCAATCCCTGATGCCGAGCCCAACCGGGCGCGGCCGAGCACACCTCAAGCAGCGTGTCGAGGGCCGTGTCAGACTGCCGGGTCTCGGCTTGTGCGAGCGCCACGTCCAGCAGCATCCGGTTGCGCGCGGACGGCGTGAGCGAGTTCGTGTCGCCGATCGACTGGAACAGGCTGAGCGCCTTGCCCGGCCGACCGGTGGAGACGGAGATTCCGATCGCCTGCGCGGTGACCGTTGCCGGCCCGAACGCCGTGCCGTTCACCATGACGTCCCTGCCCATCCGGGCGGCTACTGCAAGCCCCTGCGACAGTAGATCGTCGGCGCCATCCACATCCCCCTGACGGGCAGCGACGACGGCTGCGAAGGTCACGTGCCATCCGTAGGTGGCGAGCATTCCGAGATCCCGATCCCCGTACCTGGGCTCGATCGACTCGTACGACGTACGCGCAGTCTCCTCCGCCTGGTCGAGTCGGGCATCCCGCACGTAGATCCACGACCGGCCGGATGCGACCATGGCCGAGCGGACGCTGTCCCCGGCGCGGTCGGCCTGTTGTTGCGCATGCCCGATTCCGGCGTACGCGAGATCACGGGCGCCGAACTGGTTCGCCACGTAGGCGGCGAGCCGGTAGGCATCCGCGAGGATGCCTGCGGCCGTACTCCCCTGGTCGACGGGGGCGTCCCGCAACGCGGCGGCGGCTTCGCGCAGCACAGGGGCGACGCGGACTCCTGCGCCCACGTAGTCGCCGGAGCGATAGGCCTCCCAGGCGGCGGCGAGTCCGGCCGCGAGTTCGGCCGGGGACGGGGGCTGCACATCGACGCCGATGCCCGCGGCGGTGTCGTGGACGGCCCGGGACAGCTCGCGCATCATGGCCCGGTCGACGCCGTGCATCGCGCGGCGGGGGGCCTGTTGGCCCAGGATGACCGACACGTCCGTGTGCAGTGCGGCCGAGATTCGCAGCAGCGTCTGGAGGCTGCCGCCCAGGTTGCGTTCCGCCTTGCGGATCGTCGCCACGGAAAGGCCGGACGCTTCGGCAAGCTGCTCCTGCGTCATGTCCGGTCCGCGTAGAAGCTTGATGCGCTCGCCTGTGGTGTAGTCGGTCCACTGAGTCACGCTGTTCCCCTTCCGGGCACGGCCGTACTCGGAAGGTACCCGCTCCCGTGGGCGGGCGGGTGGGCTTCGGTTCCGTGGTTCTTCCGTCGACCTTTCTGCAGCGATTCCTCCCTTCGGGGAGAACATCCGTGCGGCGGCGGTGTTACTACCAGCGGGCCGCCAGGGTCGGGGCATGTCGTATGTCGTATGTCGTCGCGTCCGGGTAACGGGCCTCGCCGGAATCGCCGTATGCGCGCGGCGAACTCGATGACCACCCTGCGGTCTCCCCGGTTGCGGAAACGCCGCTGCCCGGGACTTCCGATGAGGAGGTCCCGGGCAGCGGTGCGCGCGTGGATGGGGTCAGGCCGTGCGCCTGGGCTTGCGGGCGACGGCGAGGGCCAGGGCGGCGCAGAGGGCGGCGGCGACGGTGGCGAAGCCGCTGATGGCGGGGAGGAGGCCGTAGGTCTTGACCAGGGCGCCGACGATGACGATGGGGAGGGAGCTGCCGAGGTAGACGATGACCCAGAGGGCGCTGAGTTCGGAGCCACGGCGTTCCGGGTTCATCGCGGCGACCGCCGTCGTGAACAGGGAGCGGAAGGCGACGCCCTGGCAGGCTCCGCCGAGGACGCTGCCGATGAACAGCAGGGCGGGGGTGCCGGTGTAGCCGGCGGCGACGACCAGGGCGAGGCCGGTGGCCAGGCCGGTCATGCCGAGGGCGATGACCGTACGGTCGGCGGTCGGCGGGACGAGCAGCTGGGCGATCGCGGAGGAGCCGAGCAGCAGGGCCGCGACCACGGCGCCGGTCAGGTGGGAGGGGGTGTGCAGCAGCTTGGCGGAGAAGGCCGGGGCCAGGCTGAGGTAGACGCCGAAGACCGCGTAGGAGATGAACCCGGCGGAGGCGGCGAGCAGGAACTCGCGGCGCCCGGTGCGCGGCAGCCGCAGGCGCTGGGGGCGCAGGTGGGCGGGGGTGGTGATGCGCGGCGGGGAGGCCGGCGGCCGGTTGCGGCCGGGCATCCGGGGGTGGACCAGGGCGAGGGGCAGGCAGAGTGCCAGCAGGGCCACGGCGTGCAGCAGGAAGGGCGTCAGCAGCGGGTCGGAGCCGCCGGCCAGCAGGGCGCCGACGACCGGGCCGAGTGCGACGCCACCCGCGGAGCAGGCCAGGGTGAGCTTGGCGGCCAGGGTCGGGTGGTCGGGAAGGAGGTCACCGAGGGCGGCTCCGGCGGCGCCGGTGGAGAGGCCGACGGCCATGCCCTGGATCGCCCGGCCCGCGGCCAGCTGCCAGAAGCTGGTGGAGGTGGCGAACACGACGTCCCCGGCGGCGGCCAGCGCCACGGCGGGCAGGATCAGGGCGCGTCGGCCGAGGTGGTCGGACCAGTGGCCGACCACGGCCAGGACCGGGACCAGCGCGAAGACGTAGATCGTGAAGAGGATCGTGGTGTCGAGCGGGCCGAGGCCCAGGCGCTGCTGGATCATCGGGTAGATCGGCGTCGCCAGGTTGGCACCGATCAGCATCAGCAGCAGGGCGCCGGCGACCAGGCCGACGCGGATGCCGCGCAGCGCGTTCCAGCGGCTGATCGCGGCGAGCTGGAGCTGGGCGCGGGGAGCGAGCTCCAGGGGGAGCAGGGCCTCCGACAGTCGGCGTCCGTCGAGCTGCGCGGCGCGCAGCGCGGAGCCGGCGGGGGAGAGGTCCGCCATGGCAGGGATCTCCTGTGGCCGGGCGCCACCGGGGTCGGCGGGGTGTGCCGGCACGCCCCTCCGGAGGCGCTGTGGTGGTGGCCGCGGTGCGGGGCTCCCTGGTGGAGCGGGTGAGCTGAGAGAAGGGGCTTCGTTGCCCGTGGCCCGCGCGGGGTTGTGCGCGGTACCAATGCGAAGGATAAGGGGTGGGCGCGCGGAAGCGGCGCGCGCCCCTGTGTGCGCCCCTTGAGGCCGGGCATCGGGGGTGCCCGGCCTATACGCTGAGGTGGTAGATCGACACGCGGAGCTGTTCGAGCGGACCGCTGGCTGAGGGAGAGCACACGACGATGGCCGGACGACGTCGGAAGAACGCCGGGGCTTCGGCGGGAGAGGGTGCGGCCGAGGCGGTCCTGCCCGCGGACCTGGAGCTCCAGGACCTTTACGGGGCGTTCGCCGCGCACGGTCTGGACGACGAGGACCTGGACGACGCGGCGGTGCTGGTACCGCCGGTGAAGCTGCCCGCCGAGCGAGAGCTGGCCGAGCAGGCGAAGGCGGTGCCGATGTTCGGCTACGCGCTGGCGCTGGCCCGCTGGGCGGCCCCGCACCGGGTGGTGGACGAGTTCGGTGACCTGGTCCAGGAGGACCGGGCGCCGGTCGCCCGGCTGCTGGGGCTGGCCCCGGCCGAGGGCGAGGTGCCGGAGGAGGCCGAGGTCGAGGCGCTGCGGGCCTGGTCGCTGGCCTGCGACCTGGACCTGGTGGAGCTGGGCACGACCAAGGACGGTGAGCACGTCGCGGTGCCCGGCCCGGACCTGGAGCCCGCCGAGGAGGGGGACCCGGAGACCGTCCTGGAGCTGTGGCTGACCGCCGCCGGGATCGTCCGGGAGCTGGCGGTGGAGGCCGACTCGCTGCCGGAGGACGAGGAGGAGGGCGAGGGGCGGTCCGAGGAGGACGAGGATGCCCTGAGCGAGGTCGAGGAGGCCCGGGACGCCGCCGCCGAGCTGCTCGACGAGGCGCTCCAGGTGCTGTACGAGACCACCGCCTTCGCCGAGCCGGGCAACGAGACCGTGCCGCTGGGCGTGCTGGCCGCGCTGCTGGTGGTGCCGGAGGGCGAGGAGCCGAGCGAGGAGCTGCTCGGCGACATCACCGACGTGATGGTCGCCCTGGACCCGATGCTGGGCGACCTCGCCGAACTGGGCCTGCTGGAGTACCGGCCGATCGACCCGGAGCTGTTCGACGAGGAGGAGGGCGAGGAGCCCGCCGTCGTCGGGGAGGCGCCGCTGGACGACGAGGAGTCGGCCCGCTTCGGGCTGGTCCGGCTCACCCCGCTCGGCCAGTACGGCATCCGGCAGTGGCTGCTGGAGGACGGCTACGACGCGCCGCTGGTCGGTGAGCTGGCCCAGGGGGACGCCGCCGAGCTGCTGCGCGGGGTGTGCGAATCGGCCAACGTGCTGCCGGAGGAGGAGCTGCGGGTCTGGGTGGCCGACCGGGAGCCGGAGCAGGCGGCGCGGGAGCTGCTCGCGGCGGCGCGCGGCGACGACGCGTACGGGCCGCTGCGCCGGATGCTGTGCGTCTCGGCGCTGAACCTGCTGGGGGCCGGTGCCGAGCCGGCCGTCCGGGAGGTGCTGGACGACCCGGAGCTGGGCGGTTCGGCGCGGGCCTGGCTGTCGGCGCTGGGCCGGTCGGACGTACCGGTGCCGGACCGGGCGATGGCGCTGTGGACGGTGGTCGACACCTTCGCCGCCCAGCTGCTGGACAGCGGCGGCGACGCGGCGCTGCTGCGCGAGCTGATCACCGACCTGCCGGTGAAGGGCGATCCGGCGTCCTGGTTCGGTGAGCTGTGGCGGGTCGACCACCCGTACACGGCGGACGTCCTGGAGGCGATCGGGGAGCTGCACACGGACCGGGCGCTGGCCAAGGAGGCGCGCAAGGCGGCCTTCAAGGCGCGGTCCAAGGGCTGAGCCGCCCGGCGGTGTCCGGCGGATCCGGCCGGGATCCGCAGGACACCGCGCTACGGGAGGTCCAGCGAGCCGTCCTCGGTGAAGGGGAAGAACGGGTTGTGGGCCAGCTCCCACAGGTGCCCGTCCGGGTCCTCGAAGTAGCCGGAGTAGCCGCCCCAGCTGGTCGGGACCGGCGGTTTGACCACCACGGCGCCCGCCTCGACGGCCGCGCGCAGGGCGGCGTCCACCAGGGCGGGGGACTCCAGGTTCACGGCGAGGGTGACGCCGCGGAAGGAGGGCTCCCCGGTGGCGGGCACGCCCGCGTCGGCGGCCAGCTCCTCGGTGGGGAAGAGGCCCAGCACCGAGTCGGCGGTGCGGAACCAGACGATCTCCGGGCTGGAGGCGGCGGAGCGCTTCCAGCCGAGGTCCTGGTAGAAGCGGGCACTGCGTTCGAGGTCGGTGACGCCGAGGGTGACGATGCTGATCCGGGCGGGGAAGGCGGCCTGCTCCGTGTTGTTCTGTGCGGTCATGCGGCCCAGCGTAGGGAGGGCGGCTGACAACCTGGCCGACTGACACGGCCACCGCTCCCGTACGGCAGTCGAGCTGATGACCCGGCAGCTCCGGGCACGTAAGGTGGCGTCAGCGGTGCGGGCGCGAGGACTCGGGGGTGCGGCAGAGGATGGTGCGGGAGAGCGGCGGAGGGCCCCAGGAGTGGGACGCCGAGCGGTCGGGGCCGGAGCGGCCGTCCGGGCAGGACCGTTTCGCCGACCAGGAGGAGTTCTCCCGTCGGACCCTCGCCGCGGTGGACTTCCCGGTGTACGGCGTGGCCGGCCCGGAGGGGCGGGGCGAGGCGCTGGCGGCCTTCGAGACCTGTGGCGGCGAGCTGCGCTGGGTCGAGGTGCAGTGCGGTGACTGGCGCACCGCGGTCGGGCCGTACGTGACGGTGCGCACCTACCGGCCGGGGGCCGACAGCTGCGAGGTGCTGCCCGAGCTGGAGGACGTGGTCGAGGACGAACGGGACCGGGTCTACGAGCAGTTGGGCGTCGACGAGGGCGACGGGCCGGGCCGGGTGCGGGCGCTGCGCGAGTGGATCACGGTGGACGGCGAGCCGTGCGCGGTGGAGGTGCACGAGGACTGGCCGGTGGCCGTCGTGGGGGCGGACGCGGCCGGCGCGGACGGGGTCGGGGCGGCCGGGCCGGTGTGGGCCGGGCGGCTGCGGGTGGGCGACCAGGCCGTCACGGTGTGCGGGCGCGGGCTGCCCCCCGGCGGGGTGGAGCTGGGCGGGATCGGGGACTTCGAGCGCTACCTGCACGGACGCACCGAGCTGCTGCGTGACCTGGCCTCCCGGCGCTCCCGCTACGTGCCGGTCGAGGAGCGCGAACTGCCGCCCGCCACCGGACTGGAGGCACACCGGGAGCTGATCGCCCAGAGCATCGCGGAGGCCGCCGCGATCGAGGCGCAGGTGCGGGTGGGGCGGACGCCGAGGCTGCCGCGCGGGCTGCGCGGGGACGTCTGCGCGGTGCGCTGGGAGGCGGCGGTGCGCCAGCAGATGCGGCTCGCCACGGAGAGCCGGGAGGAGGCCGCGGCGGCGGTGACGTCGATGGTCAACCACCTCAACCGGTTGTCCCAGCAGACGCATTGGCTGGTCGGCACGGCGGAGGGGGAAGCGGCGGTCGAGGAGGTCGTCCGGTACACGGTGTTCGCCAGTGAGGTGGCGAGCCTGCCGGCGCAGCGGGCCTGGGAGCAGCTGTGGCGGGAGCGGCCGGGGGCGGTCGGGGCCGGTGGCTGGGAGGAGCACCGGCTGGTGGAGCAGCTGTGGCTGTCGGCCTGGGAGCAGTGGCGGGCCGGGCGGCTGACCGGGGGCGGCTGACCGACTCCGGGTAAAGCGAGGGTCATGGGCGAGTCATCGGTTGGCAAATGGTCGCCTCGTGGTGAGGTGGTCGTCATGTCGGGTTCACCCCTGCGGCGGAGTCTCTGCTGGGCGTCGACGACCCGCCTCGACGCCCGTACACCCCTCAGGAGTTGCTGCCATGTCGCTGTCCCGCCGGGACTTCGTCAACCGTTCCACCCTCGTCGGGGCCGGCGTGCTGATCGCCGGTGGTGCCGAGGCGCTGGCCAGCGCCCCCGGTGCGATCGCCGCGCCGGTCGGCGGGGAGGCCCCGGTCACGGCCGCCGCCGGTGCCGCCGGGACCAACGCGGCGGGCGGCGCCGCGATCGGCTACGGCCCGCTGGTGCCGGACCCGGCCGGGCTGCTGGCGCTGCCCAAGGGCTTCTCGTACCAGGTGCTCAACCGGGCGGGCCGGACCCGGCTGCGCACCGGCGAGTTCACCCCGAGCAACCACGACGGCACCTCCGCCTTCGAGGACGAGCGCGGCGGCAACCTGATGGTGGTCAACCACGAGCTGTCCGGCGCCCGGGCCAACTGGCCGTACCCGGTGCCGCTGACCGAGGGGCACGTCTACGACCCGGGCGCGGCCGGCGGCTGCACCATCGTGCACGCCAAGCGGGACGGCTCGGTGGAGCAGTGGGTCGGCATCGCCGGCACCTCCACCAACTGCGCGGGCGGCGTGACCCCGTGGGGCACCTGGCTGTCCGGTGAGGAGACCGAGGACAAGGCCGGGAAGAACGGCTTCACCAAGGACCACGGCTACGTCTTCGAGGTCGACCCCTTCGACGACGACTACAACCGGGACCCGCAGCCGGTGAAGGCCTTCGGCCGGTACGCCCACGAGGCCGTGGTGGTGGACCCGAAGCGCGGCCACGTCTACCTGACCGAGGACGCCTCCAACCCGAACGGCCTGCTGTTCCGCTGGACCCCGCCGGTCGGCTTCAGGCACGGCCGCTTCCAGCTGCGCAAGCTCGCCGCCGACGCCGGTGTGCTGGAGGCCTTCAAGGTCTTCGACGCCCGGGGCCGGTTCGTCGACGACCTCTCCCGCGCCACCGAGGTCGGCACCGTCTACGGCGCCGACTGGGTCAAGGTGCCGGACCGCGACGCCCGGACCGTCTCGGTGCGCAAGCAGTTCAAGGAGGGCGAGGTCACCCGGGCCCGCAAGCTGGAGGGCATGTGGTGGGGGGACGGCGGCTTCTACTTCGTCTCCAGCTACGCCCGCTCGGAGAGCCCGTTGCAGCACGACGGCCAGGTGTGGTTCTACAACCCGGCGCGGCGCACCATCACGCTGAAGGTGCTGCTGGGGGTCAACCAGGACGTCTGGGGCGACCACGACAACTACGACGGCCCGGACAACATCACCGTCTCGCCGTACGGCGGCATCGTGATCGCCGAGGACGGAGAGGGCGTCTCGCACCTGTTCGGCGCCACCGAGGACGGGCTGGTCTACCCGATCGCCCGCAACGAGCTGAACATCGGCAGCGCCGAGAAGCCCGAGTTCAGCGAGTTCACCGGGGTGACCTTCTCGGACGACGGCAGGACCCTGTTCGCCAACATCCAGACCCCCGGCATCCAGCTGGCCGTCAGCGGGCCGTGGCGCCGGCTGAACGGGCACAAGCGGGGTCAGGGATACGGCGCCTGACGCAACGTCAGGTGCGGTGCTGCCCGCGGATCACTCGTCCGCGGGCAGCCGCAGTTGCAGCATCGCCAGCAGTCGCTGCTGCGGTTGGGCGAGGTCGATGCCGGTCAACTGCTCGGCGCGGCGCACCCGGTAGCGCAGGGTGTTGGGGTGGATGTGCAGGGCGTCGGCGGCCGCCCGGACCTCACCCAGGGCGTCCAGCCAGGCGAGCACCGACTCGGCGAGCCGGGTGCCGTGCCGGCGGTCGTACGCCGTGAGCGCGGTGAGCCGGGGGTCGCGCAGGCCGCCGCGTTCCTGGAGCAGCGCCAGCATCTCGCTGACCAGCACCTCGGCCTGGACGTCGATCAGCGCCGCGACGTCGAGGTCCACCCCGCCGCGGCCCATCGCGTCCAGGATGCGGTCGGCCTGGGCGCGGGAGTCCGGCACCTGGGACAGGCCCTCGACGGTCGAGCCGATCGCGGCCCGCAACGGGATGCCGAGGTGCTCCCGGGCCGCGGTGACCACCTCGGCGGCCCAGTCGCGCACGGTGGTCATCGGCAGGCCGGCCGGCAGCTCCGGCAGCAGCACGTAGACCCGGGACTCGATCGGGGCGAGCAGAGCGGTGCGGTGCCGGGCCGCGGTGTGCACCGAGATCAGGCCGGTGACGTCGGAGCGGTGCAGCGCCTCGGTGGTGCGGGCGGCGTAGGCGAGCACGGTGGCCGGGCGGCGCAGGTCCAGTCCGAGGTGGGTGGCCAGCGACTGGGGGCCGGTGGAGCCCTCCAGCAGTCCGGTCAGCAGGGTCTGGGTGAGTCGGACGTCGGCGGACAACTCGCGTCGGCGGCGCACCAGTTGGGCGGCCGCGACCCGGGCGGCGCCGACCAGGGCCTGTTCGGCGTGCGGCGCCAGCGGCTGAGCGCCCTCCTGCACCCAGATGGTGCCCAGCGGCTGCGCCCCGGCCCGGATGCCGACCGCGAGGCGGCGGCGCAGGCCCAGCTCGGGGTGCGGCTCGACCGCGATCGGGGCGTCCGAACTGCGCAGGTGCTGGAAGATGCCCCACTCGCGGAGCTTGGAGAGGTACGGCTCCGGGCCCTGCCAGCCGAGGATGGACAGTCGGCGCAGGTCGTCGACCTCGTCGGAGTCGGAGGAGCGGGAGTAGGCGAGGACCCGGCTGGAGGTGTCCTCGATCGAGACGATGCCGTTGGTGAGCACGGCGACGGTCTGGGCGAGCGAGAAGAGGTCGCCGGCGTTGGGCTCGGGGGCGCCGGGGGAGTCCGGGGCGTCGGGGCCGGCGATGATCGCCCGGGCGAGCGAGTCCAGGTGCTCCCAGCGGGTCTCGCGGCGCACCGAGAGCAGGGCGACACCCGCGTCGGTGGCGGCCTCGCGCAGGGCGTCGGCCTGGCCGGGGGCATCCAGCTTGACGGCGACGGCGGCGGCGCCGGCCCGGCCCGCCGCGCGCAGGGCGGGGAGGGCGGCGCGGCCTCGGGCGCCGATGGCGAGGACGAGTTCGCCGGGAGCGGCGGTCGGGGGGTCCTCCGGGTCGAGGATCGCGACGTCGCGCACGGGGACGTCCAGGCCCTGGGGGGCGGCCTGGAGTTCGACCAGGGGCTCGCCGAGCGACATCAGCAGCCGGCGGAGCGGGAGGCCGGGGGTGGTCATTCCGGGCCTCCTTCATCCGGTGCCGTCCGGGCGGTCCGGTCCGATCCGTCAGGGCGGTCCGGTGCGTGCGTCCGAGCGTTCGGTTCGTTCGGTTCGTTCGGCCGGCCCGGTTCGCCCCGGGCGTTCGGTTCATCCGGGCGGACAACGGGGTGTGGTTGATTTTAGCCGGGCGGACAGACTTGTGGGCCGTCCCGGCGATGGTTACTCCTGAATAGTTGACTCTGACTATCTGAGAATGGATAGTCAGTACTGACCAAGTGATGAGGAACGTTCTCGTGGCGAAGCGACGCAAGGTCTCCAACCCCCTGGCCCTCGCGGTCCTGGCCGAGCTCGGAGGCGAGCCGATGCACCCGTACGAGATGGGGCGCCGGCTCAAGGAGCACGGCAAGGACCGCAACATCAAGTACAACCGCAGCTCGCTCTACATGGTCGTGGAGCAGCTGCGGAAGGCCGGGTTCGTCGCCGAACAGGAGACCGTCCGCGACACCCAGCGGCCGGAGCGCACCGTCTACGCCCTCACGCCCGAGGGCCGGACGGAACTCCTCGACTGGATGCGCGAATGGCTCGCCGAACCGCAGGAGGAGTACCCGGCCTTCGGGGTCGCGCTCTGCCTGCTCGTGGTGCTGCCGACCGAGGAGTCGGCCGCCCTGCTCGGCCGGCGGCTGGAGGCGCTGGACGCGCGGATCGACACCTCGCGCACCCTGCTGCGCCAGGCCGTCGAGGCGGACGTCCACCCGATGTTCGTCGTCGAGGAGGAGTACGCCCTGGCGCTGCTGGAGGCCGAGCGCCGCTACACCGAGAACCTCATCGCGCAGATCGGGGAGCCGGAGTTCAACCGGACCCTGCAGGAGTTCATGGGGAGCCTGGAATGAGCACCACCCGTACGTCCGCTACATCCGCTACGTCCGCTACATCCGCGAAGAAGGCCCTGGTCATCGGCGGCGGCATCGCCGGTCCGGTGATGGCGCTGGCGCTGCGCAAGGCCGGCATCGAGGCGGAGGTCTTCGAGGCCTACGAGAACTCCGCCGAGGGCATCGGCGGAACCTTCATGATCGCCCCCAACGGGCTCGGTGCGCTGGCCGCCGTCGGACTGGAGGCCGAGCTCGGCCGGGTCGGCCAGCCGGTCGGCCCGATGGTGATCGAGGACGGCAAGGGCGGCGTGCTGGCCGAGTTCGCCGGCCTCGCCGACCTGCCGCGCGGGCGGCTGATGCGGCGCGCCGAGATGTACGAAGTGCTGCAGCGGCGACTGGGCGAGACCGGCCTCCAAATCCGCTACGGCAAGCGGCTGGTGGCCGTCGAGGACGGTGCCGACGGCATCACCGCGCACTTCGCCGACGGCACCACCGCCACCGGCGACCTGCTGATCGGCGCCGACGGCACCGGCTCCACCGTCCGCACCCTGATCGACCCGGCCGCGCCCGCCGCGAAGTACACCGGCTTGCTCGGCGTCGGCGGCTACAGCCCGTACCGGCTCCCCGGCCGGGCCGGCTGCGGCGAGACCGTGCACTTCGCCAACGGCGCCCGGGCCTTCTTCGGCTACTGGAGCCTCGCCGACGGCAGCGGCACCGCCTGGTTCAGCAACATCCCGCAGCCCGAGCAGCTCACCACCGAGCAGGTGCGCGCGCTCAGCCAGGAGGAGTGGCTGCGCCGCTGCCGCGAACTGCACGCCGACGACCTGCCCGCCCGCGAGGTGCTGCGGGTCGCCGACGCCGGGACCGTCGAGGCCTTCCCCCGGCTGGAGATCATGCCGTCCGTCCCGCACTGGCACCGCGGCCGGATGGTGCTGGTCGGCGACGCGGTGCACGCGCCGTCCAACAGCTCCGGCCAGGGCGTCTCGCTGGCCGTCGAGAGCGCCGTCGAACTCGCCCGCTGCCTGCGAGACCTGCCCGACCACGCCGAGGCCTTCGCCGCGTACGAGGCGCTGCGCCGGCCCCGGGTGGAGAAGATCGCCGCCGATGCCGCGCGCACCAACAGCCAGAAGGCCTCCGGGCCGGTCGGGCGGCTGCTGTTCCGGCTGGTCGCGCCGATCATGATGCGGACGGTCATGAGCCCGGAGAGGATGCTCCGGCCGGTGCACGGGTACCGGATCGACTGGGAGCGGCGGGTGGTGCCGGTGGGGTCGGCGGGGCGTTCCGGTCGGGCCGCCTGACGGGTGGTCGTGACCGCGGCGTGACCGCTTTCGTCGGGCCGGACAACGCCGTACGGGGGAATTTAGCCGCCCGGCCAATCAAGTGGCCGGGTGGGCAGGAATAGCGTTCGTGCTGTGGCCCGCGTGTGACCCGCGCAGGCAATCCCCCCGCATTGAACGAAGGAGAGCGTGCGCTCTATGGACGCTGTGACCCAGGTCCCCGCGCCGGTGAACGAGCCGGTCCACAGCTACGCCCCCGGCAGCCCGGAACGGGCTCGCCTGGAGGCCAAGCTGAAGGAGCTGGGCGGCCAGGAGCCGGTCCAGCTGACCATGACGATCAACGGTGAGCGCCGGATGGGCGGCGGCACCGAGTTCCACGTCGTCCAGCCGCACAACCACGCGGCTCGGCTCGGCACCCTGCGCAACGCCACCCAGGCCGACGCGCAGGAGGCCATCGACACTGCCCTGGCCGCTGCCCCGGCCTGGCAGGCGCTCTCCTTCGACTCCCGCGCCGCGATCTTCCTCAAGGCCGCCGACCTGCTGGCCGGCCCCTGGCGCGAGACCCTGGCCGCCGCCACCATGCTCGGCCAGTCCAAGACCGCCCAGCAGGCCGAGATCGACACCCCCTGCGAGCTGGTCGACTTCCTGCGCTTCAACGTGCACTTCGCCCGCCAGATCATGGCCGAGCAGCCGATCTCCTCGGACGGCGTGTGGAACCGCAGCGACCACCGCCCGCTCGAGGGCTTCGTCTACGCGATCACCCCGTTCAACTTCACCGCGATCGCCGGCAACCTGCCGACCGCGCCCGCGCTGATGGGCAACGTGGTGCTGTGGAAGCCCTCCCCGACCCAGCAGTTCTCCGCGCACCTGCTGATGCAGCTGCTGGAGGAGGCGGGCCTGCCCAAGGGCGTCATCAACATGGTGACCGGCGACGGCCTGGACGTCTCCGCCGTCGCGCTCAAGCACCCGGCGCTGGCCGGCATCCACTTCACGGGCTCCACCGCCACCTTCCAGCACCTGTGGCGTTCCGTGGGCGAGAACATCGCCGGCTACCGCACCTACCCGCGGATCGTCGGCGAGACCGGCGGCAAGGACTTCCTGGTCGCCCACCCGTCCGCCGACCCGGCCGTGCTGAAGACCGCGATGACCCGCGGCGCCTTCGAGTTCCAGGGCCAGAAGTGCTCGGCGCTCTCCCGCGCCTACGTCCCCGCCTCGATCTGGGCCGGCCTCAAGGACGAGTTCGCCGCCGAGGTCGACGGCCTCACCATGGGCGACGTCACCGACCTGTCCAACTTCATGTCGGCCGTCATCGACGAGCGCGCCTTCGCCAAGAACAAGGCCGCCATCGACCGCGCCCGGGCCGACGACTCCGTCGAGGTCCTCGCCGGTGGCACGTACGACGACTCGGTCGGCTACTTCGTCCGCCCGACCGTCCTGGTCTGCCAGGACCCGGCCTCCGAGTACTTCCGCGACGAGTACTTCGGCCCGATCCTCGCCGTGTACGTCTACGAGGACGAGAAGTACGACGAGATGCTGGCCCAGATGGAGTCCGTGTCGGCCTACGGCCTGACCGGCGCGATCATCGCCCAGGACCGCGCGGCGGCCCAGGACGCGATGCACAAGCTGCGCTTCGCCGCCGGCAACTTCTACATCAACGACAAGCCGACCGGCGCCGTCGTCGGCCAGCAGCCCTTCGGTGGCGGCCGGGCCTCCGGCACCAACGACAAGGCCGGCGCCAAGCAGAACCTGACGCGCTGGACCTCGACCCGCTCGGTCAAGGAGACCTTCGTCCCGCCGACCGACTACCGCTACCCGCACATGGGCTGACCAGCCCGTTCTCGACCGCTCTGCGCCAGTAGCCAACGGTCACCCGCGATGCCCGGCCCCGCAGCCGGGCATCGCCCCGCCGGGGCGGCGGCTCCACCCCCGTACCGCCGCCCCGGCTCTTTCTGCCACCCTTGGAAACACCAGCTCCTGGAGTCACGATGCTCCGTTCCGCCCTTCTCGCGGCCTCCCGGTCCCCCCAGGTCCGCACCGTGGTCGAGAAGTTCCCCCCGACCCACGCGATAGTCGAGCGCTTCGTCGCCGGTGACGTCCTCGACGACGCCGTCACCGCGACCGACGACCTGGTCGCGACCGGCCGCAAGGTCACCCTCGACCACCTCGGCGAGGACACCAAGGACGCGGCCCAGGCGGCCGGCACCGCCGAGGCGTACGAGCACCTGCTCAAGGCCCTCAAGGAGACCGGCCTGGCGGCCGGCGCCGAGGTGTCCGTGAAGCTGTCGGCCGTCGGCCAGTTCCTGCCGGTGGACGGCGAGAAGATCGCGCTGGAGAACGCCCGCCGCATCTGCGAGGCCGCCGCCGACGCGGGCACCACGGTGACCCTCGACATGGAGGACCACACCACCACCGACTCCACCCTCGCCATCGCGCGCGAGCTGCGGGCGGACTATCCCTGGCTGGGCGTCGTCCTCCAGGCCTACCTGCGCCGCACCGAGGCCGACTGCCGCGAGTTCTCCGGCGCCGGCTCCCGGGTGCGGCTGTGCAAGGGCGCCTACAAGGAGCCCGAGTCGGTCGCCTTCCAGGGCAAGCACGAGGTCGACCTCGCGTACGTCCGCGCACTGAAGATCCTGATGGCCGGCGAGGGCTACCCGATGATCGCCTCGCACGACCCCAACATGATCAAGATCGCCGGCCAGCTGGCCCAGTGGAACAACCGCACCCGGGACTCCTTCGAGTACCAGATGCTGTACGGCATCCGCCCCGAGGAGCAGCTGCGCCTCGCGGAGGAGGGCAACACCATGCGGGTCTACCTCCCGTACGGCCAGGAGTGGTACGGCTACTTCATGCGCCGCCTCGCCGAGCGCCCGGCCAACCTCACCTTCTTCCTGCGCGCCATGGCCACCCGTAGCTGACCCCGGCGGCAGGTTGGAACGGCCCGCACCCCTGACGGGGGGTGCGGGCCGTTCCGTACCCTGGCCAGCCGGGACCGCGACCAGACTCGCGTGCCGCCTCCCAGCCGCCCCGGTGGTGCGACGCGCGGGTGCTGTCCCACGGTTCGATGAGGCCTGCGTTGCACAGGGCCGCCTTCCAGGCGTCGTAATTCCACGACGACTGGTTGATCGGGTTGCCGAACCGTGTGGTCATCAGGAGGGTGACGGTCAGCTCGCCGCTCTCCGGGCCGCCGGGGCCGCGCCAGGGGAGTGTCACCTTGACCGGCGTGAAGTTGTCCACGTACTCGACTACAAGCTCAACGCGACGGGACTCTCCACGGTTTCGCAGAAGGTTGACTCGGCGCCGGACACGATCGCCGCGAAGTTCGCCGCGGGCATCACCCTCACCGTCAACACCACCCCGAAGGGCTGACCATGCGCGACTCGACCCGCCGCACCATCCGAACCGTCGTGCAGGACGCCCTCAGCCTCGCTGCTGCGGCCCCGCTCATCGTGGGCGCCTCCGGCGTCCCGCAGACCACGGCCGGCATCGCCAACGGGCTCCTGGTCACGGCCGGCATCACCCGGGTGATGGCCCTGCCGGCGGTGGACCGGCTGCTGCCGTCCTGGCTGAGGATGGCTTCGCCCGTGCCGCTTGTCCCGCCGGCCGGGAGCCGTGGGTGAGTACGTCGCTGCCAGGTCTGGGCATCGTCGTCACGCCGCAGCAGATGCATGAGGAGGTGAGGAGGATCTGCGACGGCTTGGTCCGCCTGGAGTCGAAGCTGGACGCTCCCGTGGGTGACCGGAAGGATGCCGACTCCAGACTCGCCGCCCACGAGTCCCGGCTGAGACACCTGGAGGCGAACCGCTGGCCGCTGCCCACGATCTCGGCCATCGCTGCTGTTGTTGCCGTCGTCGCCTCGATGGCCCCGCTCATTCACTGAACCACCGCGCCCCCGCTCTCCTCCGGGAGAGCAGGGGCGCTTCATCGTGTTGATCAGCGGAATCGCAGTGCGGCCGTGCTGCCGCCGACGAGAACAGATCCGTACTCGTCCTGGTCGCCGAGCGAGCGGTAGTTGATCACCGGGTCACCTGCGCGCACGAGGGCTGTGGCGCACGTGAGGCACCAGGGCCGCGGCGGCTGCACGTCGAGGTCCTCGATCGCCGCCTTCGCGGTGCGACACTGCGCACAGATCAACATGCTGGCTGCCCTCCTGGCCGTCTCAGCCCCAGCTGGAGCCGCACGCAGTACAACCCCAACGGCCGTCCATGGTCTGGTAGGTGGACCCCGACCCGCAGACCGGGCACGACACGGCGGACGTGGTCCGGTCGCTGTCCGGCACATTACTGGGCTGCGGGGTCGGCGGGTGGGTCGGGTTCGGGGCCGCGGGGCGTTCGAGAAGCTGGGTTGCGCTCATGACGCACTCCTCCGGATGAGGATCGGGATGGGGATGCGCCCGGCCGGGGCACTCGCCAGGGAACCCGTTCGACAGCTGGCCCGGGTGCCCGTATGTGGCACCACCTCGGCGACCACCGCAGGACATTCGCGGCCCTGCGGTTCACCGAGCAGGCGGCGCCGGAGGAGGTCCGCCGCCCGGCCCTGCGGGCGTTGACGGCGGACCTGCTGTACGCGCCGGTGACAGTGGCTGGTGTGCGGGAACTCGCCGCGCGTACGGGCGTTTCGTAGGGGTCGGTGCCGGCCGTTCAGCCAGCGGCTTTGTCGTACTCGGCGGCCTGCGCGGGGGTGAGGGCTTTGGCGGCGCGGACGAGCACCGTGCCGTGGAGGAAGTCCTGCACCATGGGCAGCTCATCTGTCTCCGCCGGGGTGAACCACGCCACCTCGTGGGACTCGTTGGACACGCGCAGTTCACCGCCGACCGGTCGGCCGAGGAGGCAGATGGAGAGCTCCTGGCGGACCTCCCCGTCGTCGTAGGCGAAGACGTGCCCGGGGTTGTGCAGGTGCCGACGATGCCGGTGATCTCGATGTGGATGCCGGTTTCCTCGTACGTCTTGCGGATGCCGCAGTCGCCGAGGGACTCGCCCAGGTCCATCTTGCCGCCGGGCAGGGCCCACATCCCGTTGTCGGTGTGGATGGACGTCGCGCTGTTCGCAGCCTGACAGGGTGATGCAGTGCACGGCGGACTATCACTCGACGGTGTGGGTTCGGGGCCTGGCATAGGATCCCGGTGCTGGCCAACTGGGCTTTTACTGGAAGGAGTTGGTGATGCTGAAGGAGTTCGCGGGGCTGTCCACGCCGTTGGTGGCGGATGCGTGTGTGCGGCTCGGGGTGGGGGTGCGGGCGGCGCCGGCGGGGGTGGGGGCGGTGGTGGCCGGGGCGCGGGTCGCGGGGCGGGTGCTGCCGGTGCGGCACTACGGGAGTGTGGACGTGTTCCTGGAGGCGTACGGGGCCGCGCTGGACGGGGACGTGCTGGTGATCGACAACGGCGGGCGGACCGACGAGGCCTGCATCGGGGACCTCGCGGTGCTGGAGGCGCGGGCCGCCGGGGTGGCCGGGATCGTGGTGTGGGGGCTGCACCGGGACACGCCGGAGCTGGTGGAGATCGGGCTGCCGGTGTTCAGCTACGGTGCGCTGCCGGTGGGGCCGCTGCGGCTGGACGGGCGGGAGCCGGAGGCGCTGGAGTCGGCGCGGTTCGGGCCCCACCTGGTGGGTGTCGGGGACGTGGTGTTCGCCGACGCCGACGGGGTGCTGTTCGTGCCGGCCGACCGGGCCGGCGAGGTGCTGGCGGCGGCCGCCGGGATCGCCCGGACCGAGCGGGCGCAGGCGGCGCGGATCGTCGCCGGGGACAACCTGCGGAAGCAGACCCGGTTCGAGGAGTACCTGGAGGGGCGCGCCGCCGACCCGTCGTACAGCTTCCGGCAGCACCTGCGGCGGGTCGGCGGGGCGATCGAGGAGTAGCGGACTCCCTTGCGGGAGGCTCCTTTACGGCGAACTCCCCTACGGCGAACTCCCCTACGGCGAACTCCCCTACAGCGGGCGGTACATGACGTACAGGCCGACGTAGCCGTCGACCGGGTGGTGGAACGCGTCGGGGACGGTGCCGACGACCTCGAAGCCCAGTGACCGGTAGAGCCGGACGGCGTGGTGGTTGTTGGCGACCACCGCGTTGAACTGCATGGCGCGGAAGCCGGTTCGGCGGGCCCAGTCGAGGGTGTACTCGACCAGGGCCCGCCCGATGCCCTTGCCGTGGTGCGCCGGGTCGACCATGTAGCTGGCGCTGGCCACGTGCCCGCCGTTGCCGGGGCGGTTGCGGTTCATGGTGGCGGTGCCGAGGACCGTGCCGTCGTCGTCGACGGCGACCACCGTGCGGTCGGGGTCGGAGTGCATCCACCACTCCCGGCCCAGCTCGGAGGACATGTCCAGGGGGTAGGGGAAGGTCTCGCCGGCGGCGACGATCGCGTGGAAGAACGGCCAGATGGCGGACCAGTCCTCGGGGGTGGCTTCGCGGATGAGCATCGGGCCAGGATGATCCTCGGCGGCGGGTCGCGCCAGTGGTTTTCGGTCAGCCGCCGAGGGCGGTCCTCTCGACCTGGGTGGCCGCGAAGGACTGGCCCTTGGCGTTCGGGTGCACCAGGGCGTACTTGAGCGGAACGACGCTGGTCAGCACGCCGTCCAGCCAGTGGTCGGCGTCGCAGACGCTGTGCCCGGCGGAGCCGGGGTAGAGGTCGACGTAGGTGTCCTGGTGGGCCGAGGACACCTGCTCGATGGCCAGGTTGAGCGGCTCCAGGATGCCGGTGCGGGCCCAGGCGAGGTCGCCGGGGGTGAAGGTGGCGAACTGCAGCAGGTTGCCGTACTGGCAGCGGGCGGTGTCCTCGGGGACCAGGTGCGGGTAGCCGACGGTGATGATCCTGGCGGACGGGGCCTTCGCCTGGAGGGCGGTGAGCATGGTGCCGTAGTCGGTGCGCAACTGGTTGAGGCGGCCGGGAAGTTGGGCGGCGTACTTGTCCTTGCAGGGTGTGCCCTGGCCGAAGTGGGCGGCGCCGAGTTCGATGCAGTCCTTGAGGATCTGGCCGAAGCCGAGGTCGTTGCCGCCGATGCCCACGGTGACCACGTCGCTCGTCGGGTCGACGGCGTCGATCTGCGGCGGGACGGGCGGGTAGGGGGCGTTGGGGTCGCTGCCGAGCGGCGGGAGCGGGCGGCCGAGCGGGCTCTGCTTGTTCATGTGGACGTCCGGGCTGGTGGCGCCGCTGCAGCTGACGTTGTGCAGGTCGACCAGGGAGCCGAGGTCGCGGCGGACCAGCTCGGGGTAGGAGCCGGTGGTGCGGGCGCAGCCGTCCTGGGGCGTGGTGAGGTCGCCGGTGGCCTCGATGACGCCAGAGGTGTAGGAGTCGCCGAGGGCGGCCCAGTTCAGGGTGCCGGCGCGGGTGGCGGGCTTGGCGGCGGCGTGGACGGCGGTGGGGGCGGTCAGGCCGAGGGTGAGGGCGACGGCGGTGCCGGCGACGGCGAGGCGGGACGGGAATCGGGGCACGGTCTCTCCTCAACGGGTGCACGGGCATGCGGGTGCAGGACGCGGCGGAGAGTGCGGTTCACCCCCCTGAGAGTCAATCGAGCCGATCCGTGGACGACTTGATGCCCCAGGGGGGTGAAATGGTGGGCGTGGCTTTGACGTTCGGGGTTGTGTCGGGTGTTGTGCCCGGCGTTGTGTCCGGTGTCGCGTTCGGCGGTGTGCCCGGCGTCAGAGGAGGGCGGCGGACGGTTCGATCATCGCCCGGGCGGTCTTGCCGTCGACGAACTCGCCGAGCGCCGTCATCTCCCATTCGCCGGTGGGGCGGCGGACCAGCTTGCACATCACCACGCCGGTGCGCGGCTCGGAGTGGGTGAGGTCGAAGCGGACCAGCTCCTCCTCGGTGCGGACGTCCACCAGGCGGCAGTAGGCGTTCCGCAGGTCGGTGAACTTCTGGCCGGAGAAGGAGTTCACCACGAACACCAGCGCGTGGACCTCGGCCGGGAGGCCCTCCAGGTGGACGGTGATCGCCTCGTCGTCGCCGCCGTCCCCGCCGACCAGGTTGTCGCCGGAGTGGGCGACCGCGCCGTCGAAGATGGTCAGCTTCATGAACCAGGCCGTCTCCAGGCGCTGGTGCTTGGAGTCGAAGGCGAGGCAGGAGGCGTCCAGGTCGATGTCCCGGCCGCGGGCGGCGGACTCCCAGCCGAGGGCCATCCGGACCGAGGAGAGGAAGGGGCGGCCGTTCTTCACCAGGGAGACGGAGCTGCCCTTGACCAGGCTGACCCGCCCCTTGTCCAGGGTGACCTTGGGGCGCTCGGCGGGGTCGGGGGCGGGGGCCGTCGCGGCCGGGGGTGCGGCGGGCATCGAGGGGACGGTGGCGAGGGCGATCCGGGGGTCGACCGGCGGGACCGGTGGGACCGGCGGGACGGGAGGCACCGGAGGGACGGGTGGCAGCGGCGCCGCGGCGGGGGAGTGCATCTGGACGGTCGGCGCGCTCGCCGGGGACGGGTCGGCGGCCGGGTGCGCGGTGGCGGCGGGCTGCGGGGGCGGCGCCGGGGAGTCGTCGACGCTGACGCCGAAGTCGGTCGCGATGCCCGCCAGGCCGTCCGCGTAACCCTGGCCGACCGCGCGCACCTTCCAGGCGCCGCCCCGCCGGTAGACCTCGACCACGATGAGCGCGGTCTCCAGGCCCAGCCGGGGCGGGGTGAAGGTGACCAGGACGGTGCCGGTGTCGGCGTCCCGGACGGTGGCGGTGGGCTCGATCCCGGCGAAGGTGGCGGACTGGTCGGCCGGGCTGGCGGTGACCACGATCTTGCTGATGTCGGCGGGGACGGCCGGGGTGTCGACGGTGATCGCGTCCGGTGCGCCGACGGAGGCCGGGCGGAGGCTGACGCCGGGCCCGTGCGGGGCGTTGAAGAAGACGAAGTCGGCGTCCGAGCGGACCTTGCCGGCGTCGGTCAGCAGCAGGCCGGAGACGTCCAGCGCCTTGGGCGCGGTGACCTCGACGGTCACCCGCGCGGCGGTCAGCGGTGCGTTGCCGCCTTGGGTCAGGACGGTGGACAAGGACTCCTCCTCGGGTGCGGAACGGCGGCCCGGGCCGGGGCCGGTGGGGCGTCGGGCCGGGTGCTGCCCACAGTAACGAACGAGGGTGCGGCGATGAGCCCATGAGCTACCTGATCGTCGGACGAGACGATGGACGTTCAGCGGGCCGTTCAGCGGGCCTGGTGGGCCAACTGCTGGGCGGGCTGCGGTGACAGCGGACCGAAGCCGCCCAGTGCGGCGACCGCCCATGGGTGCTCGATGCCGAAGGCGGCGACGTTCCAGCCCTCCGGCGGAGCCGGCTTGCGCACCGGCCCGATCGGGCCGGGCGGTTCGGCCGGGCGGCTGCCGCGCACCACGAAGCCGTAGCGGCCGGGCTTGACGTCGGTGCCGGGCGGGGTGGTGAAGCGGTAGACCAGGGTGCCGCGCTCCTGCTGGGTGGTCACCACGGCGCCTGGCAGATCGGTCCAGGCGGCGCCACTTCCGGGGGCCAACTCGCCTGTGGCGAGCCGGAATTCGGCTTGCAGGGCGGTGACCGGCTCGGCCACCGAGAGGTCCAGGGCGTGCCGGATGCCGTCGCGGCCGACGGTGGTGGTCAGGCCGGTGCCGGTGAGGGTCCGGTCGTCCTCCGGGGTGGTGGCGTCGGCGCTGTCGGCGCCGTTCTGGCCGGTGGTCGCACTCTTGGGGGCGTCGGTGTTCCCGGGGCTGCCGCTCCCGGGGCTGCCGGTGCTCCCGGGGGTGCCGGCTTCGGGGGCGTCGGCGGTGGCGGCGCCGACCGGACCGGGCCCCGGACGGGCCGAGGTGGTCGGCTGGAGTCCGGGCGGGTGCGGGGACTGTCCGGCGCCGGGCTGCCCGGTGGGCGGCGTGGCGGGCGGGGACGGCTGGGCGGAGGGGGAGGCCCCGGCGTCCGCCCGGCCGTCCGTCCCGGTGGCGCCCACGGGGGAGTCGGTGGCAGGGGAGTCGCCCGCGGACCGTGGGTCGCCCCCGGCGGAGGCCTGCCCGCCGGTCGGCGGCACGACCGGGGCCGCCGTCCCGGCGCGCAGGCCGGCCGGAGGCGTGGCCGCGGCGTTCGCCGGACCGGACGGGCGGGCCGGGGCGTGCCCCGAGGGCTTCGGGGTGTGCGGACGGCCGCTGGGCGCGGGAGTGTCGTGGGTCCGGTCGGTGGCGGCATCGGCCTGGTCGGTGCCGCTCGGGCTGGGCGGCGGGCTGGTGCCGACCCGGGCGACGCCGGCCCGCCGGCCGATGCCCTGCTGCTCGTTCAGCAGGAGGGTGGTGGCGATGCTGATGCCGACGACGGTGGACATCGCCATCGCGGCGCCGGAGAAACGCAGGGTGGGCAGCCGGAACCGGCCGCCGAACGGGCGTGGTCGGCCGTGCCGACCCTGCCGTGCGGGCTCGTGCTGCACGTCCCACGTGGTCTCCCCACGCACAGCCACCGGACCCCTCCCTCCCCGAAGTCGCCGTCGCGTCGCCGTATTGTCCCACGCGCCGCCGCCGGGCCCGGATTCGGCCGTCCGGGGCCGGCTCCGCGTCGGGCCCGCGTCGGGAGGGGAGAGCGTACCAGCGGGTGGCCGAGGGTCGGACGGCAGCCATCGATTTTCCGGACGCCCGTGTGGGAAAAGGAAGTTGACGGTCACTCTGATAAGTCCGGTAAGGGGCCGCTACGCCGGTCGGGGATTATTGCAACCCCCTTGCAACCCTTGCCCGCCCGGCCGCCGGTGGCGCAGGCTGATGGCATCCCGCGCCGTTCCCGGAGAGACCGTCATGCCGCCCGACCCGCTGTCAGCAGCCTCCAGTGCTCCCCTCGCCGCCACCCCCACGGGCGGCGATGGGGGCAGCTCCACCGCCGCTCCGGCGGCGGTGGAGGAGGTCCTGGTGCTGCGGATCTCGCTGGGCGATGAAGTGGTCGGCGAGGTGCGCACCCGGTTCCGCTTCGACGCCGCCCGCCCGTACGAGGTGCTGTTGACCTTCCACGTGGGGCGTCCGGACGAGGCGGACTGGGTGTTCTCCCGCGACCTGCTGCGCGACGGCCTGCACACCCTGAGCGGCCAGGGCGACGTCAAGCTGTGGCCGGCCTACTGCCCCTGCCACGGCTCGACGCTGCACCTGGCGCTCGAATCCCCGCACGGCAGCGCCCTGTTGGAAGCCTCCAGGCCCCGGGTGCAGTCCTGGCTGGACCGCACCTACGCGCTGGTCTCGGCCGAGGCGGAGCGCGACTGCGGGCCCACCGACGACCAGTTGCTCGCGCTGCTCGCGGGCGGCTGAGGTACCGGCGCCGCGGCGCCCGGCAGCCGGCCCCGGCCCGCCGCCAGCTCGGCCCGCAGCCGTCGGACGGCGGGGGCGACGGAGGAGGGCAGCAGGTCGTACGGATCCTCCGGTCCCTCCACGGTGACCAGCACCGAGTCGGCGAAGCGGTACGGCCGGTGGGCCAGCAGGCCGCCCAGGTAGCGGCGCAGCCTGGACAGTTCGGCGCGGACCGTCACCGTCCGCCCGGCGTCGCCGAACAGCGCCTCGGCGAGCTGCGCCGCGGTGCTGCCGCCGCGGGTGGTGGCGAGCAGCAGCAGCAGTTCGGCGTGGCGCGGGCTGACCGGGTGCGACCAGCTGTCGGCGGCGCCCCGGACGGACAGTTCGGGGCGGTCCGGCCGCCGCAGGTCGAGCAGGATCCGGGCACCCTCGGCCCGCTCGGCGCTCAGCGTGCCGGAGCCGTCCGGCTCGTCGCCCCCGGCCGGGCGGACCGGGCGCACCAGCCAGCCGTCCGCGAGCGGCTCCAGCACGCACTCGCCGAGCCCCGGCACCCAGTGCACGGCGGCCGGGGCCCAGCCCTCGCTGGGGACGCGCAGCCGGCTGGGCGGTGGCAGCCCGGCGGCGGCGGCGGTCCAGCCGGCCGCGTCCACCACCAGGGCCGGGCCGCCGACCCGGGCCAGCAGCGGGGCGGCGAGGGTGCGCAGCTGGTTCAGCGCCTCCAGCCGGTGGGCGCGCAGTTCGGTCTCGGCGAGCCGGGCGGCGGTGGCGGTGAGCTGGAGCAGGTACGGGCGGACGTTGTGGGCCGGGCCGCTGAGGTTGATCGCGCCGACCAGTCGGCCGGTGGCCGGGTCGTGCACGGGCGCGGCCACGCAGGTCCAGGTGTGGTGGCTGCGCAGGTAGTGCTCGGCGGAGTGGACGTGCATCGGGCGCTGGGCGCGCAGCGCGACGCCGATGCCGTTGGTGCCGACGGTCTCCTCGGTCCAGCGGGCGCCGGTGACGAAGCCGATCCGGTCGGCGCTGCGGCGCAGCCCGCGCTCGCCCTCCTGCCAGAGCACGTGGCCCTCGGCGTCGGCGATGGCGAGGATCAGCGGGGCCTGGGCGACCGGTTCGAGGAGGGTCTCGCGCAGCACCGGCATGACGTTGTCGAGCCCGCTGGCCCGGCGGCGCTGCTCCAGTTCGGCGGGGCCGAGCAGGACGGTGGCGGCGCCGCTGTCGGGGTCGAGGCCGAGGCGGCGCAGCCGGGCCCAGGAGTCGCCGATCTCGGGGCGGGGTTCGAGCCGGTCGGGGCGGCCCGGGCCGGCGGGTCCGCTGGGTCCGCCGGTATCGGGGAGGGTGAGTTCGCGGGCGGCGGCGGCGTCGAGGGTGCGCTCGTGAACCTTGGCCAGTTCTGCCGCGGTCGGCGGTGTGCGGCGCTCTGGTCGTCGGGACTGCCGTCCGGTCTGCCGCACTCGCGTTGCTCCTCGCCGCCGTTCGAGGACGCGCCGGGGTCGACGCGCTGACGAAAGCGTACGGGTGCGGTGGGCGTGTGGGGATGGGGTCTGCCAAGTCCGCATACCGGTCGGTACGGAAACGGTCCGGCGGCGGTGCGGTGGGTCTGAGGCGAGGCCCGGCGGGGCGGGTTTCAGCGTTCCGTGCCGGGCTCGTGCTGGGCGGCCTCGACGGTGTGGTGGAGGTCGGCGGTGGCCTCCAGGGTGGCGCCGGTGGTCAGGGCCAGGCAGACGGCCAGGGCGGCGGCGACGGCCCGAAGCCGGGTGGCCGGGGTGGCGGCCGGGCGGGGCTGGAGCAGGGCGGCGACCCGGCGCGGGACCGGACCGGAGTGGGCGGCGGCGACCAGTGTGGGGCGGGCCGGCCAGGGTGAGCGGCTCGCGGCGAGGGCGGCCCGGCCGACCGCGCGGGCGGTCACGGCGCGGTCGCCGACCCGGGCGGCTGCCACCTCGTCGGCCCAGCGCTCCAGGTGGTACCCGAGGGGCGCGCGCAGTGGGCGGAGCGCCGGGTGGAGGTCGGCGGCGTGCTCGGCGAGGGCGAGGAAGACGTGGTGCCGGCCGGTGAGGTGGGCGCGCTCGTGGGCGAGCAGGGCCGAGCGCTCGGGGCCGCTGAGGGCGCGCAGCATCCCGGAGGTGACCACGATCCGGCCCGGCTCCCCGGTTCGGCCGGGGCGGCGCAGGCGGCCGGGGAGGGCGAAGGCGTCGGCGCGGTCGTCGTCCAGCACGGTGAGCGGGTGGTCGGCGGGGTGCCGGAGCCGCTCCAGGGCCCGACGGAGCCGGGTGGGGGCGGAGTCCGGCAGGAGCCGTACGGTGCCCCGCGCACTCCGGGTGGCGCGCGCTCCGCGCACGGAGGCGTGCCAGGGGCGCATGTCCGGATGCTGGTCGCCGGCCGTCTCGGCGGGGCCGTGGCCGGGATCGTTGCTGTTGCTGTTGCTGTTGCTGTTGCTGTTGCTGTTGCTGTTGCTGTTGCTGTTGCTGTGGCCGGGGCCGGGGACGTGGCTTTCGGCGCCGGTGTCGTGGGGAAGGGCCGTTTCGCAGGGGAGGACCGGGGTCGGCAGGGCGGCGCGGGCGGTGCGCAGTTCCCGTCGGCGCCGGCGGGCGGTGCGGACCGCCAGAGCGGCGAGCGCGGCCAGGGCGAGGCCGGCCGCCGCGGCGGCGAGCGGGGCGCCGGGCGCGGCGGCGGTGAGCCAGGGCAGCGAGAGGTGGCCGAGGGCGGCGACCGGGGGCAGCTGGAGCAGTCCGGCGGTGGCGAGCAGTCCGAGCGAGCAGAGGGTGCCGGCGGCCAGGACGGTGGCGGTGCCGGCCAGCAGCCAGGCGGCGGCGCGGGGGGTCAGTGCCTCGGCGAGGCGGCGGGCCAGCGGGACGGTCAGGAAGGGCAGCAGCAGCGGCGCCCAGACGGCGAGCATCACGGTGTGCCCGCCGATCCCGGCCGGCCGTGGGCTCCGTGGGCCCCGTCGCTTCCGTGGGCCCCGTCGCCTCCGTCGCCGAGCAGTGCGCGCAGCAGTTGCTCGTCCTCGGCGGAGAGGTCGGAGACGAAGCGGGCGAGCACGGTGGAGCGGTCGGCCTCGCGGCCCAGCTCGGTGTGCATCCGGCGGGCGGCGAGGCCCGCCGTGTCCTGGACGGTCGGGATGTAGGCGTAGGCGCGGCCGGCCCGGGTGCGCTCGACCGTCCCCTTGTCGTGCAGCCGGGCCAGGATCGTCGCGATGGTGGTGCGGGCGAGGTCCCCGCCGAGCGCCGTCTGGACGTCCTGCGGCGTCATCGGTTGCCGGGCCGACCAGAGGGCGGCCAGCACCTCGGCCTCCAGCTCCCCGGCGGGCCGGCGGGCGGACGGTACGTCGGACATGGCGGCGCTTCCTCCAGCTATCGTCTACAGTCATGTAGACCGTCTACGTCACTGTAGACGGTCGGGGTGCGTTCCGCGGTGAACCGCGGCGGGACCGCCCCCCAACGTACGGGAGGTCCGCAAGCCTTGCTCCAGTTCCTTGCCGATCCGGTGTCCCAGCTCGCCGCGGGCTCCCACCTCGCGGTGAACCCGCTGGACGCGTCCTCGCTGCTCGCCGCCTTCGGCGCGCTCGGCATCGCCGTCGTGCTGTTCGCCGAGACCGGCCTGCTGGTGGGCTTCTTCCTGCCCGGCGACTCGCTGCTGTTCACCGCGGGCCTGCTCTGCGTGCCCGGCGCCACCAAGGGCCCGCAGCTGCACCTGTGGCAGGTGCTGCCCGCCGCTCTCGTCGGGGCCCTGGCCGGGGCGCAGGTCGGCTACCTGATCGGCCGCCGCGGCGGGCGGGCGCTGCTCTCCCGCACCGAGCGCAGGAGCCTGCTGGAGGGCGTGGCGCGGGCCGAGGAACTGCTGGCCAAGTACGGGCACGGCAAGGCGATCGTGCTGGCCCGGTTCATCCCGGTGGTCCGTACGGTGCTGAATCCGCTCTGCGGCGTACTCGAAGTGCCGGTCCGCTCGTTCACCGTCTGGCAGGTCGCGGGCGGTGCGGTCTGGACGGTCGGCGTGGTGCTGGCCGGGTACGGGCTCGGATCCTCGATTCCCGGGATCGACCAGTATCTGCTGCCGATCATCGGTCTGGTAGTAGTTGTCTCCGTGCTCCCCATTGTTCTTGAACTGTTCCGCGCCCGTAAGGTGCGCCGTCACGGAGGTGACGTGTGATGTCCTCACGGGCTCTGGCCGTCTACGACGGCAGCGGGATCGACGGCAGCCTCTACACCCGGGTCAACGGGTGGGCGCAGTCGGCCCCGCACTGGCTGGACGACCTGATCAAGGTCTGGTCCGCGATCGGCCTCGGGCTGTTCGCGCTGTTCATGCTCTACGCCTGGTGGCGGGCGCGCGGCGCCGACTCGGCGACCATGGCCAAGGTGCTCGCCTCCCCGGTCATCGTGGTCGTCGCGTACGGCGTCAACTCCGTGCTCAAGGGCATGGTCGAGGAACTCCGGCCGTGCGCCCAGATCCCCGGCAGCGTCTCGCTGGAGACCTGCCCGACCGCCGGGGACTGGTCCTTCCCCAGCAACCACTCGGTGATCGCCTTCGCCGCCGCGATCTCGCTCTGGTTCGTCAGCCGCCGACTCGGCGTCGTCGCGACCGTCTTCGCCGTGCTGATGGCGGCCTCCCGGGTCTGGGTCGGCGTGCACTACCCCCACGACGTCGCGGTCGGCGCCCTCGTCGGCACCCTGGTCGCCCTGCTGCTGGCACCGCTCGCCGGCCGCTGCGGGCCGCTGGTCGACAAGATGCGCTCCGGCGCGCTGCGCCCGCTGCTCGGGCCCGGCACGCTGCCGGTGGTGACCCGCGGGTACCCCTCGCACCGGGCGCGGTAGGACCGGGTGCAGTAGTACCGATTCCCGAGCGGCCCGCCCCTTGTCCGGTTTCGGACGGCGGTGGAGCATGTGAGCCGGGCGCGGTGCCCTTGACGGGGGCGCCCGCCCGGCTCAGTCGTGCCCGGGGCGCGAAGGCACCGGGCGCCAGTGGAGGGAGTGCCGAATGCCGTACCGACTCGACATCACGCAGGGGGACTGGCCGGGCGACCTGCTGCACAAGGGCGTCGAAGGCCTGCTGGCCGAAGCCATGGTGCTCACCCTCGCCACCGCCGGCCACGAACACGGGCCGCACGCCAACCTGGCCTTCTTCGCCTACGACGATGACCTCGTCCTGTACTTCGTCAGCGAGCGCTCCACCCGGCACAGCCACCACCTCACCGAGGAGGCCCGGGCCGCCGCCACCGTCTTCCTTCCGCCGCCCGCCTTCGGCGAACAACTGCGCGGACTCCAGCTGACCGGCAGCGCGAGCGAGGCCTGGGGGCGGCAGGCGGAGGCCGCCCTCGCGGCCTACCAGGGGCGCTACCCGGCCTTCGCCCAGGACGAGGACACCCGGCGGCAGTACCTCACCGGCGGCGGGGCGGCTGCGCTCTACCGCTTCCAGGTCGAGGACCTGACGGCGGTGGACGAGCCCAACTTCGGGCGGCGCAACTACCTGCGGGCGCGGGTCGTGCGGGAGCGATAGCTCAGCGCCCGGCGTTCAGCGGGCCCGTCCTCCCGATCTCGCCCCCTCGGCGCCGCGGCACCCGGCGCGGGCGGCCGTTGCGGACCACCGCCACACCGAGACCGGCGGTGCCGGCCATCAGGAAGGCGTTGAGGCCGAGCGCGACGGCCAGGTCCCTCGGGAAGTCCACCTTCTCCGGCAGGCGCGCTTCCGCGATGCCCCCGGGGTCGTACCGTACGGTCAGCCGGTCGCCGACCGCGTGCGAACGCAGACCCGCGAACACCGTGCCGTCCGGGATCGGCACGCCGTTCCCGTCCACGAGGTCGTACGTCGAGTCCGGATGCTTGCCCTGGGGGAAGTCGTGCGCCGCCGTGACCCGGGCGGTGGTGGTCACCCCGGAGGTACTGAGGATCACCGAATCCCGGGCGAAGTCCACCGACCCCAGCGCCAGCAGCCACAGGACGGCGCCGAGCACCGCCATCCAACAGCCCGCCCCCGCCCCGAGCAGCCGGACCACACCCACGACCCAGGCGACCCCGATCACCAGCCCGAGCAACACCGCGCTGCCGAAGCCCACGTACGTGCTCACCGCCACCAACCCGACCGTCCCGGCCGGCACCGCCGCCACCAGCCCGACCGTCAGCGCGACCGCCGTGCGCCTACTCGTTTCCCCTGCCATGGTTTCCCCCGCTTCCCGGTACGACGGGCTGGAAGCGTACGCCCGGATTCCGACGGCCCGAGGGCGGGGTGCCCGGCGCGAGCGCCGAGGAGACCGAACTGCTCGCCGCGTACGCGCTGGTGACGAAGGCGCACCGGGGACTTGAGGGCGCGGCATCGCAGGTGCGGACGTACGAATCGGAGTTCGTTCCCGGGCTGCTGCAAACCGAGGCGTACATGTGGGAGTTGCTGCGGCACGCGCGCCGGCCTCAGGAGGAGGTCGACTCGGAGCGCTCGGTTCGGCGACCGTGATAGACGAGTAGCAGCGCGTTCGAATCTACGATGAGGCCTGGACCGGTCTGATGGGCACGGCCGCAAGCCATGACCGATTGATCACCATGATCAGGCAAGCAGCCAGATGGGCGGGCGTCACGCGGACTGCGTGACGCCCGCCCAGTGGCGTGTCGGATCGTCAGTCAGGTGGGATCGGGACTTCTTCGGAGCCCAGGAGGAGGTACGCATGAACCTTCTCCAGATACGCGTACATTTCCTCGTCGGTCTCGAACTCGACCCAGGTGAGTTCGCAGTATTCGCCCCGGGTGAGATCCCGCTCCGCGAAGAGCTGCGTGAACCATTTCTGCAGGTCCTCGCCCCATACGGGGTTCGATCTGTTGATGGTTGTCTTCAAGCGCTCCATGTAGGAGTAGGCCATCTCGACGTTGAGATACTGCCGCATGAATCCGGCGAGTTCAGACTCCATGATGTCCTTACGGGTGCTTTCCCGGTGCCGGGTTGGCGTATGAGGTGATCAGATGCCACTTTCCATCTGCACCGACTTCGTAGAAGGTGGCGATTTCCCCGCCCTCGAAGTCGACCGGCAGGTAGCGGCTCGGATCCTGTGGATCCTTGTAGAAACCGGTGAAGCGTTTGTGTCCCTCGGGGCCGAGGATATCGTCGATGGGGACCGCGCTGTTGTGTGGGCGCCCGTTCTCCCTGATGTACTTCCGCATGTATTTATCGACCGTGACCAGATCCGCCGGATCGTCGTACCGCGTCGCGTAGGGGCCGCACTTGTGCACACCGCCGTTCTCACCGTCTACCGTGGTGCCGGTCAGCGGGTCGATGTGGTCTTTGGATTTGACGTGGCCGGCGTTGCTCGAGGCATGGGTGTAGATCTTGGGAGACCCGTCCGGGTTGGTGATCGTGGTGCCCAGCCGGGTTTGGAGGGCGGTGTCGTCGGCCTTGACATGGCGGCCCGGGGCGTGGCCCTCGCCGCTGAGATCGGCGATACGTTTGACGGTGTCGACTCCCTTGCCGCTCGGGCCGGCTCCAGCGCCGACTCCGCCGAGGACGACGTCCAGAGGCATGACCGGGCCGGTCTGGAAGGCGGCGTCGTAGCCCCAGGTGAGGCCGGCGCCGGCGACCATGCGGCCAGGAACGGTATCTGCGGCGCTGGCGACCTTTCCAGCGGTGGCGAGGGCGACGGAGGCGCTGTCGGAGACCTCGGCGGTGGTGGAGAGGACGCGGGCGCCGGAGCCGAGGCCGGACCCGGCGCCGCCCATGATGCCGCCGGTCTTGGCGGAGTCGACGGCTTCGTCGAAGCTGTAGCCGCCGTCGTCGAAGAACTCGACGCGGATGGGCTGGGCGACGGCGAGGTCCACGGTGATGGCCTCGACGGCGCCGAAGGCGGCGCCGACGAGAACCGTGGCGGCGATGGTGGCGATGGCCTCGGAGACGGTCACGCCCAGGCCGGCCGCGGTGGCGACGATGGCGGCGGCGGCGCCTCCGGCGGCGGCTTCGGAGATGCCGGCGGTGAAGAGGGCCAGGGCAGTGCCGACGACCAGGGTGCCGCCGACGATCGCGGCCTCCTCCTCCAGCTTCTTGATCGCCTTGTCGACCTCGTGGGCGAAGTCGCGCAGCGCCTTGGCGAGGCTGCGGCAGACGTCGGCGGCTTCGGGGAGCCAGCCCTTGCCCTTGCCCGCACTGTCCTTGCCGCCGTAGAAGCGGGCCCAGAACGCGCCGAAGGCGTCGATGGCGGGGCCGTGGTTGTTGGCGACGATGGCGGCTGCCGCCTGGTTGGTGGGGACGGTGACGTTGTCGAGGGCGGTGGCCATCGCGTCCCAGGCGTCGGCGACCGTGCGGAGTTTGTCGGGGTCGGCGTCCGGCCACCACATGCCGGTGAGCTTTCGAACGGCCTTGGCGACCGTGGACTCACCCATGGGCCGCCCCCTTCCGGAACGGGCCGCCGGTCATGAGGTGAGGTCCTTTCGAGCCTTGTCGTCCGCGGCGACATGGTTGTCGGCGTGGGCGGCCAGGCCGTCGTGGATGCCGGTGAGCCCCTGGACCAGGATGTCGAGCTTGGCGAGCATCATGTCGTGCGGGGTGTTGTAGGCCGCCGCGAACTCGTTGCCCTGTTTGTCGCCGCCCCAGGGGCTGCCGGCCGCGGTGAGGCTCTGCTTCAGCTTGTCGAGCGCCTCCTTGAGCGCCTTGCTCTGGTTCTAGAAGGTCGGTGCGGCGTCCTTCAGCTCACCCGGGCGGATCTTGAACTCCGGACCGCCGGCTTTCGCTGCGTCATCACCCACGGCGTCGCCCCCCGTACTGTCCGTTCATCGGAAAAGGTGCGAAGAACAGGACGGAAGGACGGACGACGGGGTTTCAGTGGGATGGCGTGAGATGGGTCACGTGTCCGGGGGTGGGTTGGGTCAGCGGCGCCAGAAGGGGCGCTTCTTGGGGGCGGTCAGCTCGATGACGGCTGCGACGAAGAGTTCGTCGACCGGGGAGGGTCCCTGGCCGTGGTTGAGGTGGCCCTGGCTGGTCCACTCGCCGAGGACGGTGCCGGGGGTGCCGTCGAAGGGGTTGATCGCGTGTTCCAGGGTGAGGTAGCGGACGGCCTTGGCGCCCCTGGGGAGGATGGCGGCGGCGAAGTAGGCCTCGGTGGAGCCGGCCGGGGTGGGCAGGGTGACCAGGAGCAGGCGGTGGCCGTCGGCTTCGAGGTGGCGGCAGTCGAGGCCGTGGCTGGGCAGCCGGTCCTCGGGCGGGACGGTCTCGCCGACGCTGTCCCAGAGTCGGACGAGCTCGGGCAGCAGCTGGTGGCCGTCGGGGGGCGGGGTGGTCACCAGCGGTCCCAGTTCCAGGAGTTGGTGGGAGAGCGAGCGGTGCACGAAACGGTAGTGGTGGGGCCTGGGATCGGTCATGGGAACACGGTAGCGAACGGGCCGGGGCGGGGCGCCGGGGTTTCCGATGCTCCGACCCGGCCCGGGGGCAGGTGAACTGACCGACTGTCAGTGGCCGCCCTTGAGGTTGAGGACGACCACCCCGACGATGATCAGCGCGATTCCCAGGATCTGCAGCTTCCCCAGTGACTCGCCGAAGGCGACCACGCCGATCCCGGCGACGGCCGCGGTGCCGGCTCCGGACCAGACCGCGTAGGCGACCGAGACCGGGATGTGCTTGAGCGCGCGGCCGAGCAGGTAGAAGGACAGCGCGTAGCCGATCCCCACCCCGAGGCTGGGCCAGAGGCGGGTGAACCCCTCGGTGAGTTTGAGGCAGCTGGTGGCGCAGACCTCGCTCAGGATGGCGAGGGTGAGCAGAACGTAGGGCATGTCGCCGTCAACCGGCCGGGGCGGCGCAGAGCTTCCCGAGCAGCGCGAGGTCGACCCGCTCCAGGCTGTCCAGCGGGGTGATCCGGTCGCCCTCGGGCATCGGCACGGCGGTGGACGGCACGGCGAGCACCGCGCAGCCGGCCGCGGCGGCGGAGGCGACCCCGGTCGGAGTGTCCTCGACGGCGACGCAGGCGGCCGGATCGAGGCCGAGCCGCTCGGCGGCGGCCAGGTACGGGTCCGGTGCGGGCTTGGTGCGGGGAGTGTCCTCGGCGGCCAGGGTGACGGCGAACCAGTCGCGGCCGATGGACGAGAGGACGAGGTCCACCACCAGGCGCGGGGAGGCGGAGACCAGCGCGGTGGGCACCCGGGCCCCGCGCAGGGCGGCCAGCAGGGCGAGCGCGCCGGGGCGGGGCACCGTCTCGGCGGCGACCTTGGCGGCGAAGGAGTCGCCCAGCCGAGCGGCGAGTTCGGCCTCGGGGCGGCTGGTGCCGCTGACCCGGTGCAGATGGGCGGCGGTGTGCTCGACGGCCTGGCCGAGCACCTCGGGGGCGTCCTGGTCGGTGAGCGGGTGGTCCAGCTCCTCGGCGAGTTCGGCGGCGGCCTTCCACCAGAGCTGCTCGGTGTCGACCAGGGTGCCGTCCATGTCGAAGAGGACGGCGGCGGGCAGGACGGAGTCCGGCAGGGCGGGTTCGGACGGGACGGTTTCAGGCATGGCGGTACCTTCGGTGATTCTTCGGTGATTCTTCGATGGGTCCGGCGGCGGTACAGGATCCCAGACGGCCTGCTCAGGCGGCGCGGCGGTCCACCAGGACCGGGCGCTCCGGCAGCGTGAGCTCGGCGCGCGAGCCGGCCGGGAGAGCGGCGGCGGCCTCGGTGGGCAGGTCGGCCTTGACCTCGGTGCCGTCGTCCAGGCGGACGGTGAGCCGGGTGACGGCGCCCAGGAAGGACGCGGTGACCACCAGGGCCGGGCCGTTCTCGGCCGGGGTGAGGTGGACGTTCTCCGGGCGGACCAGCACCTGCAGCTCGCCGTCGGCCGGAGTCTCGCCGTCCACAGCGTGCCGGCGGCCGAGCACCTCGACGCCCTCCGAGGTGCGGGTGCACGGGATGCGGCTCATGGTGCCGACGAACTCGGCGACGAAGGCGGTGGCCGGCCGGCCGTACAGCTCGGACGGGGTGGCGCACTGCTCCAGCTTCCCGGCCCGCAGCACCGCGACCCGGTCGGCCAGGGACAGCGCCTCCTCCTGGTCGTGGGTGACGAACAGGGTGGTGATGCCCAGCTCCTGCTGGAGCCGGCGGATCTCCTCGCGCAGCTGGAGGCGGACCTTGGCGTCCAGCGCGGACAGCGGCTCGTCGAGCAGCAGCACGCGCGGCTGGAGGGCGAGCGCGCGGGCCAGCGCGATGCGCTGCTGCTGGCCGCCGGACATCTGGTGCGGGTAGTGCTCGGCGCGGTGCGGCAGGCCGACCAGCTCCAGCAGCTCCCCGGCGCGCTTGCGGCGCTCGGCCTTGCCGGTGCCGCGCATCCGCAGTCCGAAGGCGACGTTGTCCAGCGCCGTCAGGTGCGGGAAGAGGCTGTACGACTGGAACACCATGCCCGCGTCGCGCTTGTGGGCGGGGATCGAGGTGATGTCCTGGCCGTCGACCAGCACCTCGCCGGAGTCGTGCTGCTCGAAGCCGGCCAGGATGCGCAGCGCGGTGGTCTTGCCGCAGCCGGACGGGCCGAGCAGGGCGAGCAGTTCACCGGGCCGGACGGTGAGGTCCAGGCCGTCGAGGGCGGTGGTGGCGCCGAACGCGCGGCGCAGCGAGCGGAACTCGACGGTGGCGCCGCCGTTGGCGGTCGCGGCCCGGGAGGCGGTGGCGGTGGCCGTGGTCATGGCTGGTAACTCCTGGAGAACGTGGGGTGGTTCAGGACCGGGCGGCCTTGCGGCCGCGGCCGACGGCGGACATCAGCAGCAGGACGAGCCAGACGATCAGCAGGCTGAGCATCGACACCGCGACGGACATCTGGCCGTCGCTCTTGCCGTTGGAGTTGATCCACACCGAGAAGGGGCTGAAGCCGAGGATGGAGGCGGTGGTGAACTCGCCGAGCACCAGGGCGACGGTGAGGACGGCGGCGTTCAGCAGCGAGCTGCGCAGGTTCGGCAGGACGACGGTGAACACCGCGCGCAGCCAGCCGGCCCCGCAGTTGCGGGCGGCCTCGACCAGGGTGACCACGTCCACGCCGCGCAGTCCGCCGTCGATGGCCCGGTAGGCGAACGGCAGGGCCATCAGCACGTACGCGATGATCAGGACGATCGGGAAGTCCGGGTCCTGGATGGCCACGATGGTCTGGAACAGCGGGGTGTCCTGGAGGTAGTCCGGGCCCCAGCGCAGCACGCCGATGATGCCGGTGGTGAGGGCGACGACCGGGACGACCAGCGGCATCGAGCACATGACCTCGATCACCGGGCGCAGCTTCGGTGCGCCGAGCCGGGCGGCGAGCACGGCCGGGACGAGCAGGAGCAGCAGCACCACCACGGTGACGGCGGCCAGTTCCAGGCTGAGCACCAGGCTGTCGGTGAAGCCGGGTGCGTTCAGCAGCTCGGTGTAGGCGCGGAAGGTGGTGCCGCCCTTGTTGTCGTCGACGCTGAACCACAGCGAGGCGGCCATCGGCACCGCGAAGTAGATCCCGCAGATCAGCAGGACCAGGCCGCGGCCGAAACGGATGCGATCGATCAGGCGAGCCACTTGGCACTCCGGCGCTGAAGGGGCAGGTACACGGCCATCACCAGGCAGGCGACCACGATCATGTCGAGGCCGAGGGCGAGGGCGAGGTTGCCCTGGCCGACCAGGACGTTGCCGGACAGCGCGTCGCCGATCTGCATCGAGATCAGCGGCACCGAACTGCCCACCATGGCCTCGGCGGTGGCGTACGCGGCGAACGAGGCGCCGAACAGCAGCACGAAGCCGCCGAGCAGCGAGGGCAGCAGGACCGGCAGGGCCACGTGCCGCCAGTACTGGAGTCCGGTGGCGCCGTTGTTGTACGCGGCCTCGCGCCACTGGGTCTTGAGGCCCTCCAGGGCGGGCGTGATGGTGATGACCATCAGCGGGACGAGGAAGTACAGGTACACCACGGACAGGCCGGTGAAGGTGTAGAGGTTCCAGCCGTGCTTGGTCAGGCCGAACTTCCTGGTGACCTCGCCGGCGTTGCCGAGGGTGGCGACGAACATGAAGGCCAGCGGCACGCCGCCGAAGTTGGCGAGCACGCCGGAGGCGGACATCACGGCCTCGCGGAAGGCGCGGAACCGGGAGGTCGCCACGGCCTGGGCCAGCGGCAGGCCGACCACGGTGGCGATCAGCGCGGTCAGCAGGGAGAGCTTCACGCTGCCCCACAGGGCCGTCCAGTAGGCGCCCTGGAGCGAGCCGGTGAGGTTGTCGGTGGTGAAGGTTCCGCCGCCGTCGGGGGCGTCCGAGGAGGTGGTGAACGCACCGATGGCGATCGCGACGGCCGGCAGGCCGAAGCCGATCACGAAGAAGAGGATCAGGGGGAGGGCGGCGAGCCAGGCGCGGCTGCCGCCGGCCCGGCGGGGGGCCTTGGCCGGGGCGGCCGTGGCGATGGTGGGGGAGGCGGTGACGGGGCCGGGGGTGCCCCCGCCGCTCTGGGCGGCGGAGGCGTCGGCCGGCACCGGGGTGGGAGCCGTGGTCATCTCAGGTCAGCCCGCGATCGCCTTGGCCCAGTTCTCGGTCACGGTCTTCTTGGCCGCGTCCGTCTGGTCCTGGGTCGGGAAGGTGGTGAAGGGCTTCTCGACGGTCGGCAGCTTGGCGGCGGCGGTCGCGTCCAGGGTGCCGGCGGTCTTCATGGCGTCGAACAGGGCGGGGGTGGCGTAGCCGCCGAGGAAGCCGTTCTGGCCCTGGGCGCTGTAGAGGTACTCCTGCCACAGGCGCGCGGCGGCCGGGTGCGGAGCGTCCTTGTTGATCGCCTGGTTGTAGTACTGGGCGTAGGAGCCGTCCGAGGGGATGGCCACCTGCCAGTCGATGCCCTTGTCCTTGAACTTGTCGCTGTAGCCGGCGTTCAGGTACGACCAGTCGATCGAGATCGGGGTCTCGCCCTTCTCGATGGTCGCCGGGGTGACCTCGACCGGGTTGAAGTTGCCGGCCTGCTTGACCTTGCCGAAGAAGTCGATGCCGGGCTGGATGTTGTCCAGCGAGCCGCCGTTGGCGAGCGCGGCCGCGTAGACGGCGCCGAAGGCGGCACCGGCCTTGGTCGGGTTGCCGTTCAGGGCGACCATGCCCTTGTAGTCGGGCTTCAGCAGGTCGGCGAAGGTCTTCGGGCAGACGGACACCTTCTTGGCGTCGCAGCCGATCGACATGTAGCCGCCGTAGTCGTTGTAGCTCAGACCGTTGGCGTCCTTCATGGTGGCCGGGATCTTGTCGAAGTCGGTCACCTTGTACGGGGCGAGCAGGCCCTGCTTGCCGGCGCTGATCGCGAAGGCGGAGCCAAGGTCGACGACGTCGGGGGCGCGGTCCTGGCCCTTGCGGGAGGTGATCGCGTTGATCTCGTCCTGGCTGGAGCCGTCCGGGTTCTCGTCCTCGATGTCGATGCCGTACTTCGCCTTGAAGTCGTCCATCAGCTTGCCGTAGTTCGCCCAGTCGCGCGGCAGGGTGATGACGTGCAGCTTGCCCTCCTTCTTGGCGGCGGCGACCAGGCCGTCCATGCCGCCGAAGTCGGCGACCGAGGTGGCGGTCTTGGCGCTCTTGCCACCCGCGAGGTCGTTGCTGCCGGCCTTGGCGGACGACGAGCCGGCGGAACCGCAGGCGGTGAGGGAGAGCGCGGCGGCGGTCAGAGCGGCCGCGAAGGCGGCGGAGCGGGCACGGTGCACGGACACGGGTCAGTCTCCTGATCGGGTGTACTGCGAAGGGGGTGCTGCACGGGAGTGGTGTCCGATCGGGGGATCGATCGTGCGAGTGGCCGTGGCGCGGATCCGTCCGGCGTCCGTCAGGGGTCCTTGCCGGGTTCGTCCGGTATCCGTTCGGAACCGTCCGAGTTGACTAGCCAACTTCGCTGACGGGGGTAAGTAACCCGGAGTCCGGTGACGGGAAGGTGAACGGACGGCCCAGCGTCGGGGTCGGCTGCGGGAACGGTGGAATCCGGCCATCGGAGCGTGATCCGTTCGGTGCGATGCTCGAACTGCGCAGCGGGATAGGGTCGGGCTGTCCGCGCCGGCACGGCTGCGCAGGATACCGCCCCTGGAGGGACAATTGAGTGACGTGGCAGTAGAGCCCGGGCGCCCCGTGGAGCGCGAGGCCGGAGCCCTGTACCGCAAGGTGGCCGCCGACCTGCGCGAGGCCATCACCACCGGCGCGTTCGGCGAGGCGGGCCGGCTGCCCGCCGAGGGCGCGCTGGCCGAGCAGTACGGGGTCTCCCGCGGCACCGTCCGCCAGGCACTCGCCGTGCTGCGCTCGGACGGGCTGGTCACCTCCCGCCGCGGCACCCGGCGGGTGGTGCTCGGCGGAGCCCGGGTGCAGAGCTTCTCCGAACTGCTCAGCTTCACCCACTGGGCGTACTCGATGGGCGAGGAGCCCGGCGGCATCCTGGACTCCCTGGTGCGCCGCCCGGCCGACGCCGCCGAGCGCGAGCAACTGCGTCTGGAGCCGGGCGCGGAGGTGTACGTCACCGTCCGGCTGCGCACCCTGTCCGGCACTCCGGTGATGGTCGAGCGCACCATCTACCCGCCGCGGGTCGGCGAGATCGTCGCCGAGCTGCCGCCGGACGTGGTCTCGCACACCGAGGTGCTGCGCGAGCACGGCATCCTGTTCACCGACGCCGACCACACCATCGACATCGTCGCCGCCAACGCGGAGGACGCCCGGCTGCTCGGCTGCCGCCGGGGCGGCCCGCTGCTGCGCGAGCGGCGGCGGACCACCGACCCGACCGGCACCCCGGTGGAGTGGTCCCAGGACCGCTACCTGCCCGGGACGGTGGCGTTCAGCGTGCACAACTCGCTGGCCACGTCGGCGCTTTCGCGGCATGCCCGGGAGCTGGACTGAGGTTCGCCGCTCCCGGGCGCGCTCCGCTCCTCAGCGCATGAGGGAGGCGAGCAGCGATCGGTAGTGCTCGAAGTCCGGCGTCTTCGCGTCGGGCTCCTTGGCCTGCTCGTCCCACCGGCGGACGGCCACCGCGTCGACGGCGCCCGGGAGTTCGGCGAACGCGGCGGCCTCGTCGGCGTCCATCGGGCCGCCCTGGACGGTGAGGGTGTACTCGGAGGCCTCGGAGAGCCCGGCGCGGTAGCCGGGTTCGACGGCGCACAGGTAGCGCTTGGCGGCGACGTGCAGCCGGACCGGCTCGGTGACCTCCGGGCCGAACCAGCGGGCCAGCCAGTCGGCGCCGCTGTGGCTGTGCCGATTGTCCTGACCCGACATCAGATCCCTTCCGTGCAGCCCGCCTTGGAAGTGGCCGACGTCGTGCAGCAGGGCGGCGGCGACCAGGTGGTCCGGCGCCCCGGCCGCCTCGGCGGCGGTCGCGGCCTGCAGCATGTGCTCGGCCATGGTGACCGCCTCGCCCAGGTACTCCCCGGCGCCCTCGCCCGCGAACAGCTCGGCCAGCTCGTCCAGGGCGGCGGCGCGGCGGTGCAGCACGGCGAGGGTGCTCGCCAGTGAGTCGAGGTCCGCGTAGCAGCCCTGGAGGTGGCGTCGGCCGTCCTGCTCGAAGGCGGTACGGGCGTGCAGCAGACGGGTGTTGTCGAAGATCAGGCAGTCGCCGGGGTCCAGGCGGAAGGTGAGCTGCAACTCGGGGCGAAGGGTGATCGCGGCGAAGCGGCGGTAGGCGGCGTAGAAGGCCTCACGGTCGCTTCCCCGCAAGGTGCCGATCGAGCGGTTGTTGAACCTGACCTCGCGGATCCTTCCCCGTGGGTCCACGTCGATCAGCGGGCGGTCGGCGCGCAGGTCGGTGCGGCGGTCGCGGAAGACGAAGGGGACGGGGGTACGGGTGAGGGTGGCGAAGTCCTTGGGGGACTCGTCCCGCAGCAGGGCCGCCGCCTTGAATCCGTCGACGAGGCCGGAGTCGCCGCCGGTGGCCGAGTTCTCCAGGCAGTGCAGCAGTTGGAGGGTGGGCACCGGGTCCCGGTACGGGTTGTCGGTGTGCGGGGCGATGGCCTTGTCCGTGAACGCGAGGTTGTTCGGGGCGGGCTCGACCCGGACGTCGAACAGCTCGCCGTAGTTGGTGACCCGCACGTGCCCGAAGCTCTCGGCCACCCGCAGCACCTGGCGTTCCACGGCCGGCACCCCGCGCAGCACCGCGAAGCCGCTGCGGCGGACGGCTCCCAGCACCGCCGCCTGTTCGGCGGGGTCGACGAGGTAGGCCTCCCACTCGGCCTCGGGGATGCCCCGGGCGAAGTCGGCGGCCGCCCAGAGCCGCTTGTCCCGCTCGGTGCGGCCGTCGCCCTCGGCCTCCTCGCGCAGCCAGGCGAGCGGGTAGCGGGAGCGGTGCCCGTCCGACCAGAGCACCTCCAGGCTGCCGTCCGGCTCGCACTGCGCGGCGATGGTGAGATCCGCCGGCAGGTCGCCGATCTGGAACAGCTTCTGGCCGTTGTGCGGGTCCCGGCAGTCGGTGCAGGGGCAGTTGTCGCGCAGCCAGTAGGGCGGCGGTTGCTCGGTCACGGGGGTTCCTCCTCGGCGGGCTCCTCGGGGTGAAGTTGTATAGCCAACTTCACCCGCTGGGCGGGAGCTTGCCTGCTCCCGGTGAGGAGCGCGTGCCGGGCGGGTGAACGCTGCGGGAACTGTGACGAGGGTTGCCTGCGGCGAGTCACCGGCGGCCGGGAGGTCATGGTGGAGCGGCTCGTACGTCCGGACCGTCCGACAGGTTCGGCGCGGTCCGGGCCCAACCGTCGACGGGCCCGTCCCGGGGGTTCCCGGGGCGGGCCCGTGTGGTCTCACCTCTGCCGACCATTTGGGTGAGGGTGCAGGTCAGGGGGTGTTTCGGGGGGCGGTGAGCAGGCGGGGCTGCGGCACTGTCGGGGTGGATTTCCCCTGACACGAGAGGTGGCCGCGCATGGCTCACAGTACGAACACGAGTCCGCCCACCGCAGGGCACAGCGGGCTCAAGCGGGAGGTGGGCCTCGCCGGGCTGCTCTGGGCCTCGGTCGGCGCGATCATCGGCTCGGGCTGGCTGTTCGGGGCGCAGAAGGCGGCGGTGGCGGCGGGCCCGGCCGCCATCGTGTCCTGGGGCATCGGTGCGGTGGCGATCATCCTGCTGGCGCTGATCCACGCCGAGCTGGGCGGGCTGTTCCCGGTAGCGGGCGGCACCGCCCGCTACCCGCACTACGCCTTCGGCGGCTTCGCGGGGATGTCCTTCGGCTGGTTCACCTGGCTGCAGGCCGCGACGATCGCGCCGATCGAGGTGCAGGCGATGATCAACTACGCCCAGCACTGGAGCTGGGCGGACGGTCTGCTGAACAAGGACCTGACCCTGACCGGCTCCGGCTTCGTCGTCGCGGCTGTCCTGCTCGGGGTGTTCGTGGCGATCAACTTCCTCGGCGTCCGGCTGCTCGCCCACACCAACAGCGCGGCCACCGTGTGGAAGGTCGCCATTCCGGTCCTGACCATCTTCGCCTTCGGCCTCACCGAGTTCCACGGCTCCAACTTCGACGTCCACGGCTTCGCGCCGGACGGCGCCAAGGGCGTGCTGGCGGCGATCAGCACCAGCGGGGTGATCTTCGCGTTGCTCGGCTTCGAGCAGGCCATCCAGTGGGCGGGGGAGAGCCGAAACCCCCGCCGGGACATCCCCCGGGCGGTGCTCGGCTCGGTGGTCATCGGCACGGTCGTCTACCTGATGCTCCAGGTGGTGTTCATCGGCGCGCTGCCGCCGGAGACCGTCGCCGGTGGCTGGAGCAAGCTCACCTACCCGGGCATCAGCGGGCCCTTCGCCGGTCTGGCGACCCTGATCGGCCTGGGCTGGCTGGCCACCGTCCTGTTCATCGACGCGGTGATCTCCCCGGCCGGTACCGGGCTGGTCTACATCACCTCCAGCTCCCGCGTCACCTACGGCCTGAGCCGCAACGGCTACGCGCCGCAGGCCCTGCAGTACACCGACCGCAACGCGGTGCCCTGGCTGGGGCTGATCATCGCCTGGGTCGCCGGGGTGCTCTGCTTCCTGCCGTTCCCGAGCTGGCAGCGGCTGGTCGGCTTCATCACCTCGGCCGTGGTGCTGATGTACGCGGGCGCCCCGCTGGCCTTCGGCGTGCTGCGCAAGCGGCTGCCGGGGATGGAGCGTTCGTACCACCTGCCCGGCGGCTCGGTCCTCTCGCCGATCGCCTTCGCGGTGGCGAGCCTGGTCATCTACTGGTCCGGCTGGGACACCCTGTGGCGGCTGGGCCTGGCGATCATCATCGGGTACCTGCTGCTCGGCGGGTACTCCGCGTACGCCGCCTCGAAGGGGGTGCCGAACGCGCCGCGGATGGACTTCAAGGCCGGGCAGTGGCTGCCGGTCTACCTGGTCGGGATGGGGATCATCTCCTGGCAGGGCACCTTCGGCGTGGGCGCCCAGGGGAACCTGCCGCTGTGGTGGGACATCGCGGTGGTGGTGCTGTTCTCGCTGGTCGTCTACTACTGGGCGCTGGCGGTGGCGCTGCCGGCCGAGGAGATCGAGCGCAACATCCGCGGTGTCGAGGTGGTGGACGCGGGCGGGCACTGAGCAACCGCCTCGCGCCGAGCAGCACTCCGCCCCGTCGAGCACCGGCTCGGCGGGGCGGAGTGCTGTGCGTCAGTGCTGCTGGTCGGACGGGGCGTTGGTCGGCGGGTTGCTGCCGCTGCCCGTCGCGGTGTTGTTCGGGTCGGGCTTGGGCGCCGGGTCGGGGATGTCGGTCATCGGCATGGACTTCTTGGGCGTGCCCTTCAGGGCGTCGTTCATGGCGTCCCGCCAGATCGGGCCGGGGCCGTCGGCGCCGAACACCTCGGTGTGGTAGCTGCCGTTGATGGTGATGTTGCGCATCTCCACGCCGCCGGCCGGGCCGCCCAGCCAGATGGAGGTGGCGAGCTGGGGGGTGTAGCCGCTGAACCAGGCGGCCTTCTTGTGGTCCGAAGTGCCGGTCTTGCCGGCGATCTGCCGGTTGTCGTCCAGGTGGAGCGCCGAGCCGGTGCCGCCGTCCTTGGTCACGCCGTTCAGGACGGTGTTCATCGCCCGCGCCGTGTCCTCGGAGAACGCCTTCTCGCAGTGGCCGGCCGGGACGGGCACGTCCTTGCCGTCCACGGTGGTGATCCGGCTGATCGCGAGCGGGTCGCAGTGGGTGCCCTCGGCGGCGAAGGTCGCGTAGACGTTCGCCATGGTCAGCGGGCTCATCTCCTCGACGCCCAGGGCCATCGCGGGCACCTCCTCCAGCGGCTTGCCGCTGGCCTTGGCGGTGATGCCGACCTTGTTGGCCATCTGCTTGACCGCGCAGAGGCCGATCTCCTGCTCCATCTGCACGAAGTAGGTGTTGACGGAGAGGGCCATCGCCTGCTTCAGCTGGTACGGGCCCTTCTCGCTCGCGGACTCGTTGGGCACCACCGTCTTGGGCCGGGCGTCGTTGCGCCACGTCCCCTCGCAGGTCTTCATGTTCGGGTACGGCATCGAGTTCGGGGCGGAGTACTCCTGGGTCGGCGGCAGGCCGGCCTCCAGGGCCGCGGCCGCGACGATCGGCTTGAACGTGGATCCGGGCTGGAAGCCGGTGCCGCCGCCCATCGCCAGGTCGACGTTGAGGTTGACCATGGTCTGGTTCTTGGTCGTGTCCAGGCCGTAGGGCCGGGTCTGGGCCATGGCGAGGATCTTGCCGGTGCCGGGCTCGACCATGCTCGCGGCGGCGGAGACGGTGTCGGTGACCCTCACGTTGCTGCTCACCGCGTTCTGGGCGGCGGCCTGCTTGTCCGGGTCCAGGGTGGTGTAGATGTTCAGGCCGCCCTTGTCCCAGAAGGCCTTGCGGTCCTCGCCGCTCTTGCCGAAGGCCGGGTCCTGCTTGACCACGTGGCGGACGTAGTCGCAGAAGAAGCCCATGCCCGCCTTGGCGGTGATGCAGCCGTTCTGCGGGTCCTTGTACTTCAGACCCAGCGGGGCGGCCTTCGCCTCCTTCGCCTGGTCGGCGGTGATGTGCTTGTTCTCCAGCATCTTGTCGATGACGGTGTCCCGGCGCTTCTGGGCGGCCACCGGGTGCAGCCTGGGGTCGTACTGCGCCGGGTTCTGGACCAGCCCGGCCAGGGTGGCGGCCTCGGCGATGGTCAGGTCCTTGTTGCTCTTGCTGAAGTAGCGCTGGGACGCGGCCTCCACGCCGTAGGCGCCGTTCCCGTAGAAGGTGATGTTGAGGTAGTTGGTGAGGATCTGCTCCTTGGGCAGTTCCTCCTCCAGCTTGATCGCGACCTTGAGTTCCTGGATCTTGCGGCCCAGGGTCTTGCGCTGGGCCTCCTTGACCGCGTCCTTGTCGTCGCCGGCCTTCTCCACGTTGACGTTCTTCACGTACTGCTGGGTCAGGGTGGAGGCGCCCTGGGCGGTGGTGCCGCTCTCGGCGTTCTTGCCGAGCGCGCGCACGATGCCCTTGAGGTCGACGGCGCCGTGCTCGTAGAACCGGGCGTCCTCGATGTCGACCTGGGCCTTCCGCATGAACGGCGACATCTGGTCGGCGGTGAGGACGGTGCGGTCGCGCTCGTAGACCTTGGCGATCAGCCCGCCCTTGGCGTCGAAGATCTGGGTGGCCTGGGTGAGCGGTGGCGTCTTGAAATCGTCGGGAATGTTCTGGAAGCTCTCCGCCGTGTCCTTGGCGGTCAGTCCCATGGCACCGACAGCCGGCAGGACGAGGCCCGCCAGCAGGACACCGGACACGACGCTCACACCGAGGAAGGTCGCACCGTGGCGGGCCAGCCGGAGCGGCTTGCTCCGGGCGGGGCGGGGGGCCGCGTCGTCGGCGGGGTTCGGTATGCGAGAGCGATGTGAGTCCACATCACGTTGATGTCGCGAGTGTGGAGAAAGGTTGCAGGCGTAGTGCCCGGGATGATCCGGGAGGGCGCTATGGGGCGTGATTTCCGTTTTGCGGGGGGCAGTTGGCCCCGCCGCCCGGTGGCGCGGCGGGGCCAGGCGTCGTCGGGGTGGGCGCCGTCGGGGTGGTCGTCGTCGGGGTGGGCCGGCGGACCTACGCTCCGGCGGTCGCCGCCCAGGCGGTCTCGGCGGCGGCCAGGGCGGGGGCGGCGTCGGCCCCGGTCGCGCCGGCGAGGGCGCTCAGGCAGGCGCGGACGGTCTCCAGCGAGGCCGCCCGGCCGTAGTGGTTGACCCGCAGCATCTCCGCGGCCAGCGCCCCGCCACCGGCCTGGACCGGCAGCGCCGGGTCGAGGGCGGCGGCCAGCTCGGCGGCGTGCAGGCCGGCCGCGGTGCGCAGGGTGGTGGCGACCGGGGCCGCGTGGGCGTCCTGGTGGACGTACGGGCTGAGCGTGCCGAGCGCCCGGGCGCCGGCCCTGGTGGCGGCGGAGGCGGCGCGGTGGCGGGCGATCACGGCGGGCAGGCCGTCGGCGGTGATCCGGTCCAGGCAGGCGCCGAGTGCGAGCATCTCCAACTGGGCCGGGGCGTGCGGGAGTACGGTGCGTCCGGCGTCCGTCCAGCGCTCCTTCCAGTCCAGCAGGGAGAGGTAGGAGCGGCGCGGGGCGGCCGGGTTGGCGGCGATCCGCTCCCAGGCGCGCTCCGAGACGGAGACGGCGGAGACCCCGGCCGGGCCGCCCATCGCCTTCTGGCCGCCGATCACGCACAGGTCGATGCCCCACTCGTCGGTGAGCAGCGGCTCGGCGGCGACCGAGGCGACCGCGTCGAGCATCAGCAGGGCGCCGTGCCCGCGCACCACGGTGGCGATCTCGGCGACCGGGTTGGTGTTGCCGGTGGCGGCCTCGGCGTGCACCAGGGAGACGAAGTCGATCTCCGGGTGGCGGTCGAGGGCCTCGGCGACCTGCGCGGCGGTGACCGCGCTGTCGAAGGGCACCGCGAGGTCGACGACCGTCGCCCCGCAGGAGCGCAGCCAGTTGCCGAAGGTCTGCCCGTACGGACCGGTGACGATGTTGAGCGCGGTGGAGCCCGGGTGCGCGGCGCCGCGGATCGCGGCCTCCAGCGGGAGCAGGGCCTCACCCTGGGTGACGATGACGTCGGCGTCGGTGTGCAGCAGCCCGGCCACCTGGTCCTCGATCGCGGCGAACCCGGCGGCGCTGAGCGGGGGGAGGTCGAGGAAGGGACTCACGGTGTCGGGGCCTTTCGCACGCGGACGGGTGGTGGGTGCGGCAACGAGTCTGCCGCATTCGTCCTCCTTACAGGGAACCCGCCCGTCGGTAGAGTGCCGCCATGAGCGAAGGCGCGGTGCTGCACGTCCGGGGTCGGGTGCTGGTCGGTCCGGAGGAGGTCCGGGACGAACTCTGGGTGGTGGACGGCCGGGTGAGCTTCACCCGCCCGCCGGCCGCCGGGGACGTCCGGACGGTCACCGGCTGGGTGCTGCCCGGACTGGTCGACGCGCACTGCCACGTCGGCCTGGACGCCCACGGCGCCGTGGACGCCGAGACCAGCGAGAAGCAGGCGATCACCGACCGTGACGCCGGCACCCTGCTGATCCGTGACGCCGGCTCGGCCGCCGACACCCGCTGGATCGACGAGCGGGAGGACCTGCCCCGGATCATCCGGGCCGGCCGGCACATCGCCCGCACCCGCCGCTACATCCGCAACTACGCCCACGAGATCGAGCCCGGCGACCTCGCCGCGTACGTGCGGGCCGAGGCCCGGCGCGGCGACGGCTGGGTGAAGCTGGTCGGGGACTGGATCGACCGCGACCGCGGCGACCTCGCCGCCTGCTGGCCCGGCGACGCACTGGCCGAGGCGATCGCGGCGGCGCACGAGGAGGGCGCCCGGGTCACCGCGCACTGCTTCGCGGCCGAGTCGCTGCCGGACCTGCTGGCCGCGGGGATCGACTGCGTCGAGCACGCCACCGGGCTGACCGAGGAGCTGATCCCGGCCTTCGCCGAGCGCGGGGTGGCCATCGTCCCGACGCTGGTCAACATCGCCACCTTCCCCGAGCTGGCGACCGGTGGGGAGGCCAAGTTCCCGGCCTGGGCGGCGCACATGCGGCGGCTGCACGAGCGCCGCTACGCCACCGTCGGCGCCGCGCACGACGCGGGCATCCCGGTGTTCGTCGGCACCGACGCGGGCGGCTCGCTCGCCCACGGGCTGGTCGCGGACGAGGTGGCGGAACTGGTGAAGGCGGGGCTGAGCCCGGCCGAGGCGCTGTCGGCGGCGAGTTGGGGAGCGCGGGAGTGGCTCGGGCGGCCGGGGCTGGCGGAGGGGGCGCCGGCCGACTTCGTGGTGTACCGGGAGGATCCGCGGGCGGACGTCCGGGTGCTCGCGGACCCGCTGCTGGTGGTGCTGCGCGGGCGGCCGGTGGGCTGATCGGCCGACGGGGGCCGACGGGGGCCGACGGGGGGCAGCCAGGGCCGGTGGGGGCCGCCGGGGCGGGTCGTTCGCGGTCGGTGGGACGGTCGTTCGCGGTGGTCATCGACGGTGACGCCCTGTCGGTATCGGCCGATAGGGTGACGCCCATGGCACCGCGTCCACTGAACGAGATCGTCGAGCCCGGCTGGGCCGCCGCCCTGGAACCCGTCGCCGGACGGGTCGCCGCCATGGGCGACTTCCTGCGCGCCGAACTGGCCGCCGGCCGTACGTACCTGCCCTCCGGCCCGAACGTGCTGAGGGCGTTCCAGCAGCCCCTCGCCGACGTGCGGGTGCTGATCGTCGGGCAGGACCCGTACCCGACCCCCGGGCACGCCGTCGGGCTGAGCTTCTCGGTCGGGCCCGAGGTGCGTCCGATCCCGGCGAGTCTGATCAACATCTTCCAGGAGTACGGCACCGACCTCGGTCTGCCACAGCCGTCCAACGGGGACCTCACGCCGTGGACGAACCAGGGCGTGCTGCTGCTCAACCGGGCCCTGACCACCGCGCCGCGCAAGCCCGCCGCGCACCGGGGCAAGGGCTGGGAGGAGGTCACCGAGCAGGCGATCCGGGCGCTGGTGGCGCGCGGCGGTCCGCTGGTGGCGATCCTGTGGGGGCGCGACGCCCGTAACCTGCGGCCGCTGCTGGGGGACGTCCCGGCGATCGAGTCGGCGCACCCGAGCCCGTACTCGGCGAGCAGCGGGTTCTTCGGCTCGCGGCCGTTCAGCCGGGCGAACGAGCTGTTGGTGCGGCAGGGGGCGCAGCCGGTGGACTGGCGTCTGCCGTAGGGCAGTTGGCCCCCCTGGGGCCCGTCCTCAAGCCCGTGTCTGCGGGGCGGGGTCGGGGCACGTGCCTCGCCGCGTTGTCGTCGGTCGCCGATGGCCCCCCAGCCTTCGGCCGGAAGGTGCCCCCGCCGCAGTGGATCCCTCCTCCGCCTTGCGACGCACGCACTCCGACGCCGCCCCGCCCGCCCTCCGGGCGAACGACGGGGGTTTGAAGACGGGCCTAGCAGATCCGGGTCAGCGCGGAACGTCAATCTCACTCCTACGGGTGAAATGACTTTCCGTGTTGCTCATGTGACGGATCGTTCGAGAAGACTGGCGGCTCATCGTTTCATCTGTGTGGGGGTACCGCCTTGTCTCCGTCGTCCCGCCCGTCGTCCCACCCGTCTTCCCGTTCGCCCCTTTCGTCGCGCCGAATCGTTTCTGCCGCCGCCGTGGTGGTGGCGAGCACCGCGCTCACCGCCGGGCCCGTCCAGGCCGCCCCGTCGGCGGCTCCGGCTCCGGCCTCCGCACAGGCCTCATCGCCGGGGAAGGCGCGCGCCGTCACCGCCGAACTCGCCCTGGACGTCAGCCTGTTGAACAAGGCCGTGGACGTCCCGGTGGACATCGCGCTGAACAAGGTGGAATCCCCGGCTCAGCGCGACGGTTCCGTCCTCACCGCCAAGGTGGCGGGCGTCGACCAGGTCGGACCGGTCGAGCTGGTCAAGGCCGACATCGGCAAGTCCGTCACCCGGGTCGACGCCAAGGGAGCCGTCGCCTCCGTCAAGCTGGTCAACGCCGATGTGCACGCCCCCGGGCTGCCCGCCACCGCGCTGCTCGGGCTGGAGGCGATGAGCGCCGAGGCCACCTGCCCGGTCGACGGGCAGCCGACCGCGGACGTGGTCGCGCCCGCCAAGCTGACCGTACTGGGCAAGCCCGTCACCGTCGGGCTGTACGGCCCCACCAAGGTGGACGTGCCGCTGGTCGGCAGTGTGTCGGTGGAGTTCTCCAAGAAGAGCACCACCACGACCACCGCCGCCGCCTCCGCCCTGGAGGTGCAGGTGGAGGTGAACCCGCTCAACCTGAACGTCGCCAAGGTCACCGGGAAGATCACCGTCGCCTCGGTGAGCTGCGAGAAGCCCACCGGCCCGGCCGCCACCTCCGGCCCCACCGACACCCCGAGCGCCGCGCCCACCAGCGCCCCCGCCGCCCAGCCGGTCGCCGACACCACCGCCTCGCGCGCCGCGGTGCCGCAGGCGGCGGTGGACAGGCCGGAACGGCTCGCCACCACCGGCGGCAGCAGCGCCACCGCCCCGCTCGCCGCCGGCGCGGCCGCCCTGGTCGCGGGTGGTGCCGCCGCGCTGTGGGCCACCCGGCGCCGCCGGGCCGCGCACGCCCGCCGGGGCTAGGCACTCCGCGGCTGGGCACTCCGCGGTGCGGGAGTGCCGCGCCCGGCACTCCCGCACCGTGACCGTGCCGACGCGGACGGTTGGTTCACATGCGCGTTACATGAGAGGAACAACCGGGAAACGGCGGCTTGCGACGCTACGCGGGCACCCACCACCCAGCAATGCGAGGGACAAGCCGTGGCAATCAAGGCCGAGTACATCTGGATCGACGGCACCAAGCCGACCGCGAAGCTCCGTTCCAAGACTCGCGTCCTGCCCAACGCCGACAAGATCCCGACCTGGGGCTTCGACGGTTCCTCGACCAACCAGGCCGAGGGCCACGCCTCGGACCGCGTGCTGGAGCCGGTGAAGGTCGTCAAGGACCCGATCCGCGGTGGTGACAACATCCTCGTCCTGTGCGAGGTCCTGGAGACGAACGGCACCCCGCACGAGTCCAACACCCGCGCCCTGCTGCGCGAGGTCGAGGAGAAGTACACCGCGCAGGAGTCGATCTTCGGCATCGAGCAGGAGTACACCTTCTTCAAGGGCTCCCGCCCGCTCGGCTTCCCGGAGGGCGGCTTCCCGGCCCCGCAGGGCGGCTACTACTGCGGCGTCGGCGCCGAGGAGGTCTTCGGCCGCGAGATCGTCGAGCTGCACCTGGACCGCTGCATCGACGCCGGCCTGGCCATCTGCGGCATCAACGCCGAGGTCATGCCCGGCCAGTGGGAGTTCCAGATCGGTCCGGTCGACGCGCTGACCGTCTCCGACGACCTGTGGATCGCCCGCTACCTGCTCTACCGCACCGCCGAGGAGTTCGGCATCGACGCCACCCTGGACGCCAAGCCGGCCCGGGGCGACTGGAACGGCGCGGGCGCCCACACCAACTTCTCCACCAGGGCGATGCGCGAGGGCTACGACGCCATCATCACCGCCTGCGAGTCGCTCGGCACCTCCCAGGAGAAGGTGCTGGAGCACGTCACCCAGTACGGCGCCGACATCGAGTCCCGCCTGACCGGCAAGCACGAGACCGCCCCGTGGAACGTCTACAGCTACGGCGTCTCCAACCGCGGCGCGTCGGTCCGCATCCCGTGGCAGGTCGAGGTGGAGCAGAAGGGCTACATCGAGGACCGCCGCCCGAACGCCAACGTCGACCCCTACGTCGTCACCCGCCTGCTGATCAACACCTGCTGCGAGGCCCTGGAGAAGGCCGGCCAGGTCTGATCCCCGCCTCCCGCACGCCCGCAGGCCCTTCCCCGCACACCGGGGCAGGGCCTGCGGGCGTTGTGGGCGGGGCGCTGTCGGTCGACCGCTGCGGGTCGGGCAAATCACTGGTCAATTTCGGTTGGCCACCGGACAATTCACGGCATGACCCGACAGCCGCTGCTCCTCCTCGACGTGGACGGACCCCTCAACCCCTTCGCCGCGCCCAGGTTCCGGAGGCCGGACGGCTACCGCACCCATGACCTGATGCCCAGCTGGTGGGCCGAGCGACAGAGCCGGCGGGCCGCCGAGGGGGAGGAGGCGAAGCCGCTGCGGGTGTGGCTGAACCCCTCGCACGGGCCGGAGTTGCTGGCGCTGCCGTACGAGCTGGTGTGGGCCACCACCTGGATGGCCGAGGCGAACGCGCTGATCGGCCCGCGCATCGGGCTGCCCGAACTCCCGTACATCTCCTGGACGGACCTCTTCGGGGAGGATCCGGACGGGCTGCACTGGAAGACCAGGGACGTGGTGGTCTGGGCGGACGGGCGGCCGTTCGTCTGGGTGGACGACGAGCTCGGGCCGCAGGACGCCGAGTGGATCGCCGCCCACCACCCCGGCCCGGCGCTCGCCCTGCACGTCGACCCCCGGAAGGGCATGCGCGCCGGGGACTTCGCGACCCTGCTGGAGTGGGCGGCCGCCGCATGACCGGCCGCCCGCTGCTCCTGATCGACGTGGACGGACCGCTCAACCCGTACGCCGCGCCCGACACCGACTGCCCCGACGGCTACGGCACCCACCGGCTGCTGCCCGAGTCCTGGGTGGCCCGGCACGCGCCGCACCCGCGGGAGGAGGTCGAGCCGCTGCGGGTGTGGCTGAACCCGGCGCACGGACCGGAGTTGCTGGCGCTGCCGTACGAGCTGGTGTGGGCCACCACCTGGATGGCCGAGGCGAACGCGCTGATCGGCCCGCGCATCGGGCTGCCCGAACTCCCGTACATCTCCTGGACGAACCTGTTCGGCGAGGATCCGGACGGGCTGCACTGGAAGACCAGGGACGTGGTGGTCTGGGCGGACGGGCGGCCGTTCGTCTGGCTGGACGACGAGCTCGGGCCGCAGGACATCGAGTGGATCGCGGCGAACCACCCGGCCGAGGCGCTGCCGCTCTGGGTGGACCCCCGGGCGGGGCTGCGGGAGCTGCACTTCGCGGCGCTGCGGGAGTGGGCGGAGGAGGAGCCGGCGTGCTGATCGGCAGGATCGAACGGCTGCGCCGCTACCCGGTCAAGTCGCTGCTGGGGGAGGAGCTTTCGGCGGTCGAGGTGTCCGCGCGGGGCCTGGCCGGCGACCGCGGGCGGGCTCTGCTGGACGTGGTGAGCGGACGGGTGGCCAGCGCCAAGAACCCCCACCGGTGGGCCGGACTGCTCGGCTACTCGGCGACGACCGCGGCGGACGGCCGGGTGGCCGTCACCGGCCCGGACGGGCGGGCCGCCAGTGAGGCGGAACTGTCCGAGGCCTTCGGCCGCGAACTCGTCCTGATCGCCGAGCGCCCGCCCGGTGCGACGGTCGAGCGGGCCGTGCCGGAGGAGGTGCTGGCGCGCGGGATCGAGGCGGAAGTACCGTTCACCATCAGCGAGTTGGGGCGGGCCGCGGCGGAGGGTGGGTTCTTCGACTTCGCCCCGCTGCACCTGATCACCAGCTCCACGCTGCGCGCCGTCGGTGCCGGTGCCGGTGCCGGTGCCGGAGTCGAGGCCGAGCGCTACCGACCCAACCTGGTGATCCGCACCGAGGGCGAGGGTTTCGTCGAGAACGCCTGGGTGGGGCGGGAGTTGACCGTCGGGGCGGAGCTGCGACTGCGCATCGTGGCCCCCACCCCGCGCTGCGCCGTCCCCACCCTGCGGCACGGCGGGCTGCCGCGCCGGACGGAGGCGCTGCGCGGGCCCGCCGAACTCAACCGGCTGGTCCCGTTGGAGGGCATGCCGGCGCTGCCCTGCGCGGGGGTGTACGCCCAGGTGCTGGCGCCGGGGTCGATCCGTACCGGCGACCCGGTCAGGCTGGAGCCGGCGCCGAACCCAGCACCTTTTCCAGGGTGCTGAGGAAGCGGTCGGTGGTCTCCTCGTCCCGGACGGCGATCCGCAGCCAGTCCTCGCCGAGGCCGGGGAAGGTGTCCCCGCGCCGGACGGCGAAGCCGTGCTCGCGCAGCCGCTCGCGGACCGCCGCCGCGCCCGGCAGTCGGACCAGGACGAAGGAGGCGGCCGGTTCGCCGTACACCCGCAGCGTCGGGAAGGCGGCCAACCCCTTCAGCAAGTAGTCGCGCCACAAGGCGAGTTCGGCGGCTGCCCGGTCCGCCTCGGCCAGTGCCGACGGACCACTGCAGGCCTCGGCGGCGGCCAGCGCCGGGGTGGAGACCGGCCAGAGCGGCTGGGCGGCGCCGAGGGCGGCGATCAGCGGCGCCGGTCCGAGGACGTAGCCGATCCGCAGGCCCGCCAGACCCCAGGTCTTGGTGAGGCTGCGCAGCACGACGACCTGTCCGGGCAGGCCCCGGGCGGCGGCGAGGGACTCCCGTTCGCCCGGCACGGTGTCCATGAACGCCTCGTCCACCACCAGGGTGCGCCCGGGTCGGGCGAGCGCGGCGACGGCCTCGGCGGGGTGCAGGACGGAGGTCGGGTTGGTCGGGTTGCCGAGGACGACCAGGTCCGCCTCCTCCGGGACGGTGCCCAGCCGGAATCCGTCGTCGGGGGAGAGCAGTACCCGGTGCACCTGGTGCCCGGCGTCCCGCAGGGCCGCCTCCGGCTCGGTGAACTGCGGGTGCACCACAACCATGTGACGAGCCATCAGAACGCGGGCGAGCAGGACGAAGGCCTCGGCCGCTCCGGAGGTGAGCAGCACCTCCTCGACCGAGCGCCGGTGCCGGGCGGCCACCGCGGCGCGGGCGGTGCCCTGGTCGGGGTAAGCGGCCAGGGTGCCGAGGGTGGCGGCGAGGTGTTCGCGCAGCCAGGCCGGAGGGGTGTCGGTGCGGACGTTGACGGCGAGGTCGACCAGCTCGCGGCCGTCGGCGCGCACCTCGGCGTCGCCGTGGTGGCGCAGGTCGGGTTCGTGGGTGGTCATGCGGTCGCTCCAACGCCGGTCTGTGCGGGCTCGCAGGGTTCGCCGGTCCGAGCGGGCTCCCCGGGCTGGCCGGGCGCCTCGGACGGGCCGGGCAGGCCGGGCACCCGCAGGACCTCGTACGGGCCGGGCGGCACGGTGAGCCCCGAGCCGTCGCCGAGGGCCACCAGGGCGACGGCGTGCCCGTGCGCGGCCAGGGTGACGGCCGCCCCGGTGTGGTCGACGACCTGGCCGGCGTGGTCCATGGCCGCCCCGGCCCACTCCAGCACCTCGCCACGGGTGTTCCGCACCGTCCCGGGCTCCGGCACCGCGACCCGGCGCGTTCCCGGCCGGAGCAGCGCGGCCACCGCCTCGACGGCCTCCGGCCGGCCCACCACCACCGAGGCGCGCCGCAGTTCGGCCAGTGCGCGCGGCACCAGCAGGTCGTGGGCGCCCGGCCCGAGGCCGACCAGCGCCAGCCGTCCGCGCACCGCCGCCCGGGCGATCGCCACCGTGGCCGTCGCCGACTTCCGCTTGGCGACGACGAGTTCACCGCCGTCCGCACTGGCCAGCGCCGCCGCCTCGGCGACGCTCGCGGTGCCGACCGCCGCGCCGACGGCCTCGGACGGGTTCGGCACGGCGCGCCGCGCCAGCTCCTCCGCCGGGTGCTCCTCCACCGGCACGTGCAGGCAGCGCGCGGCCCACCGCACCGCCGGGTGGTCGGCCTTGCCGGCCACGGTGGCGATCCGGGCGATCGCCGAGCGCAGGTAGCCGGTCTCCTTCAGGACGTCCGTCAACAGCCGCATGGCGTCGGCCGGTTCGGTGCCACTGCCGGCGCCGATGCCGACCACCAGGGTGCGCGGGATGACCAGGAGGTCGCTGCTGCCGGGGTCCTCCCGGTCGGTGATCCGCAGCACGGGGGCGTCCTCGGGGGCGTCCGGCCGGATGGTGGGCGGCAGTGCGGGCAGCGGGTACGGCACCTCGCCGACCAGCCGGACCGGGCGGCCGTCCGCCACCGCCCGGTCCACCTCGCGGGCGCCGGGGCGGTAGAGGCGGGTGGCGTGCGGGACGAGCGGGTCGAGCGGGGCCTCCGGGCCCGGCGGCGGGCCGGTGAACACCGGGGTGACCCCGAGGGCGGCCGCCACCTCCCGGGCCAGCTCCTCGGCGGAGTCGGCGTGGGTCAGCGGGATCACCCAGCGCCGCCCCGGGTCCAGGCAGAGCACCTCGGCCCCGCGCGGGACCGCGACCCGGTCATCGCTCAGCAGTCCGACGACGGAGCCCAGTGCGCCGACGGCGATCACCTGGCGGTGCTCGGTGAGCGCGAACTGCATCGCCTCCGGTCCCTGGAAGCAGTTGCCGTGCGAGGCCCGGTAGACGTGGGTGGCCTCCGGCCAGAGGTCGTGCAGTTCGCCGGCCAGCGGGCGGCCGGGCCCGTAGAGGGCGACCAGTCCGATCACGTTCCCGCACTCCTTGCTGTTCCCGGGCCCTGGGCTCCCGGGCCCCCGTGATCCCACCACGCAAGGCCGAAACGGGTCAATCGCGGCGCCTGTGACCTCCGCCGCCGTCCGCCGCCAGTCGCCGCCGTCCGTGGCCAGCCGCCGCTGTCCGCCGCCCGTGGCCGCCCGTGGCCGTCCGTGGTCGGTACGTACGGGGACGGCCTCGCAGCTGTTCTTCTGTTCTTCATTTCCCTTGTGCCGTACACGTCACGCGGCGATCCTACTGTTCTCGGCGCTCCCGCCCCGGAAGCCCCGACACCCGGAGGACCCCATGGCCTTCGCACGACCCCGCACCCCCGGCACCCCCACCCCCGCCGCGGGCCCGCGCCCCGCCCGTCGCCGCAGGCTCCGCCCGATCACCGCCCTCGCCACCGGTCTCGGCCTGGTCGCCGGCTCGCTCGGCCTGTGGGCCGCGGGCGGCAGTGCCGCCGCCGACACCGCGGCCGGCCTGCCCAGCCCCGACCACGTCATCGTCGTCATGCTGGAGAACCACGCGTACTCGCAGGTCATCGGCAGCTCCAAGGCGCCGTACATCAACGGCACGCTGGCCGCCGGCGGCGCGACGCTGACCCAGTCCTTCGCGCTCACCCACCCCAGCCAGCCCAACTACTACATGCTGTTCTCCGGCAGCGCCCAGGGCGTCACCGACGACAGCTGCGTGGACGTCGGCGCGTTCCAGCAGCCCAACCTGGCCTCCGAGCTGCTCGCCGCCAACCAGACCTGGGCCAGCTACAACGAGGGCCTGCCCGGAACCGGCGCCACCGACTGCAGCAGCGGCAACTACGCCCAGAAGCACAACCCGTGGTTCGGTTTCGGCAACGTCCCCACCTCCAGCGCCTACGGGATGGACGCCTTCCCGACCGACTTCACCACCCTGCCCAAGGTCTCCTTCGTCATCCCCGACCTCTGCGACGACATGCACGACTGTTCGGTCGGCACCGGCGACTCCTGGCTGCAGAGCAACCTCGACGCATACGCGCAGTGGGCCAAGAGCAACAACAGCCTGCTGGTGGTGACCTTCGACGAGGACAACAGGCTGGCCGGCAACCGCATCCCGACCGTGGTCTACGGCGCCCACGTCGCCCCCGGCAGCTCCACCGCCACCACCTACAACCACTACGACGTGCTGCACACCCTGGAGGACCTGGCCGGCGTCAACGCCCACGCCGGCAACTCCGCCAACGCCTCCGACATCACCGGCATCTGGAACTGACGCCCGTGTACGTCGCGGACTCCCGCAGCTCGAAGGCCCCCGTCGCACCGGCCACCGGCCAGGTGCGGCGGGGCGCCGCCCTGCGCTCAGTGCCGGGGGCGGTTCTCGCCCTCGGCGCCGTCAGCATGGTCACCGACATCTCCTCCGAGATGGTCAACGCCGTGCTGCCGCTCTACCTGCTCACCGGACTCGGCCTCTCCCCGCTCGGCTTCGGCCTGCTCGACGGCATCCAGAACGGCTTCAGCGCCCTGGTCCGGCTCGCCGGCGGCCACCTCGCCGACCGCCGAGGCCGCGACGGCGCCGCCCGGCACAAGACCGTCGCGGCCATCGGCTACGGGCTCTCCGCGCTCTGCCGGCCGCTGCTGCTGCTCGTCCACACCGTGCCGCTGATCGGCGCCGTCATCGCCGCCGACCGCACCGGCAAGGGCCTGCGCACCGCGCCCCGGGACGCCATGATCTCGCTGGCGACCGAACCCGCCCACCGCGGAAGGGCGTTCGGCGTGCACCGGGCGATGGACACGGCCGGCGCTCTGCTCGGCCCGCTCACCGCCTTCCTGGTGCTGCGGCTGGCCGGCGGCCCGCTGCTCGCCGACGGCGGCGAACGGCACGGCTACGACGCGGTGTTCACCGTCAGCGCCTGCGTCGCCGCGCTGGGCGTGCTGATCCTGCTGCTGTTCGTGCCCAACCGGCAGGTCGGTGACGACCCGTCAGCCGCCGCGCTCACGCTGCGCAGCAGCCTCACCCTGCTGCGACGGCCCGGACTGCGCCGGCTCACCCTGTGCGCCGTGCTGCTCGGGCTGACCACCGTCAGCGACTCCTTCCTCTACCTGCTGATCCAGCGCCGACTCGGCCTGTCCGTCGACCTGTTCCCGCTGCTGCCGCTCGGCACCGCCGCCGCCTTCCTGCTGCTCGCCGTCCCGCTGGGCTCGCTCGCCGACCGGATCGGACGCCGCCGGCTCTTCCTGCTCGGACACGGCGTCCTGCTGCTCGCGTACGGGCTGCTGCTCTCGCCGCTGCGCGGGCTGCCCGCGGTGATCTGCGTGCTGGTGCTGCACGGCTCTTTCTACGCCGCCACCGACGGCGTGCTCGCCGCCGCGGCGGCCGACGCGGTGCCCGCCGAGCAGCGCGGTGCCGGACTCGCCCTGGTCGGCACCGGGCAGGCGCTGGCTCGGTTCGCCTGCTCGCTGCTGTTCGGTGCGCTGTGGAGCGCGGTCGGCGGGCCGGGCGCGCTGGCCTGGTCGGCAGGTGCGCTGGCGCTGTGCGTGGCCGGCGCGGCGATGGTGCTGCGGGCGCCGGAGCCGGTTGCCGAGGAGGAGAGTTCGTGAGCGTCGTCGAGGAGAGACCGTGAACCTGCAGAACAACCGCAGCCGGGTGATCGTGCTGCTGCTCGCCGTCCTGGTGCTCGGTGCGGTCGGCACCGGCGCCGTCCTGTACGCCGCCGACCGCACCGCCGAGCGCGACCGCACCCAGGCGGGCGGGCCAGCCGTCGAACCCGGCCCGGTCTCCCTCCAAGTGCCCTCGAAGGGCCGCCAGTTGCTCTTCCGCAACATGGCCTGGGGTCCGCACCGGGACGAGATCACCACCGTCCCCGCCGACCACCCCGACGGCCCGCGCACCGCCTCCGGCACCCAGTGCCTGCGCTTCCACGCCGCCGCCGGCACCGGCATCTGCCTCCAGGCCCAGCACGGCGCGCTGGACGACACCTACCGCGCCGTCGTCCTGGACGACCACCTGCACGAACGGCGCTCCTTCCCCGCCGCCGGCATCCCCACCCGTGCCCGGGTCTCCCCGTCCGGACACCTCGCCGCCTGGACGGTCTTCGTCAGCGGCGACTCCTATGCGGGCAGCGACTTCTCCACCCGCAGCTCGATCGTCGACGTCCGGGACTGGAACCTGCGGGAGAACCTGGAGGACTTCGCCGTCATCAAGGACGGCCACCCGTACCAGGCGCACGACATCAACATCTGGGGCGTGACCTTCGCCGACGACAACACCTTCTACGCCACCCTGGCCAGTGCCGGGCAGACCCACCTGGTCCGCGGTGACCTCGCCGCCCGCACCCTCGCCACCGTGCACGACAACGTCGAGTGCCCCTCCCTCTCCCCCGACGGCACCCGCATCGCGTACAAGAAGCGCGTCCCCGGCCTGTCGCCCGACGCCCCCTGGCGGCTGTACGTCCTCGACCTGGCGACCGGGACGGAGACCGCCACCGCCGAGCAGCGCAACATCGACGACCAGGCGCTCTGGTCCGACGACGGGACGCTGATCTACGCCCTCCCCGGGGACTACGGCGCCGACCTGTGGACCGTCCCGGCCGACGGCTCCGGCGCCGCCCGGCTGGTCACCAAGGCGGCCGTCGCCCCCGCCTACCTGGGCTGAGGAACTCTCCGCTAGCGTCCCACGTCGAGCAGAGAGTGACGTCCCGGCCGAACGTGCCGGCCGGACGTCCTGATCGGAGCGGGGGAGCGAGCGAACCGTGGACGGTATTCCACCCGAGCGGATGGTCACCGACTCCTGGCCGGCCCTGCACGGCCGACCCGTGCTGCGGCGCACCGTCGCCGTCGGCCTGGTGCTGTGCGTGTCGGCCGGCGCCGCCCTGGTGGTGCGCGGCGTCAACGCGCTCACCGTCGGCCGGGCCGGGCGGGAGACCGACCGGGACCGCGCCGAACGCCTGGCCGGCCTCCACCCCTCCCAGCACCCCGGCGCCGGCCGCTACTACGTCCCGGTCGGCGCCGTCTACACCCGCACCTCCGACGGCGCGCCCATCGCCTACCTTCACTACCGGCTCGGCGGCGGCAAGGAGCCCGGCCTCGGCGACTTCCTGCGCACCTACGACCTCCCCGAGCCCGGGCCCGCCGCACCGCTGCCACCGGACCTCGCCGCCGCCCTCGGGGGCGACGAGCCGGCCGAGGCCCCGGAGCTGCCGGAGGGGCCGGAGGGGGCGGCCGGGTCCGGGGCGTCGGCCTCGCCGTCCGCCGCCGCCCCGGAGGTCACGGAACCACGGTCCGGGGCGACCTCCGCGTCCATCGCGGCGGAGCCGATCCCGGCCCCGACCCTGACCCCGACCCCGACCGATGCCGACGACGACGGCGACGACGCCGGCGAGCCCACCGTGGACGGCGGGGCGGGCGGCTCCACGAGCGTGACCGGTGACGGCGAGCCGGAGGACGGTGCGCCCGACCCGAGCCCGACCCCGGTCCTGAGCCCGGCCCCGATGCCGAGCCCGACCCCGGTCCTGAGCCCGACCCCGACCTGGACACCCACCGCGACCCCGTCCGCCGTCCCCACCCACACCCCCAGCGCCCGCCGGATCTACGTCGCCACCATCCCGGGCGGGCTGCCGGGCGCCGCCGACATCTACATCCGCGCCACCGGCTGAGCCCCCTGCGGCTCCGCCCCGCCCGGGTCGGTGACCGGGCGGGGCGGAGCGGAGGCGGGGGCCGTCAGCGGGCGGTCGCCGGCTGGGGTGCGGGTACGGGCGCGGGTGCCGGGTTGGCGGCCGCTGCGGGGGCGGCCGGGGCGGTGCGCCGGGCCGGGGCCTGGCCGACCAGCATGGCGCCGAGTGCCAGCAGCAGTCCCAGCACCTGCCACGCGGTGAGCGTCTGGCCGAGCACGACCAGGCCGCCGACCGTGGCCACCACCGGGTTGATCAGCCCCAGGAACGACGCCGGTCCGGCGCCCAGCCGCTCGATGCCGCGGAACCACAGCACGTACCCGAGCGCGGTGCTGAGCAGCCCGAGGTAGGCGAAGCCCGCCAGGTTGGAGACGCTCAGGGCCGGCGGCGCGCCCTCGACCAGCGCCGCGAGCGGGACCAGGAACAGCGAGCCGGCGAGCAGCTGCCACGCGGTCAGGTCGACCATGGTGGCGCCCTCCGGACGGCCCCAGCGGCGGGTGAGGACGGTGCCCATGGCCATCAGCCCGATCGCGGTGACCATGGCGGCGATCCCGACGCCGTCCAGGGTCGCCCCGCTCTTGAGCACCAGCAGGGCCACGCCGCCGACCCCGGCCAGCCCGGCGAGCAGCGCCCGGCGCCCGGGCCGGACCCGGAGCACGCCGATCGAGAACCCGGCGACCAGCAGAGGCTGGATCGCCCCGATCGTGGCCGCGACGCCGCCGGGCAGGCGGTAGGCGCCGACGAAGGTGAGCGGGAAGAACAGTCCGATGTTGAGCATCCCGAGCACCGCCGCGCGCCCCCACCAGCGCCCCCTGGGCAGCTTGCGGCCGATCAGCAGCAGGAGCAGTCCGGCGGGCAGTGCCCGCAGTGCGGCGAGCAGCAGCGGGCGGCCTTCGGGCAGCAGCTGGGTGGTGACCAGGTAGGTGGTGCCCCAGGCGGCCGGGGCGAGTGCGGCGGTGGCGGCGATCCCTGCGCGCTTGCGGTCCATGGCGATCCCAATCCCCTCAACGTTGATTATCTGAACGTTGAGATATTTCTACGCCCGGGATCGGCGAACGTCAAGTATGTGAATGTTAAGATATCTGCGACCGACCGGTAGACCGGCAAGCCGTGGAGCGGCGGACCGGTGGAGCAGCAGCCACGAGGGAGATGACAGGCCATGCAGCAGCGCGACACCGTCGACGACATCGCCGAGCAGTGGGCCAGGAACCGCCCCGACCTGCCGCTGGAGGCGATGGCCCTGATCGGCCGGCTGCGGCGGCTCAACGTCCGGGTCGACAACGCCCTGCGCGACTACTTCCTCACCTGCGGCCTGGACCCCTCCGAGTTCGACGTCCTCGCCACCCTCCGCCGCTCCGGCGAACCCTACGAGCTCAACGCCCGTGCCCTGCTCAAGTCCGCCATGGTCACCTCCGGCGCCATCACCAACCGCGTCGACAAGCTCTCCGCCAAGGGCCTGGTCGAACGCAACCCCTGCCCGACCGACCGCCGCGCCGTCCTCGTCCGCCTCACCCCGGCCGGCAAGGAGCTCATCGACGCCGCCCTGCCCGGCCACATCCGCAACGAGGAACGCATCCTCACCGCCCTCGACGCTGACGAGCGCGCCCAACTCGACACCCTGCTGCGCAAGCTGCTCGTCGCCCACGGCGACACCGAACCGCTGGGCTGACGGCCGGGTCGTTCGGGCTGACGGCCGGGTCGTTCGCGTGACCACCACCTCCCGGCCGCGTTAACCCGTCGGGACGCCGCGCCGGAGGAGGGGCCCGATGAGCCGCAAGACCCCCAGGGACATCGCCGTCGACGACCAGCTGCGGGCCGCCGGGGCGGAGGGCGCCCAGTGGCTCGCCGCCGCCGGCTGGGGCCCGCCGGTCAAGGTGCCGCTGCAGAACGCGGCCAAGTGGCAGCGGGAGACCCGGGAGCGGATGCTCGCCTCGCAGCGGGACGAGTCCTGCACCTGGTGCGACCATCTGCTCCACGGCGGCCCCCAGCCCGTCGTCGTGCACGCCGAACACCCCACCCACCTGATCTGCCGGTCCTGCTCGGTCAGCGCCCGCCCCCACCGCCGCTGCCTGGAGTGCGGCGGGCCGGCCGGCTCGCTCTCCCCGCTCGACGGTCGCGAGGACGTCTGCATGGGCACGGTGGCGATCTACACCCGCCTCCGTTGCACCGCCTGCTTCCTCGGCGACCCGCTCAACGGGACCTTCGGCAGCGGTTCGTAGCCCTTCGCTACACCTCGGCGACCAGCGCGTAGCGTTCGTCGGCCACCGGGCCGCCCCACAGCACCGCGTCCCCACTGAGCGGCTCCACGCGCAACGCCGCCACCAACGGCCTCACCGCCGCCACGAGTCGTTCCGCCCCGACACCCCCACCCCACGGCAGGTGCCCCGCCCCGGCGACGTACGGCGCCGACGGCTCGCCCGCCTCGCGCCACCGTCCCTCGACCAGCACCAGCCGCCCGCCGGGCCGCAGCAGCCGCACCCAGGCGCGCAGCGCCCGCTCCGGGTCGGGCAGTGTCCAGACCAGGTGGCGCGACAGCACCACGTCGAAGCCGCCCTCCCGCACCGGCGGCGCGCCCGCGTCCCCCACCAGGAACCGCCCCGCCAGCCCGGCCGCCGCCAGCTTCGCCCGCGCCCGCGCGACCATCCGCGGCGCCAGGTCCACCCCCGTCACCCGGTGCCCGCCCGCCGCCACCAGCTCCGCCAACGACCCCGTCCCACAGCCGACATCGAGCACGTCCACCGCCCCCGACGGCAACCACCCGCGCACCCGCCGCTCCCACGCCGCCCGCGTCGCCGCCACCCGCAAGCCGTGGTCCGGCTCCTCGTCGAAGGCCGCAGCGGCCGCGTCCCAGTAGTCGGCGATGGCCTTGCCGGAGTCACCCATGGCTCCATCCTCCCCGCCACCACCGACATGTGTTCAACGCCACGGCCGGCGGCGGGCACTGGCACGTGCCGATGCCGGAGGAACTGCGCGCGGAGACCGACCGCCACCTCGGCGCACTGCTGGACGCGGAGGCCTAGCGACCGCAGGCGCCGCCTATACTCCGTGTGCTCGATAAGCCAGGGGGAAGCATGCTGAGCACGTTGGACGTTGCCGTACTGACCACGATCGGTGCGGCGCTGCTGCTCCGGTTGGCGACACTGCCGGTGCTGGTGCGCGCCCAGACGGCCGCGCGCCGACGGGCGTTGGCGGCCACGGGCACGGACGCGACCGCGGGTGCGCCGGGCGGCGTCGGCGCGACCGTCGGCGAGCTCGCAGTGGGCCTGCTGGCCGTCGTGGGGCTGCTGGCTCTCCTGCGCGTCTGGAGCACCATCCTCTACGAGGGGCTGGGGCAGCCGTTCGACCTCGATAACGTGAGGTACCTCGCCTTCCAGACGCACACGTCCCTCGCCGTGGTGCGGACCTGGTACATCGCCGGCTTCGTCACGTGCCTGCCGCTCTGGCTGCTGCTCTGCTACCTGACCCAGCGCAAGCTGCTGACCAACGGCCTGCCGCCACAGGCCTGGTCGGCCGGCCGGACCCGGACCCAGGTCATCGGCCTGCTCGTGCTCCGCGCGGTGATCGGCGTGTTCGTCCTGCCGGTCGCACTGCTCCTCGCCGCCGTGGTGTTCCAGATAGTCGCCGTACTCGTGAGCCGCCACCCCAAGCCGGTCGGCGCGGAGGCGGTGAGCGCCCAAGCGGCCCAGGCACCCATGGCAGCGCCGAACCCGTACGCACCCACCGTCCCGCCGCAGGCGGTGCACGCCCCGCCCCAGGCGCCGTACGTCCCCACCCAGTTCACGCCGCCCACCCCATCGGCCCCGCCCGTCGGCAGCCCGCTCGGTGCCCATGAGCCCCGTACGATCGGCGGCTACCAGCTCCTCGGCCGGATCGGCTCCGGCGGCATGGGCACGGTCTACCTGGCCCGGCGCCAGGGCTCCGCCACCCAGGTCGCGCTGAAGACCATCAACCTCGAACTCCTCCACGACGCCGACTTGTTGCGCCGCTTCCAGCGCGAGTCCGAGGTGCTGTCGATGGTCCCCGGCGCCTACACCGCCCGGGTGCTCGACACCGGTGTGGACGCCGGACGCCCGTACCTGGCGATGGAGTTGCTGGACGGCCGCCCGCTGGACGCCCATCTGCGCGAGCAGGGGCCGATCCGTTCGGCCGAGGCCTTGCGCGCCCTCGCGCTGGCGTTGGCCGTGGCGCTGTCCGGGGTGCACCGGCTCGGGCTGGTCCACCGGGACCTCAAGCCCGCCAACATCATGCTGACCACGGCCGGCCCGCGCCTGCTGGACTTCGGCATCGCGGCGATCGTGGACGGCACCCGGCTGACCGCCACCGGCGGCGGTCCTGGCACCCTGACGTACATGGCGCCGGAGCAGTTCGGCGACGAGCGGGTCGGTGCGGCGGCCGACGTGTGGGCCTGGGCGTGCTGCGTGGTGTGCGCGGCGCACGGCGCGAGCCCGTTCGCGGCTACCAACACGGGCGCGGTGATCCGCCGGATCGTGGACACCGGGCCCGAGCCGGCCGCACTGGCGGCGGTCGAGGCCCTCGACCCGACGCTCGCCGCCGTGGTCCGCCGAGCCCTGGCCGTCGACCCGGCCCAGCGCCCGGCGGACGGCACCGGCCTGCTGGCGGCACTGGCGGCGGCCCAGCCGACGGCTCCGGACCCGACGGCCGTCCACGAGCAGATCACCCGGGGCTGGCAGACCCTCGCGCTCTGACCCGACGAGATCCGCCGGACTCGCCTGACCCGCCCTACCCCGCGACCGCCACCGTCACCTCGGCTTCGTGCCGCACCGGGAAGTCGACCGAGTTGGCGATGAAGCAGCCCCGGTTCGCCGCCGCGTGCAGGGCGAGCGCCCGCTCCACCATGCCCGGCTCGGCGACCTCGACCCGGGGGCGCAGCACCGCCGAGGTGAAGCGCCCGCCCTCCGGCGTCACGGCCAGGGTGCCCGTAGGCCGGTCGACGTACGAGGTCACCACGACCCCGTTCACCGCGCACTGGTGCAGGTACGAGAGCAGGTGGCACTGGGAGAGCGCGACCAGCAGCAACTGCTCCGGGTTCCAGCGGGCCGGGTCGCCGCGGAAGGCGGGGTCGGCGGAGCCGGGGATGCCCGGCAGGCCTTCGGCGGAGACCTCGACGTCGCGGGCGTAGGCGCGGTAGTCGCTGGTGCCGGTGCCCCGGTTGCCGGTCCATTCGATCTCGGCGGTGTACTCGTGCTGCCTGGCCATGGGCTTGCCTCCGTGGGAATGGGGTGTGCTGCCGGACAGTCAACCGCAGGAGCCCGCCCGGGCCGCCCGGGCGGGGCTCAACCCCGTTCGGACAGCCGCGCGAGGATCACCCCGGCGCAGTCCGCCACCGAGGCCCGTGAGGTGTCGACGACCAGGTCGTACGTGACGCCCCGGTGCACCGCCGAGGCCTGGGCGGCGGCCATCCCGGCGACCCGGTCCCCGCGCGCGGCCTCTCGGGCCGCGGCCACCGCCGGGTCGCAGCGCACGCCGACCCAGAGCACGTCCAGGCCCGCCAGTGCCGTGCGCCAGCGCTGCTGCGAGGCGGCTCCGCCGAGGAACACCTCGTCCACCAGGACCGGTGCCCCGGCTCGGGCCATCGCCGCCACCCCGGCCGACCAGGCGGCGTCCAGCCGGGCGAAGGCCGGCCCGACCGCCACCGTGCCGTCCCCGTCGCTCAGTCCGCCGATGCCCTCCCCGCCGCCGAGCAGCCACGGCGGCAGCGCCTCCACCATGGTGTCCGCCCCGAGGTGCAGCCAGGGCTCCGGCAGCAGCTCCTGCATGCGCCGGGCGATGCTCGACTTGCCGGAGCTGGAGCCGCCGTTGAGGACGATCACGTGCATGGGCGCGTCCCGGCATCGAACGCCGCCGCGGCCCCCGCGAACGACGACGCCAGCGCGGGCGCCCCGGCCCAGTGCAGGTGCAGGTACGAGGCGTGCACGTTCCCGGCGGCGAAGCCCTCGGTGCGCGGCCCGGTCGGCAGGCGCCAGCCCCAGGCGGGCTGTTCGCCGGCGCCTGGTTCGCAGACCGTGCGGTGGAACTCGTGCCCGCGCAGCCGGGTGCCGGCCGGGGCGAGCGGGGAGTCGTGCAGGGCGACGGCCTCCCGGTACCCGAGGGTGAGCCGTTCGGTCATCCGGGCGGTGGTGTCCAGCGCTCCGCACATCGGCAGGCCGTCCAACTCCCGCCCCAGGTAGAGCAGTCCGGCGCACTCCGCGGCGATCGGCCCGCCCGCGGCGGCGAACCCGGCGATGGCGCCGCGCAGTTCGGCGTTCCCGCTCAACTCCCTTACGTACAGCTCCGGGAAGCCGCCGCCGATGACCAGACCGGCGGTGCCCGCCGGCAGCGCCGAGGCGTGCAGCGGGTCGAAGGGAACGACCTCCGCGCCCGCCGCGCCGAGCAGTTCGGCGTTCTCGGCGTACGAGAAGGAGAACGCGGCGCCACCCGCCACCGCGATCCGCGGTCGCCCGGCGACCGGCGTCACCTCCACCGAAGCGTCCCACGGCTCGGCGCCCAACTCCGGAGCCGTACGAGCGAGTTCCAGCACCGCGTCCAGATCCACCGAAGCAGCGACCAGCTCGCCCATGTCGGCGACGGCCTGCAGCGCCTCCGTCGAGCGCTCCACCGCCGGGATCAGCCCGAGGTGCCGGGACGGCGTGGCCACGGCCGCCGAGCGGCGCAGCGCGCCCAGGACGGGCACGCCGGAGCCCTCTTCCAGGGCCTCGCGCAGGAGGTGCTCGTGCCGGTCGGAGGCGACCCGGTTGAGGATCACCCCGGCGAGGCGCACCTGAGGGTCCCAGGACGCGAAGCCGTGCACCAGCGCGGCCACCGAGCGGGATTGCGAGCTGCCGTCCACCACCAGCACCACCGGCGCCCGCAGCAGCTTGGCGACGTGTGCGGTGGACGCGAGCTCCCCGCGCCCGGAGGCCCCGTCGAAGAGGCCCATGACGCCCTCGACCACTGCGACGTCCGCCCCCGCCGCGCCGTGCAGGAACAGCGGCGCGATCCGCTCCGGCCCGCACATGAAGGCGTCCAGGTTGCGGCCCGGGCGCCCGGCGGCGAGCGCGTGGTAGCCCGGGTCGATGTAGTCCGGACCGACCTTGTGCGGGGAGACCGCCAGCCCGCGTGCGGCGAGCGCCGCGATCAGGCCGGTGGCGACGGTGGTCTTGCCGGCGCCCGAGGAGGGCGCGGCGACGACGAGGCGGGGGACGTTGCTCAAGAGGTCACCACTCGATACCGCGCTGGCCCTTGCGGCCGGCGTCCATGGGGTGCTTGACCTTGGTCATCTCGGTGACCAGGTCGGCGACTTCGGTCAGCGCCTCGGGCGCGTACCGGCCGGTGATGACGACGTGCTGGCTGCCCGGACGGTCCTTGAGCACGGCCACCACCTCCGCCGGGTCGATCCACCCCCAGTGCATCGGGTAGGTGAACTCGTCCAGCACGTAGAAGCGGTAGGTCTCGGCCGCGAGGTCGCGCTTGACCTGCTCCCAGCCCTCCTTGGCCGCCTCCTCGCTGGTCATCTCCTGCTCGGCGGAGCGCTGGATCCAGGACCAGCCGGAGCCCATCTTGTGCCAGTCGACGCTGCCGCCCTCGCCGGAGGCGCCGAGCACGCGCAGCGCGTTCTCCTCGCCGACCTTCCACTTGGCGGACTTCACGAACTGGAACACCCCGACCGACCAGCCCTGGTTCCAGGCCCGCAGCGCCATGCCGAAGGCGGCCGTGGACTTGCCCTTCCCGGGGCCGGTGTGCACGGCGGTGATCGGCTGGGTACGGCGTTGGCGGGTGGTCAGGCCGTCGTCGGGAACGCTCTCGGGGACACCCTTGGGCATGTCGGCTCAGGCCGCCTTTCGCATCGAAGTGGAGACGGGTCGGTTCGCGCGGACGAGTGAGGCCACACCCTCCGCGCGCAGCTCGTCCAGACTGACGGCGCTGCCGCCGAGCAGGCCGGCCAGGGTGCGGGCCAGGCCCAGCCGGACCGGTCCGGACTCGCAGTCCAGCACCACGCTCGCGGTGCCCTGGGCAGCGAACAGCGTGGCCGCGCGCTGGGAGCGGGCGAGCGCGTCGCGGCCGCCGGTGGCCCGGCCGTCGGTGACCACGACCAGCAGCGGACGCCGGTTCGGGTCGCGCAGCCGCTCCACCCGCAGCACCTCGTGGGCGCGCAGCAGGCCGGCGGCCAGCGGGGTGCGGCCGCCGGTGGGCAGGGTCTCCAGCCGGGCGGCGCCGACCTCCACCGAGGAGGTGGGCGGCAGCGCCAGTTCGGCGTCCGCGCCGCGGAAGGTGATCATGCCGATCTTGTCCCGGCGCTGGTAGGCGTCCATCAGCAGCGACAGCACCGCACCCTTGACGGCGGTCATCCGCTGCCGGGCGGCCATCGAGCCGGAGGCGTCCACGACGAACAGCACCAGGTTGGACTCCCGTCCCTGGCGCACCTGTTCGCGGAAGTCGTCCTTGTGCAGCACCAGCGCCCGGCCGGACCGCCCGCGCGCCACCTGGTGCGGGGCGGCGGCCTGCAGGGTCGCGGTCAGGTGCAGCCGGCTCAGCGTGCCCTGCGGGCGGCGGGCCCGGACGGTGTGCCCGCCGGTGGTCTCGGCGGGGGAGCGGCGGCCCTGGGCGCCGTGGCCGGTGCCCTGCACGGTGAACAGCCGGGTCCGGTACGGATCCCCGGCCGCGACCGGGGCGGACTCCCGTGCGGGGGCGGGGTGTTGGGCCGGTACGGGCTGCGGGGCGGGCGCCTCGGTGTCGGCGCCGGTCGGCTCGGGGGCGGAGGCCTCCGGGGTGCCGCCGTCGTCGGAGGGCTCGGGCGCACCGCCGCCGCCCGGGCCGCCGTCACCGCCGCCGTCCGGGCCCGGTCCGTCGTCCTCGGGCTCCGGCCCGTCGCCCTCCGGCTCCTGCGAAGTCTCCTCCGGGAGCGCCTCGGGCTCGTCCTGCTGGGCGTGCTCCTCCAGCGTCCGGTCCAGCTTCTCCTCGTCCAGCCCCGGGGCGTCGAAGGGATTGCGCCGCCGCCGGTGCGGCAGGGCCAGCTGGGCGGCCTTGCGGACGTCCTCCTCCAGCACCTCCGTCCGCCCCGCCCAGGCGGCCAGCGCGACCGCGGTGCGGGCCATCACGATGTCCGCGCGCAGCCCGTCCACCTCGAACGCCGCGCACACGGCGGTGATCTGACGTAGCGCCACATCGTTCAGCTCGACCTTGGAGAGCAAGTCCCTCGCCGTGGTGATGCGTTCGGCGAGCGCCCGCTCCTCCTCGGCGAACCGGGCGGCGAACGAGGCCGGGTCGGCGTCGTAGGCGAGCCGGCGCCGGACCACCTCGGCGCGCTCGGCCGGGTCCCGGGTGGCGGCGATCTCGACGGTCAGGCCGAAGCGGTCGAGCAGCTGCGGCCGCAGCTCGCCCTCCTCCGGGTTCATCGTGCCGACCAGCAGGAACCGCGCCGCGTGCCGCACCGACACGCCCTCGCGCTCGACGTACGAGCGGCCCATCGCGGCGGCGTCCAGCAGCAGGTCCACCACGTGGTCCTGGAGCAGGTTCACCTCGTCGATGTACAGCACGCCGCGGTGCGCCTTGGCGAGCAGCCCCGGCTCGTACGCCTTGACGCCCTCGGCCAGCGCGCGCTCCAGGTCGAGCGAGCCGACGATCCGGTCCTCGGCCACGCCGACCGGCAACTCAACCAGCTGGGAAGGCCGTTCACGGCTCCCGGCGGTGGCGTGCGGGCCGTCCGGGCACTGCGGGTCCGGCGCGGCCGGGTCGCAGGCGAAGCGGCAGTCGTCCACGACGGCGATGGCCGGCAGCAGCCCGGCCAGTGCGCGCACCATGGTCGACTTCGCGGTGCCCTTCTCGCCGCGCACCAGCACGCCGCCCACGGCCGGGGAGACCGCGTTCAGCAGCAGCCCGAGCCGCAGGTCGGCCATGCCGACGATCGCGGTGAACGGATAGCGGACGTCACTCATGCGTCACTCCCAGGTGCCCCGGGCGGGAGGAACGGCAGCGTTCCGGCCGCCGGCACCCCGCCCTCGATCAGCTTCCACAGCGCGTCGGTGTCCGCGTGCTCCTCGATCAGGTCGCCCAGCCGGTCCAGCCGGGCCTCGCGCGCCGCGGCGAACGAGGTGTCCGGCGCCGGCACGAACGCCCGGCCCGCCAACTCGGCGATCTCGCGCATGAGTTCGCGGCGGAAGCCGTCGTTCTCCAGCGCGCCGTGCCAGGTGGTGCCCCAGACCGAGCCGACCCGGCAGCCGTCCAGGCCCTGCCCGGTGTCATCGGAGAAGAACGGAGCGCCGCCCTCCACCGCCACCACCCCGTGGTGGATCTCGTAGCCCTCGACCCGCTGCCCGTACGCCTCGCCGACCGGCCGCGCCAGCACCTTCTCGACGCCGAACCGCACCCGGGTCGGCAGCAGCCCGAGGCCGTCGACCGCGCCCGCCTTGGACTCCACCTCGTCCTCGATCGAGCGCGCCAGCATCTGGTAGCCGCCACACACCCCGAGGACCGGCAGCCCGGCCGCCGCCCGCGCCTTCAGCGCCGGCTCCAGCCCGCGCTCGCGCAGCCAGGCGAGGTCCGCGACGGTGGCCCGGGTGCCGGGGAGCACCACCAGGTCGGCGTCCGCCAGCTCCTCCGGCCGGGTCGCCCAGCGCACCAGCACGCCGGGCTCCTGGGCCAGCGCGTCCAGGTCGGTGAAGTTGGACAGCCGGGGGAAGCGCACCACGGCGACCCGCAGCACGTCCGCTCCCAGCGGTCCGGGCCCGTCCGCCCGGTCCACCACGGTGGACAGGTCCAGCGAGTCCTCGGCGTCCAGCCACAGGCCCGGCAGCATCGGCAGGGTGCCCAGCACCGGACGGCCGGTCAGCTCGCGCAGCATCTCCAGCCCGGGCGCCAGCAGCCGGGCGTCGCCACGGAACTTGTTGACGAACCAGCCCGCGACGTGCCGCTGGTCCTCCGCCGAGAGCAGCGCCAGCGTGCCGTACATCGCCGCGAAGACTCCGCCGCGGTCGATGTCCCCGACCACCACCACGGGCAGCGCGGCGGCCGTGGCCAGGCCCATGTTGGCGATGTCCCGGTCGCGCAGGTTGATCTCGGCGGGCGAGCCGGCGCCCTCGCACACCACCACGTCGTAGCGGGCGCGCAGGTCCGCCAGGCACTCCAGGGCGCGCTCCAGCAGGACGGGCTTGCGCTCCCGGTAGTCCAGCGCCCCCACCTCGGCGACCGGCCGGCCGAGCAGCACCACCTGGCTCCGGCCGTCCGCCCCGGGCTTCAGCAGCACCGGGTTCATCGCCGCCTCCGGCTCCACCCGGGCGGCCTGCGCCTGCATCGCCTGGGCACGGCCGATCTCGGCGCCGTCGGCGGTGACGAAGGAGTTCAGCGACATGTTCTGCGCCTTGAACGGTGCCACCCGGACACCCTGGCGCACCAGCCACCGGCAGATCCCGGCCGTCACCACGCTCTTGCCCGCGTCCGAGGTCGTCCCCGCGACCAGCAGTGCGTTGCTCATGCCCTACCCCTCCTCATCCACAGGCGGACCACCAGATGCCCCGCGACCGACGTACCCAGCGCCAGCGCGCCCACCCGCCGGGACAGCGTGCAGGCCCGCTCGATGTCGTCCACCGTCACCGGCCGCAACTCCGCCCCCAGCACCGGCCGGTGCTCCACGCGCGGCTGTGGCTCCGCATTCGCCCCCGGGCGCTCGTGACCCGAAGCCGATGCGCCCTTCGGCTCGTGCGGGTACCGAAGACTCCCGCCCAGCCGCACGCCGACCGCCCCCGCGAAGGCCGACTCGGCCTGGCCGGCGTTGGGGCTCGGGTGCGCGGAGCCGTCCCGGCGCCAGACCCGCCAGGCGGTACGGGGTTCGGGCGCGGCGGCCACCGTCAGCAGCGCCGTCAGCCGGGCGCCCGGCCAGCCCGCCAGGTCGTCCAGCCGGGCCGAGGCCCAGCCGAACCGGGCGTAGCGGGGCGAACGGTGGCCGACCATGGCGTCCAGGGTGTTCACCGCGCGGAAGGCCAGCAGGCCCGGGGTGCCGGCCAGGGCGCCCCAGGTCAGCGCGTTCACCACGGCGTCGGCGGTGTTCTCGGCCACCGACTCGACCACCGCCCGGGCGAGCTGCTGCTCGTCCAGCGCGCTCGGATCCCGCCCGCACAGGTGCGGCAGCCGCTCCCGGGCCGCCGTCAGGTCGCCCGCGGCGAGCGAGTGTCCGATGGTGCGCGCCTCCCGGGTCAGCGAGGTGCCGCCGAGCACCGTCCAGGTCGCCGCGGCCGCCAGCGCGGCCCGGCCCAGCGGACGCCGTCCGACCGTACGGTCCAGGGCGAGCGCCCCGGCCGCGACCGTGCCCACGCACAGCGCGGTGTACCCGGCCCCGGCGGCCCGGTGGTCGCGCCACAGGCGCCGCTCCAGTCGGGTCGCGGCGCTGCCGAACAGGGCGACGGGGTGGCCGCGGCGCGGGTCGGCGAAACGGGCGTCGGCGGCGTAGCCCGCGACCGCGCCCAGCGCGAAGGCGGCGGCGCGGGTCAGCGGGCGCACGGCAGCGGGCGGCTGGGCTCTGTCCGAGGGTCCGTCTTCGGTGGGGCAGCCTGCATCGCGTGGGTGTCCTCACTCAGGGTCCGCGCCCTGGATCGACGTACCGGTGGCGAGAGTCTCCTGGCTTCCGGGTCGGACGCACCCACGGGCCTTCCAGCGGCTCCTGACGACCCGCCGTGGCGATTCCGAGGGTGCTCCCCGGTGACAGTGGCGGGACCGCGCCGGACTCGCACCGGCTTCCTCTCCATGCCTCCGTTTGGCCCCAGGATCCCATCACGCGCCCGAACCGGGAGTCAACCGAGGTCGCGGAGGGGTTGGTCACACGACGTGCACGCACCCGCCCTGTGCGATCGCCCAGCGCGGAGCAGCGCCGACCGGCCCCGCTTCGTGCGTTCGGCGGCTGGGGACGCGCCGCCGGCCGCACCTACGTTCGGTGCCATGCGCCGCAGAAAGCCACCCGCCGCCGCCCTCGCCCCGGTGCCGTTCTCGCCGGGAGCCGCCCGCGCCCACCGGGCCGGCCTCGGGCTGACCCCCGAGCAGGTCGCCGAGGGCATGGCCGCGCACGGCGTACGGCTGCTCCCCGGTCACGTGCTCGCCTGGGAGAACGGCGAGCTGCGGCCCGGCGAAGCCGAGTTCATCGCCCTGGCCCGCGCCCTCTGGTGCCCGGCCGACCAATTGATGGGCGGCCGCCCGGTGACCCTGCGCGACCACCGCCTGTCCCGGGAACTCCCCCAGGAGACCGTCGCCGAACGGATCGGAATGCCACTCCCCACCTACCGGCAGGCCGAACTGACCGGCCACTGGGACGGCGACCCGGACCAGACCCACGCCCTCGCCCAGGTACTCGGCCTGCGCCTGACCGAACTGGTCGAGGCCACCGGCCGCCGCGAAGCCCTCGATCGGCTGCTCCGCCAGTGCGTGACCGGCCGCTGGCAGCCCCACCTGCGCCCGCTCGCCCGACTGGTCCCCGTCCCGGAAGCCGACCTCGCCGCCGTCCTCCCCCTCCTCCAACAGGAACACCACATCCCCACCCACTGGGGCTCCACCACCCAGCCCCGCACCCCCACCCCACCCCTCACCCCCCGCTTCTGGCGCCTCCTCAGCACCCACCACCCCACCATCCCCATCTGACCGGCCCACACCTCTACCCCCACCCGCAGCGGGCGCGCAGGGCAAAGCCCGCGCACCCACCCACCACCTCCCCCCACCTCCCCCCCCTCGCCACCTCACCCCTCCCCCCTCCCCCCACCCGCCCCAGGCGAGAGGGACGCGCTGCGGGAGGGGGCGGTGGAGGGGGTGGGTGCGGAGAGGGGCGTGACGGGTGATTTTCAGACCGCCAACGGTGAGCACCCCGCGCGATGAGGGTCGGCGGTCCGAAAATCACCCAGCCCCCGGAGCGCCCACCCCCGGAACCGCCCCCGGCACCACCCACCCTCCCGAAAGCCCACCCCCACAACAACAGCCCCGCGCAGCGGCCCCCGTCCCCCAGACAGCCCAGCCCAGTGGCCAGCCCCCCACCCCCCCGATGGACTGTTCCTCGAACACCGTCCGGTCCGCGCAGCGGACCCGTGCAAAAGAGCGGGGAACGAAATGCGTTGGGGAACCGCAGCCATCGTGGCGGCCGCCGCCGCGGGGGCCGCCGTCCTGGTGGTCGGCCGCCGCGCCTCCGAGCGGATGGTCCGTCCGGGGGTGCGGCCCGGCCCCGCCGCCGTCGGGCCGGCCGCCGGGCCCGTGCTGGTGCAGAGCCTGGCCGCCGGCCGGGTCACCTTCAGCCGCCGTCCGGAGAGCCTGCGCCCCGGCCGCTGGGCGGTCGAGTGGGAGGGCGGCGGCCATGCGGTGGTCGAGGAGGTCCTGCACCGGGACGAGCAGGGGGTCACCCGCCGGCTGGTCCGGGCCGACCGGGGCACCCTGACGCCCGGTACGGAGGTCCGCTTCACCCCGCGCGTGTACCTGGGCGATCCCACCGCCGCGTTCGGCCTGGCCTTCACCGAGACCGCCGCCGACGGCGAGTTGGGCGCGCTGCCCGCCTGGTGGCTGGACGGCAAGCGCGGCACCTGGGTGATCCTGGTGCACGGCCCGGAGGCCGACCGCCGGCAGACCCTCCCGGTGCTGCCGGTCCTGCACCGCCTGGGCCTGCCCGCGCTGGCGGTCACCTACCGCGGCGACGAGGGCGCCCCGGCCTCCCCGGACGGCTACAGCCACTTCGGCGAGACCGAGTGGCGGGACGTCGAGGCGGCGGTGCGACTGGCGCTGGACAACGGCGCGGGCCGGGTGATCCTCTACGGCTGGTCGGTGGGCGCCACCACGGTGCTGCAGACGGCGGCCCGCTCCGCCTGGGCGCACGCGATCAGCGGGATCGTCCTCGACTCGCCGGTCCTGGACCTGCCGGCCGCAGCCCGCCGGGACGCCGTCCGGGCCGGTTTCACCGGGGTCGCCGCCGAGCTGGGCGCGCTGGCCGCGGAGGGCCGCACCGGCGTCGACCTGGCTGACTTCTCCCGCCTCGCCGAGGGCGCGGACCTACGGGTGCCGACCCTGGTCCTGCACAGCCCCGACGACCGGATCGCGCCCTTCGAGAAGGTGGAGCGCCTGGCCGCGGCCCGTCACGACGTGGTGAACCTCCAGCGCTTCCCCGGGGCCGAGCACGCCGCGCTCTGGAACTCGGCCCCGGACCACTACACCGAACTCCTCCGGCGCTGGCTCACCCCGCTGCTCTGACCAAGCCGCCACCCGCCGCACCACAACCCGCCGCACCAACCCGCCCGCACCAACCCACCCGCACCACAACCCCGCACCAGAAGTCGGCCAGTCCGACTTCCAGTGCTCCGCCACGTGCCCTCCCCCCGTCGCCGACTGGCCGGATTCCAGCCCTCCGCTTCCATCGCGAGCCACCCCGGCCACCCCGCCGCGCCCGTCTCAGGTGCCCCGCGAAACCCCGAGAAACCACGGAAAGTGACCGTCCGGACGGGCAGCGCGACCCCCCGCCGCCAGCCTGACATGCCCCCGCCACCCGTTTCCGGCCAGGCGGTTTGCCGTTGTTGCCCGATCTTGCGGAGGTGCCGTCCCCGGTCGCGCGGGCGTACGGACAACCGGATGTGACAGAAGGCCCATGCAAGGGGAAGACTGCTGGACGTGACGTCTCGGAACCCGCGCGACCGTGATGCCCCGCTCCCGCCGACGATCGGTACCGGTGCGACGGTGACCCGTCTCCCCGGTACGGCCCACCGGCCATCCGGTGGCAGGCCGGGCGGGGCCGGTGTACCCCGGCGACGAGGGCCCGCGCCGGCGCCCGGCCGGGGCCGGGTCCCGGTGCCCGAGGGTTTCCCCGCGCCGGCCGAGCTGGCGCCGCTGGCCCGTCGGATGCTGGTGGACGCCGTCCGGATCGCCCGTTGGGCCGGGGAGCTGGCGGAGGTCGACAAGCGCGGCGAGCTGCTCCCGGACGACGCCCGGGCGGCCGGCCGCGCGCTGGCCATGACGGTCGGCGCGGCGGCCAAGGCATGGGGCCAGGCGCTGCTGGTGGGCCTGGTGGAGGCCCGGGACGGCGGAGCCGGCCCCGGGTGGCGCCTGCACGCCTGGGAGCACGACGACGAGGCCGTGGTGCGCGGCTGGTCCGGACTGTTCGACGCCTGGACGCTGCTCGCCCCGGTGCCGCCCGCCGCGCTGCGCGGGGTGTTCGCCGTCCTGGCCGGCCAGGCCGTGGACCAGGCCCCGCAGCTGCTGTCCTTCCTGCACCTGGTGGACGGCCCGGTGGCCGAGAGCGAGCTGCTGGAGCTGCTGCGCCGGGGTCTGGACGAGCGCCGGGTCGGCGCCGCCCTCGGCGGCCCGGGCCTGTCGCCCGTGCCGCACGCCGCCTCGGCGGTCTCCGCCGTGCGCGGCACCTGCCGCGCGCCGCAGATCGACACCCCGGCGGCGCCCTCCGACGTGGCCGCCGTGCTGGACTGGATGCTGGACGGCTTGGCAGCGGTGGGCGCCGTGCTGCGCCGCGACGACGCAGCCGAGCTGTCCCCGCTGGGCCACTGGGCGGTGCGGGCGAAGCTGGAGGAGATCTGCACGGTCGCGCAGACCGCGGCCGGGCACATCGAGCAGAGCGCCTTCGAGCTGCTGAACGCCTGCGCGGACTACTCGCCGGGCCCGGCCCGGGCGGAGTTCCGGGCCTGGGTGGCGGCCCGCCCGGCGGACCGCGCGGTGGCCGAGCTGCTGGACGCGGCCCGGGGCAACGACGCGCTGGTGCGCGGGCTGGCCTTCGAGGCGCTGCGGGTGGCCGGCGGGCCGGCCGAGCAGGCGGTGCGGGCGGCGGTCGACGCGCCGGTGCTGCGCCCGTACGCGCTGCTGTGGCTGGCCGAGCGTGCCGACGAGGGGGTCTCCCCGGCGGACGTGCTGGGTGCGGAGGACGCGGCCTGGCTGTGGGTGGACACCGCGGCCGCGGTGCTGGACCACGGTGAGACGGAGCTGTTGGTGGGTCATGTGGAGGGCGCCTCGGCGGGCGACCCGGTGCGGCTGTTCGCCCGGGCCCGGCAGTCCGGGCATCCGCGGGCGGCCTCGGTGCTGACGGCGGTCTCCGGCGTACACCCGGACCCGGGCGTGGCCCGGGCGGCCCGCCGTTCGGCCTTCAGCGTCCACACCGGCGGCGCATAGCCCCCACCCGGCCAAACGAGGAAGGGCCGGAGCCCCGGCCACACGAGGAAGGGCCCGGAACCACCAGGTTCCGGGCCCTTCTCGTACAGCGAGACCTCAGCCGAGCCGCGACTCCGCCCGCCGGGCGCGGACGTCGCCGACCTTCTGCCCGACCTTGCGTCGGATGACCAGCAGCGGCGCCATCGCGGCGAGCGTGATCTGGGCGAACGCGCCCACGTGCATCAGGGTGTCGCCACCGGGCAGCCCGGTCGCCCAGGCGGCCAGGCAGCCGATCGCCACCACGACCCAGCAGAGCGTGGCGGTGGCCAGCAGCCCCTGCGGCTTGGGGTACTCGATCCGGCTGACCATGAGGTACGCGGCGCCGAAGATGGCGAGCAGACCGGGCAGGAACGGCGGGTCGAGCAGCACGATGGCGATGACCGTCATCGCGCCCATCGGGCAGGGCATGCCCTGGAACACCCCGGGCCGCATCTTGACGGCCGAGAAGCGGGCCAGCCGCAGCACCACCGCGAGCAGCACGGTCAGCGCGATCAGCGCCGACAGCTTGGTGTTGGAGCCCTGGGAGACCATGCCCCAGACCGCGACGAAGTAGGCCGGCGCGATGCCGAAGCTGATCAGGTCGGCCAGGTTGTCCAGTTCCGCTCCGAGGGCGGAGGAGCGGAGCTTGCGCGCCACCAGTCCGTCGAAGAGGTCGCACATCGAGCCGATCAGCAGCAACGTCACCGCGGTGGCGGCGCTGTGCCGGTCCGGAGCGGCGTCCGGGTTGGTGATGTGCGGGACCAGGACCCCGGTGGTGATCGAGTAGATCGCCAGGAAGCCGCAGACGGCGTTCCCCAGGGTCAGGAAGTCGGCGGTGGACAGGTGTTGGGGGGAGCGCGGGGCCCGCAGTTCGCGGTCGCGCGCCCAGCGGCGGCGGCGCAGGGCCGTCTCCTCGTCGTCCAGGCCGACGATTGTTTCAGGATCAGTCACGGTCAAGGCGTGTCACCCCGGCTGTGGTCTTCTGGCCGACCTCGACGCCGACCTCGACGCCGGCCGGCAGGTAGGTGTCGACCCGGGAGCCGAACCGGATCAGGCCGATCCGGTCGCCCTGCTCGACCTTGGTTCCGGCGGCCACGTACGGCACGATGCGACGGGCCACGGCCCCCGCGATCTGCACCATCTCGATGTCGCCGAGTTCGGTGTCGAAGTGCCAGACGACCCGCTCGTTCTGGTCGCTGTCCTTGTTGAACGCCGGGACGAAGCCGCCCGCGACGTGCTCGACCGACGTCACCGTGCCCGGCAGGGGCGCGCGGTTGACGTGGACGTTCAGCGGGCTCATGAAGATCGCGACCCGGGTGCGGCCGTCCGGCCAGGCGTCGATGCTCTGGACCACGCCGTCGGCGGGGGAGATGACTCTGCCGGTGCCGATCTCACGCTCGGGGTCGCGGAAGAACCACAGCATGCCCGCGCCGAGCGCGCAGGCCGGTACCGCTGCCAGGGCCCACTTGCCGTTGCGCCGGGTGAGGGCGGTGGTCAGGGCGGCCGTGGCGAGGGTGGGGACGAACCAGGGGGTGGCTCCGCGCGCGATGGTCACGCGGGGTCGCCGGCCGGCCGTCGGGGCTGCGAGGGCATCGCGGTCCGTGACGGAGGTGTGAGGGGACGGGCTGATGGGCATCGAAAACCTTTGTCGCGGGGGATCATGGCCGCTGGACGGGGGCCACCGCGGGATCGGTAATAGAGGGACGGCTTGCTGTCCCGGTGGATGCTATCGGGAGCACACGGTGGGTGGGCAACCCGCCTGCTCGTTCATGTGTCCGGTGGGAGTGCCTGTACGCATCCCGCTTCTACGACCGTAGCTCGCCCCGCTCCGGTTCCCAAGGGACCGGACGAGGCTGGTGACTCTTGTCTCAGCAGGGGGGCGGCCGGAACCCGGCGGGGGACACGGGCCGTACGGGGTGGAAGAAGGTGCACGGAAGCGGCCGCAGGGCGCGTTGCTGCAGCTGTACGCCCTGCGGCCGCTTTCCGGAGGCCGTGCCGGACCCAGGCGGACCAGGCCGGATCCGTGACGTGGCACGGCGCTCTGCCGGGACGGGCCCGCACGCCCGTCGACCGGCGGTTCGGAGGGGGCCGCCCGTCAATCGGGGCGGCCCCGCAATCACTCGGCGGTCCCCCGGGCCGGGGCCGGGGGCCGGCCGGTCACTCGGCGATCCGGTATTCCTCCAGGAGCCGGCGTCCGACGATCATCTTCTGGATCTCCGCAGTTCCTTCACCGATGAGCAGCATCGGGGCCTCGCGGTAGAGGCGCTCGATCTCGTACTCCTTGGAGAAGCCGTAGCCGCCGTGGATCCGGAAGGCGTCCTCGACGACCTCCTTGCAGTACTCCGAGGCCAGGTACTTGGCCATGCCGGCCTCGAGGTCGTTGCGCTCGCCGCTGTCCTTCTTGCGGGCGGCCATGACCATCATCTGGTGAGCGGCCTCGACCTTGGTGGCCATCTCGGCGAGCTTGAACTGGATCGCCTGGTGCTCGGCGATCTTCTTGCCGAAGGTGGAGCGCTGCTGGGCGTAGGAGATGCCGAGCTCGAAGGCGCGGCGGGCGACGCCGCAGCCGCGGGCGGCGACGTTGACCCGGCCGACCTCGACACCGTCCATCATCTGGTAGAAGCCGCGGCCCGGGACGCCGCCGAGGACGCGGTCGGCCGGGATCCGCACGTCCTGCAGCACCAGCTCGGTGGTGTCGACGCCCTTGTAGCCCATCTTCTCGATCTTCCCGGGCACGGTGAGGCCGGGGACGGTCGGGTTCGGACCGAAGCCCGCCGTCTTCTCGATCAGGAAGGTGGTCATGTTCTTGTACGGGCTGCTGCCGCCCTCGTCGGTCTTGCACAGGACCGCGACCAGGGTGGAGGTGCCGCCGTTGGTGAGCCACATCTTCTGGCCGTTGAGGACGTAGAAGTCCCCGTCCTTGACGCCCTTGGTGGAGATGGCCGAAACGTCGGAGCCGAGGCCGGGCTCGGACATCGAGAAGGCGCCGCGGATCTCGCCGGCGGCCATCTTCGGCAGGAAGTAGTCCTTCTGCTCCTGGGTGCCGTGGGCGTTGATCATGTGCGCCACGATGAAGTGGGTGTTGACGATGCCGGAGACCGACATCCAGCCGCGGGCGATCTCCTCGACCACCAGGGCGTAGGTGAGCAGGGACTCGCCCAGGCCCCCGTACTCCTCGGGGATGGTGAGGCCGAACAGCCCGAGCTGCTTCATGCCCTCGACGATGGCGGTCGGGTACTCGTCCTTGTGCTCCAGCTCGGTCGCGACCGGAATGATCTCCTTGTCGACGAAATCCCGCACGGTGGCGAGGATGTCCCGCTGGATCTCGGTGAGGCCGTCGGTCTGTGCGAGGCGTCCCATCGTGCGGCTCCGGAATGTCTGAAAGGGCGGGGGGGGGGGATTTCCGGGGGCCCTGCCGGCGTGGCTGCGGCAGCAGGGCCCCCGACCGGGTGGGGGTCGGCCGATGACGGCGGCCTCCCCGTCCGGGGTCTTTCGGGGTGCTCCCCTTTCTATAGGGGTGGTCCCTGTAGAAAGGGGAGCGTTCAGGGGGCGGTTCAGGAGAGCGGCTCGGGGCGGCCGGGCTGCTCGCCGCCGCGCTCCTTGATGTACGTCGCGGTCGGCACCATCACCTTGCGGCGGAAGATGCAGACGACCGTGCCGTCCTGCTTGTACCCCTTGGTCTCGACGTGGACGATGCCGCGGTCGTCCTTGGACTTGGACGGCCACTTGTCCAGGACGGTCGTCTCGCCGTAGATGGTGTCGCCGTGGAAGGTCGGCGCGATGTGGCGCAGCGACTCGATCTCCAGGTTGGCGATCGCCTTGCCGGAGACGTCCGGGACGGACATGCCGAGCAGCAGCGAGTAGACGTAGTTGCCCACCACGACGTTCCGGCCGAAGTCGGTCGTCTTCTCCGCGTAGTTGGTGTCCAGGTGGAGCGGGTGGTGGTTCATGGTGAGAAGGCAGAAGAGGTGGTCGTCGTATTCGGTGACGGTCTTCCCGGGCCAGTGCTTGTAGACCGCGCCGACCTCGAACTCCTCGTAGGTGCGTCCGAATTGCATGAGCCTTACGCCTCCGCCTTCTTCTCGGATCCGGGCAGTTCGAACTTGGTGGTGCGCTGCATGCCGGCGGCCCGGCCCTTGCCGGAGATGACCAGGGCCATCTTGCGGCTGGCCTCGTCGATCATCTCGTCGCCCAGCATCGCGGAGCCCTTGGCGCCGCCCGCCTCGGAGGTGCAGTAGTCGTAGGCGTCGAGGATCAGCTCGGCGTGGTCGTAGTCCTCCTGCGAGGGGGAGTAGACCTCGTTGGCGATGGCGACCTGGTCCGGGTGCAGCACCCACTTGCCGTCGAAGCCGAGGGCGGCGGAGCGGCCGGCGACCTCGCGGTAGCCGTCGGGGTTGCGGATCTGCAGGTAGGGGCCGTCGATCGCCTGGAGGTCGTTGGCGCGGGCGGCCATCAGGATGCGCATCAGGATGTAGTGGTAGGCGTCGGCGTTGTAGCCGGGCGGCTGCTCGCCGACCACCAGGGACTTCATGTTGATCGAGGCCATGAAGTCGGCGGGGCCGAAGATGATGGTCTCCAGCCGGGGCGAGGCCTCGGCGATGGCGTCGACGTTGATCAGGCCCTTGGCGTTCTCGATCTGCGCCTCGATGCCGATCTTGCCGACCTCGAAGCCCATGGTCTTCTCGATCTGGGTGAGCAGTAGGTCGAGCGCCTTGACCTGCTCGGCGTCCTGGACCTTGGGCAGCATGATGCAGTCGAGGTTGGGGCCGGCGCCCTCGACCACGGTGATCACGTCGCGGTAGGTCCAGTGGGTGGTCCAGTCGTTGACCCGCACGACGCGGGTCTTGTCGCCCCAGTCGCCGTTGTTCAGCGCGTCGACGATGTGGTGGCGGGCGCTCTCCTTGACCAGCGGGGCGCAGGCGTCCTCGAGGTCGAGGAAGACCTGGTCGGCCGGGAGGCCCTGGGCCTTCTCCAGGAAGCGCGGGTTGCTGCCCGGTACGGCGAGGCAGGAGCGGCGGGGGCGAAGCCGGTTGACGTTGCTCATGAGGGTGGTTCTGTTCCTTCCCAGTGGTCAGCTGGTCAGCTGGTCAGTTCGTGGCCGTGGTCGGTGCGGGCGTCCACGGCTGGAGCCGGTTGGCCAGCCGGATCTCGTCCACGATCCGGCCGATGATGGTGGTGATGCCGAAGTCCTTCGGGGTGAACACGGCGGCGACGCCGACGGCCTTGAGGGCCTCGCCGTCCGCTGCCGGGATGATGCCACCCACGATCACCGGGACATCCTCCACCCCGGCGCGGCGCAGCCGCTTCAGGACGTCGGGCACCAGCTCGGTGTGCGCGCCGGAGAGGATCGACAGGCCCACGCAGTGCACGTCCTCCGCCACCGCGGCGGAGACGATCTGCTCCGGGGTCAGCCGGATGCCCTGGTAGACCACCTCGAACCCGGCGTCGCGGGCCCGGACGGCGATCTGCTCGGCACCGTTGGAGTGCCCGTCCAGGCCGGGCTTGCCGACCAGCAGGCGTAGCTTGCCGGCGCCCAGCTCCTCGGCGGTGGCGGCGACGGCGGCGCGGACCTGTTCCAGTTCCCCGCCGGGTTCGGCGGCGACCGCGACGGGCGCGCCGCCCACGCCGGTGGGGGCGCGGTACTCGCCGAACACCTCGCGCAGGGCGAAGGACCACTCGCCGGTGGTGACCCCGGCCCGGGCGCAGGCGAGGGTGGCCGGCATCAGGTTGGCCCCGGTGGCGGCGACGGCCTTGAGCTCGGCCAGCGACTCCTGGGCGGCGGCCTCGTCGCGCTGTCCGCGCCAGGCCTCCAGGGCGGTGAGCACGGACTGCTCGGACGCCGGGTCGACCACCATGATCGCGGTGTCGAGGTCGGCGGTGAGCGGGCTGGGCTCGGTGGTGTCGAAGCAGTTGACGCCGATGATCTTGTCCTCGCCGGACTCGATCCGGGCCCGGCGGGCGGCGTGCGAGGCGACCAGGTTGGACTTGAGGTAGCCGGACTCGACGGCCGGAATCACCCCGCCCATCTCCAGCACCTTGGCGATCTCCGCCTCGGCGCCCGCCAGCAGCGTGGCGGTCTTGGCCTCGATCACCTCGGAGCCGTTGAAGATGTCGCCGTACTCCAGCAGGTCCGACTCGTAGGCCAGCACCTGCTGGATCCGCAGCGACCACTGCTGGTCCCAGGGGCGGGGCAGGCCCAACGCCTCGTTCCAGGCCGGGAGTTGGACGGCCCGGGCGCGGGCGTCCTTGGACAGGGTGACGGCCAGCATCTCCAGCACGATCCGCTGGACGTTGTTCTCCGGCTGCGCCTCGGTCAGCCCGAGCGAGTTGACCTGGACGCCGTAGCGGAAGCGCCGCTGCTTGGGGTCGGCGACGCCGTAGCGCTCCAGCGTGACCTTCTCCCAGAGCCGGGCGAAGGCGCGCATCTTGCACATCTCCTCGACGAAGCGCACCCCGGCGTTGACGAAGAAGGAGATCCGGGCGACCACGTCGCCCATCCGCTCGGCGGGGACCTGCCCGGAGTCGCGGACGGCGTCGAGCACCGAGATGGCGGTGCACATCGCGTAGGCGATCTCCTGGACGGGCGTGGCCCCGGCCTCCTGCAGGTGGTAGCTGCAGATGTTGATCGGGTTCCACTTGGGGATGTTGCCGACCGTGTAGGCGATCATGTCGGTGATCAGGCGCACCGACGGGCCGGGCGGGAAGACGTGCGTCCCGCGCGACAGGTACTCCTTGACGATGTCGTTCTGGGTGGTGCCGGTGAGCTTGGCGATGTCGGCGCCCTGCTCCTCGGCGACCACCTGGTAGAGCGCCAGCAGCCACATCGCGGTGGCGTTGATCGTCATGGAGGTGTTGGTCTGTTCGAGCGGGATGCCGTCGAACAGGGTGCGCATGTCGCCGACGTGGCCGACCGGGACCCCGACCCGGCCCACCTCGCCGCGGGCGAGGATGTGGTCGGAGTCGTAGCCGGTCTGGGTCGGCAGGTCGAAGGCGACGGACAGGCCGGTCTGGCCCTTCGCCAGGTTCCGCCGGTAGAGCGCGTTGGAGTCGCTCGCGGTGGAGTGCCCGGCGTAGGTGCGCATCAGCCAGGGCCGGTCGCGCTTCTGGGGCTCGGTCATCGGAGGCGCCTCAGATGTTGCGGAAGCGGTTGATGGCGGGCAGGTGCTTCTCGCGCAGTTCGGCGTTCTGGACGCCGAGGCCCTCCTGGGGGGCCAGGCAGAGCACGCCGACCTTGCCCTGGTGCTTGTTGTGGTGCACGTCGAGGGCGGCCTGGCCGGTCTCCTCCAGGGAGTAGACCTTGGAGAGGGTCGGGTGGATCCTGCCCTTGGCGACCAGGCGGTTGGCCTCGTAGGCCTCGCGGTAGTTGGCGAAGTGGGAGCCGACGATCCGCTTGAGCGACATCCACAGGTAGCGGTTGTCGTACTGGTGCATGTAGCCGGAGGTGGAGGCGCAGGTGACGATGGTGCCGCCCTTGCGGGTGACGTACACCGAGGCGCCGAAGGTCTCCCGGCCCGGGTGCTCGAAGACGATGTCGACGTCCTCGCCGCCGGTGAACTCGCGGATCTTCCCGCCCAGGCGCTTCCACTCGCGCGGGTCCTGGTTGTTCTCGTCCTTCCAGAACTTGTAGCCCTCGGCCGAGCGGTCGATGATCGCCTCGGCGCCCATGGCGCGGCAGATGTCGGCCTTGGCGTCGCTGGAGACCACGCAGATCGGGGTGGCGCCGCCGGCCAGCGCGTACTGGGTGGCGTACGAGCCGAGGCCGCCGCTGGCGCCCCAGATCAGCACGTTGTCGCCCTGCTTCATGCCGGCGCCGTTGCGCGAGACCAGCTGGCGGTAGGCGGTGGAGTTGACCAGGCCGGGGGAGGCGGCCTCCTCCCAGGTCAGGTGCTTGGGCTTGGGCAGCAGCTGGTTGGTCTTCACCAGGGCGATCTGGGCCAGGCCGCCGAAGTTGGTCTCGAAGCCCCAGATGCGCTGCTCCGGGTCCATCATCGTGTCGTTGTGGCCGTCCGGGGACTCCAGCTCGACGGACAGGCAGTGGGCGACGACCTGGTCGCCGGGCTTCCACGTGTTGACGCCGGCGCCGGTGCGCAGCACCACGCCCGCGAGGTCGGAGCCGAGCACGTGGTAGGGCAGGTCGTGGCGCTTGGTGAGCGGCGACAGCCGGCCGTAGCGCTCCAGGAAGCCGAAGGTGGAGACCGGCTCGAAGATCGAGCTCCACACGGTGTTGTAGTTCACCGAGCTGGCCATGACGGCGACCAGGGCCTCGCCGGGGCCCAGCTCCGGCAGGGCGACGTCGTCGAGGTGAAGGGACTTGCGGGGGTCCTTGTCGCGGCTGTCGAGGCCCGCGAACATCTGCTCCTCGTCCTTGTGGAGCGTGACCGCCCGGTAGGACTCGGGGAGCTTGATCGCCGCGAAGTCCGCCGACGTGGCGTCGGAGCTGAGGATCGCGTCGAGGATTTCCTGCATGGCTGCCTCCGAAGGCGTACCTGTGTGAGGGTCACAGGGCGTCTGGGGGAGCCGGGAGCGGACACCGGCTTCGCTGAGGTGGGTGGTTGGTTGTCAGTCGGTCGCCCGGTGGTGGTCCGGGCGGGTCTGCACTGCTGGTCTGGCACAGCTCCCGGGGTGTGGGAACGCCGGACGACGGCGCGCCGAGGTGGGGAGCCGCGGCGCCGCGACTGGTGAGTAACAAGGTAGTGGCACCCTGTGCCACTCGTAAAGACACCGGGTGCCAGGAATTCCGGCGCCCCGGAACGGCGTGTGACGCGCGTGGAGCGGGCATGCCGAGGGCCCGCGCCGATGGTTCGGTGCGGGCCCTCAATATGCCTCTGACCTGCGGTTGTTGGCCCCTCAGTGGTCCCGGGCGCCGCTCAGTGCGGCCCGGATGCTGTCCACCACGACGTCCAGTGGAGCGTCCGTCCGGGCGACTGTGATGAGCACCTCACCTCCGGGGCTGGCACTCAGTGCGCTCTCCGCCACCCCGTCCCCTGGCGTCCCACTGGCACCCGGTGCCACCACCGACCCCCGGCGTCTGGCACCCGGCTCGCTGGCCGCCCAGAAGGTCCGCCGGATCACCTCGAAGGAGTGGTCCAGCTGCGCCTCCACGTCACCGCGGCCGCCGGCCCGCAGCCAGCGACGCAGCACGTGGTTGTGCGCCGCGACGACCGCCGCCGCCGACACCTCGGCCAGCATCGAGTCGTCCTCGCCGCCGCGCTGCCAGCCCGACGGGATGGGCTCGCCGGTGTCGAAGCGGCCCAGCAGGTAGCGGGTGAACAGCCGCTCGTACCGGGCCACCACCGCGATCTCCCGCTCGCGCAGCGCCGGGACCTGACGGATCAGCTGGTACCGCGCCACCGACACCCCCGGGGTGGAGGCGTACATCCGCAGCACCTCCTTGATGCCGCGGCACACCACGTCCAGCGGGTGCTCCTCCGGCTCGGCGCTGGCCAGCAGGTCGGCCACCCGGACCAGGGTGTCGTCGTGGTCGGGGAAGATCGCCTCCTCCTTCGACCGGAAGTACCGGAAGAAGGTGCGCCGGGCCACCCCGGCGGCCGCGGCGATCTGGTCGACCGTGGTCTCCTCGTAGCCCTGCGAGGCGAACAGCTCCATCGCGGCCGCGGCCAGGTCCTGACGCATCTGCTGGCGCTGCGCCGCCGCCCGGCGGCTGCCCGGCCCGGCCTCCGGGCCGGCGCCCGCGGACGAGCCGGCCGTCCGGTCGGTGCCGCGCTGTCCGGCGGATTGCTGCGGGGTGGCTGACTGAACCCGATCCATGTCCGGAACGCTACACGGCCCGGGTGGCGCGCCCGCGGCCCTTCCCCGGTGCACCGGCGCGACCGGGCCGGTGACGGCCGGTCTGGGCCAGCGCGCGGACACCGCCCCCGGGGTCCAGCCGGTGCGGCCGACCGCACCGGCGCCGTACGGCTCCGTCCCCGCGTCGTGCGGCAGCCGGCCGCCCCCGGCCCGTGAGGTGCTCACCGGCGCGCGTGGTCGCGGAAGCCGCGGCCGGTCTTGCGGCCCAGGCAGCCGGCCGCGACGAGGTGCTCCAGCAGCGGGGCCGCGGCCAGGCCCGGCTCGCGGAACTCCTGGTGCAGCACCTGCTCGATGGTCAGCGAGACGTCCAGTCCGACCACGTCCAGCAGCTCGAACGGGCCCATCGGGTAGCCGCAGCCCAGCTTCATCGCGGTGTCGATGTCGTCCACCGTCGCGTAGTGCTCCTGGAGCATCCGCACCGCGTCGTTCAGGTACGGGAACAGCAGCGCGTTGACGATGAAACCGGCCCGGTCGCCGCACTCCACCGGGTGCTTGCGCACCTTCGCGGTCAGCTCCAGCACCGTCGCGGTGACGTCCGGGGCGGTCAGCACGGTGGAGACCACCTCGACCAGCTTCATCGCCGGGGCCGGGTTGAAGAAGTGCATGCCGATCACGTCCTGCGGCCGCGAGGTGGCGGTCGCGCAACTGATCACCGGCAGCGAGGAGGTGGTGGTGGCGAGCACCGCGCCCGGGCGGACGATCTTGTCCAGGGTGGCGAACAGCTCCCGCTTGACCGCCAGGTCCTCGGCGACCGCCTCGACCACCAGGTCCACCTCGGCCAGCTCCGCGTACTGACCGACCGGGGTGACCAGCGCCAGCGCGGCGTCCCGCTGCTCCGCGCTCAGCCGGCCCTTGGCCACCGAGCGCTCCAGCGACTTCGCCAGCTGCGCCTTGGCCCGCTCGGCCTTCTCCTGGCTGCGGGCGGCCAGCAGCACCGGGTGCCCGGCCTTGGCGAACACCTCGGCGATGCCGGTGGCCATCGTGCCGGAACCGCAGACGCCGACGGTGCGCACCGTGCGCCCGGGCACCTTCGGCCGGGCCGGGCCGGTCGCCGCGTCCACGGCCCGGGAGGAGCCCGGCGCCTCGTAGGTGTAGAAGCCGCGCCCGGACTTGCGGCCCAGCAGCCCGGCCGAGACCAGCTGGCCGAGGATCGGCGCGGGCGCGTGCAGCCGGTCCCGGGACTGCTCGTACATCGCCTCCAGCACGGTGCGCGCGGTGTCGACGCCGATCAGGTCGAGCAGCGCCAGCGGGCCCATCGGCAGGCCGCAGCCGAGCCGCATCGCGGCGTCGATGTCCTCGCGGGAGGCGTACTTGGACTCGTACATCGCGGCGGCCTGGTTCAGGTAGGCGAACAGCAGGCCGTTCACCACGAAGCCGGCCCGGTCGCCGGCCGCCACCGGCTCCTTGCCCAGGTCGCGGGCGAAGGCGGCGGCGTCCTCGGCGGTCTGCGGGGAGGTCAGCACGGTGCGGACCACCTCGACCAGCTTCATGGTGTGCACCGGGTTGAAGAAGTGCAGGCCGAGCACCCGCTCCGGGCGGGCGGTCGCCGCCGCGATCCGGGTCACCGACAGGGCGGTGGTGCCGGTGGCCAGCACGGTGGTCTCCGGGCAGATCCGGTCCAGCTCGGCGAAGACCTCCCGCTTCAGCTCCAGCTGCTCGGGGACCTCCTCGATCACCAGGTCCGCGTCGGCGGCGGCCGCCAGCGCGTGCCCCACCGAGATCCGGGCCAGCAGCGCGGTGCGCTCCTCGACGGTGAACCGCTCCCGGTCGACCGCGTGTGCGGTCGCCTCCTCGATCCGGGCCAGCGCCCGGGCGGCGGAGTCCTCGGTGGCCTCGATGCCGATCACCCGGCGGCCGCTCCTGGCGACCGCCACCGCGACGCCGGCACCCATCGTGCCGAGGCCGACGACGGCCACGGTGGGGAAGGGACGCTCCATTTGTCCTGACTCCTAGTCGTGAAGGGCCCGCGCGTGCTCCGGCGGGCGGGCCGCCGCACCCGTGGGGGACGGGGGCGGCCGCCGCCGGAGGAGGGTCCACGCGCGGGGGCTCGGGGAGTGACGGGTTTCCGGCAGACCGGGGCAGCGGCCGGTCCGCTCCGGCCGAACTGCGGGTGTGCCGTGGTGCTCAGGCGCTCGAAGGTGAAGGAAGCGGCTCTGACACGAGGAGAGAGACCCGGTCCGCCGCGGTTCGCGGCACCGACCGGTGAAGGCGCACCGCGCGGGCGCCGAAGACACGGCGACCGCGACCGCCCGCCGGTGCGGCTCCCGAAGCCCGGCAGTGGTGCGTCCGGCCACTGTAGCGAAGCTACTCGCCGGTAGGAAGGGGTCGGAGGCGGAAAACCGTCCGGGCGGGGAGCGGCTTCCGCGGCACTCTGCCGCCGCCCCGAACGGGTGAACGGGTGGACGAGCGTCCGTTTGTTCCACTCGATAGGGGAGTTACCGGCACCCGGTCCGCGGGGCAGCATGGCGGCATGAGCAGCGCCCCCGCCTCCCAGGCCGCCGAACCCGCCGAGCCGCTCGGCCCCGCCGCCCTCGCGGCCGCCGTCGCGCTGCCCCCGCGGGCCGAGCGCGCCGAGCGGGCCGAGCGGGCCGAGCGCGCCGCCGACCGGCTGCGCACCGCGGCCGTCGAGGCGGTCGCCGTCACCTGGGTGGACAACGCCGGCATCGCCCGGGTCAAGGCCGTGCCGCTGACCGGCCTGGTGCAGGCGGCCCAGTGGGGCCTCGGCACCGCGCCCTGCTTCGACGTGTTCCTCGCCGACGACGCCATCACCACCAGCCCGCTCATCGGCGGCCCCACCGGGGACCTCCGGCTCTACCCCGACCTCGACCGGATCGTCCCGCTGGCCGCCCAGCCCGGCTGGGCCTGGGCGCCGGGGGACCGCCACACCCAGGCCGGCGGCCCGCACCCCGGCTGCCAACGGCTGTTCGCCCGCCGGATGGAGGCCGCCGCGGCCGCCCGCGGGCTGAGCCTCAAGGCTGGTATCGAGGTCGAGTGGGTGGTCGCTCTGGCCGGATCCCCGCACGAGCCGCCGCAGTACCCGACGCACGGGCCCGCGTACGGCATGCAGCGGCTCACCGACCTGTCCGACTACCTGCGGGACGTCCTGCGCGCCCTCGGCGAGCAGGGGCTGGCCGTGCTGCAGATCCACCCCGAGTACTCCCCCGGCCAGTTCGAGGTCTCGGTGGCCGCCGAGGGCCCGGTCGCCGCCGCCGACACCTCCGTCCTGGTCCGGCACACCGTCCGTGCCGTCTCCGCCCGGCACGGCCTGCGGGCCTCCTTCGCCCCCGTGGTCGAGCCCGACGGCGTCGGCAACGGCGGGCACCTGCACCTCAGCCTCTGGCGGGACGGCCGCAACCTCGGGCACGGCGGCTCCGGCCCGCACGGACTGACGGCCGAGGCCGAGGGCTTCCTCGCCGGGGTGCTCCAGGCGCTGCCCGAGCTCCTGGTACTGGGCTGTTCCAGCCCCACCGGGTACCTGCGGCTGGTGCCCCAGCACTGGGCCGGGGCCTACCAGTGCTGGGGCCTGGAGAACCGGGAGGCCGCGCTGCGGCTGGTCACCGGCTCCACCGGGGAGCGCGCCGCCACCGCCAACGCTGAGGTCAAGTGCTTCGACGCCAGCGCCAATCCGTACCTCGCGCTCGGCGCGGTGATCGCGGCCGGCCTCGCCGGGCTGGAGCAACGCCGCGCGCTGCCACCGGAGTTCACCGGGGATCCGGCCGCCGTCGAGCCCGGTACGGTGCCCCGGCTGCCGCAGGGCCCGGCCGAGGCGATCGCCGCGTACGAGCGCTCGGCGGTGCTGCGCGAGGCGCTCGGCGAGCCGCTCCACCAGGCCGTGCTGGCGGTGCGCCGGGCCGAGGCCGAGCAGTTCGCGGTGCTCGGCCCGGAGGAGGCGGTCACGGCGACGCGCTGGCGGTACTGAGTGGATGTCCCGGTGCCCGCGCTGGTCGACCACCACTGCCACAGCGTGGTGGCGGCCGAGCTCGCCGACGACGCCCTCGCCGGGCTGCTCACCGAGTCCGACCGCCCGCCCGCGCCCGGCTGTTCCCCCTTCGACAGCGCGATCGGCCTGGCCGTACGGCGCTGGTGCCCGCCGGCCCTCGGCCTGCCCGCGCACACCCCGGCCGCCGACTACCTGGCCCGCCGGCGCGAAGTGGGCGCCGCTGAGGCCACCCGCCGGCTGCTCGCGGCCGCCGGGCTGGACACCTGCATGGTGGACACCGGGCTGACCGCCGCCGCGGGACGCGACCTGCTGCCGCTCACCGAACTCGCCGGGGCCGCCGGGGCGGTGGTGCGCGAGGTGGTCCGGCTGGAGTCGGTGGCCGAAACGGTGGCCTGCGGCGCCGAGGAGTGGCCCCGGGCCGTCGCCGAGGCGTTGGCGGCGGCCGCCGGGGGCGCCGTCGCGGTCAAGTCGGTGCTCGCCTACCGGCACGGCCTGGCCGCCCCGGCCGAACGGCCCGCGGCGGCGGCCGTGGTGGCCGCCGCCGGGGCCCGGCTGCGCGCCGGGCGCGGCCGGCTGACCGATCCGGTGCTGCTGCACCACCTGCTCTGGACGGCCGTGGACGTCTGCGCCGAGCTGGGCCTGCCGCTCCAACTCCACACCGGCTTCGGCGATCCCGACCTCACCCTGCACCGCGCCGACCCGTCCCTGCTGACGGACTTCGTCCGGGCCGCCGAGCCGAGCGGCGTCCCGCTGGTGCTGCTGCACGGCTATCCGTACCACCGGCAGGCCGCCTGGCTGGCCCAGGCCTTTCCCACCGTGTACACCGACCTCGGGCTGACGGCGTCCTACACCGGGCCGCGGGTGGCGGCGGTGCTCGGCGAGATGCTGGAACTGGCGCCGTTCGGAAAACTGCTGTTCTCCACGGACGCCTACGGACTTCCCGAACTGTTCCTGGTGGGCGCTGCACAGTTCCGGCACGGACTGGGTACGCTGCTCGCCGACTGGCAGGCGGACGGCGCCTGTTCGGGCCCGGACGCCGGGCGGCTGGCGCAGCTGGTCGCCGCCGACAACGCGCGCCGGCTGTACGGGCTGCGGTAACCTCCGGGCCGATTCTCGCGTACATGCCCACGGTCGACGGCTCGTCGGCGAACCATCACTTTTTAACAATCTCCAGCTCTGTTGCGGCTGTTGACCAGTGGAGCGTTAACCTCCGTTGTTGGTCTAGATGTGACGATTAGATGACTACCTCTTGCGCATATCAGCGAATATTCATTAACGTCCCGACCATCCCAGCGCACCTGCCCCACGCAGTTGCCGGATGACGACTCGGGAGGGCCAACCCCAATGAGAGTTCCTCGGATCAGCCGGACCCGGTACGCGGCAGTGGGCGTCGTGCTCGCCACCGCCGGAGCCCTCGCACTCCCGGCCGGCAGCGCCGTCGCGGCCCCCAGTGGTGACCCGACGACCGGTCCGCTGATGAGCTACGTCGTCAACACCAAGGCCAACCACGGCCAGGTGCAGAAGGTGGAGAAGGCCATCGCCGGCCTCGGCGGCACCGTCGTCCAGTCCTACGAGCAGGTCGGCGTCGTGGTCGCCCGCTCGAACGACACCAAGTTCGCCGAGAAGCTCCGGCTGGCCAAGGGCGTCGACTCGGTCGGCGCCAGCCGTACCAAGGGCATCCTCGCCTCCGACCAGGGCACCGCCGAGGCCGCCGCCGAGCCGGCCGGCGCCGCCGCCGGCCAGGAGCCGTACGAGCCCAACCAGTGGGACATGCGCCAGATCGGCGTCGACAAGGCCCACAAGCTCTCGCTCGGCAGCCGCAACGTCACGGTCGGCGTGCTGGACTCCGGCATCGACGCCACCCACGAGGACCTGGCTGCCAACGTGGACGCCTCGCAGTCGGTGTCCTGCATCGACGGCAAGACCAACACCGACTGGAAGGCCTGGCAGCCGACCAACAGCGACCACGGCACCCACGTCGCCGGCACCATCGCCGCCGCCAAGAACGGCAAGGGCATCATCGGCATAGCCCCGAACGTGAAGCTGGCCGCGGTCAAGGTGGTCGACGACGGCGGCTTCATCTACCCGGAGAACGCGGTCTGCGGCTTCGTCTGGGCCGGCGAGCACGGCTTCAAGGTGACGAACAACAGCTACTACGTCGACCCGTGGATGTTCAACTGTCCGAACGACAAGGACCAGGCCGCGATCTCCGAGGCCATCCGCAAGGCCGTCGCCTTCTCGCAGCGCAAGGGCGTCCTCAACATCGCCGCCGCGGGCAACGAGAACATCGACCTGGCGCACAAGACCACCGACGTCTCCAGCCCGGACGACACCACCCCCGGCACCCGCCCGGTCACCAACGACTGCCTGTCGCTGCCGACCGAGCTGCCCGGCGTGGTCGCGGTCTCCGCGGTCGGCGTCAACGGCGACAAGTCGTACTACTCCAGCTACGGCAAGGGCGTCGTCACCGTCGCCGCGCCGGGCGGTGACGCCCGCTACCAGATCCCGGACACCCCGGACAAGAACGGTCGTATCCTGTCGACCATCCGCGGCGGCAAGTACGGGTACATGCAGGGCACTTCGATGGCCACCCCGCACGTCACCGGCGTGGTCGCGCTGCTCGCCGGCACCTTCCCGTGGGCCAGCCCGGACGAGCTCACCGAGCTGCTGACCAACCAGGCCGAGTCCCACGCCTGCCCGACCGGCGAGTACAACCCGGGCGGCACCGGCCAGTTCAAGGCCACCTGCGAGGGCGGCGCCGACGACAACGGCTTCTACGGCGCGGGCATCATCAACGCCGAGAAGGCGGTCCAGTGGTGGCGCTGACGCGCTGCTGACCACTGAGCGCTGAGCATCGGACGACGAGCTGGGGAGCGGGGCCACGGGTCCCGCTCCCCAGCGGCGTTCCCGGCTCAGCCCTCGAAGTGGTGCTCCCAGACCGTCTCCACCGACGGCTTGCCGTGCAGGTCCGGCACCTCCTGCAGCCAGGCCGGCCGGCCGGCCCGGGTGCGAGCTGCCCGCCGCAGCTCCGCCTCGCGCAGCTGCTCGGGGGTGGCGAAGCCCTCCGGCAGCCACTCCGCGGAGAGCACCGCCCGGGCGGCCAGGTGGGTGACGTAGGCGTGCCGGACGGCGTCCACCGAGTCGAAGCCGGGCTCGTCGGCCAGCCACTCGTCCGGGACCAGCGCCAGCACCTGCTCCAGCAGTTCGACCGTGACCAGCGGTCCGAGGTCCTCGTCGGCCAGCCGGACGTCCGGGGCACAGCCGCCCAGTGCGTGGGCGCTGAGGTCGTACCGCTTGCCGACGGACGCCCCGGCGGTGGCCCAGCGGTGGTGGAAGATCAGCGCGGCGCCGTTGTCGATCAGCCAGAGCCGCCGGTGCCAGACCACCAGGTTGGGGTTGTGGACGGTCCGGTCGACGTTGCCGGTGAGGGCGTCCAGCCAGACCACCCGCCCGGCCTCGGCGGAGTCCACCGGGACCATCCCGGGCCGGTAGTCCGCGGCCCCGGGCAGCAGGTCCATCCCGAGGTTGAGGCCGACGCTGGCCTTGAGCATGTCCTGGATCTCGGTGTCCGGTTCGTCCGCGGCCACCGCCGGATCGAAGTCCACCAGCCGCAGCTCCGGCACCCGCAGCCCGAGCCGCCGGGCCAGCTCGCCGACGATCACCTCGGCCACCAGCGCCTTGCGCCCCTGGGCGGCGCCGGTGAACTTCACCACGTACGTCCCCAGGTCGTCGGTCTCCACGACGCCCGGCACCGAGCCCCCGGCCCGCAGCGGGTCCACGTAGCGCAGCGCAGTCACCAGATCGAGCACAACCGTCACCCTATCCCTTGGGCCCGTCGGCAGGCTCCCGCCCTCCGGGCGGACGACGGGAGCCTGCCGACGGGCCCAAGGCGTCGCGGGCGCGGCCCTGTGATTGGCTTGCCGGTGCGAACGGTACGGCGAAGCGGTACCCACCAGACGAGGAGAGCACGGCATGGGACAGGTGCAGGCCACCACCGAGCGGGTCTACGACGCGGCCCCCGAGCGGGTGTACGAGGCGCTGGCCGACTACCAGGTGACCCGCCCGAAGCTGCTGCCCGCGCAGTACAGCGAGTACGAGGTCCGGGTCGGCGGCACCGGCGCCGGCACCCAGGTGCACTGGAAGCTGCAGGCCACCGAGAAGCGGGTGCGCGACTGCCTGTTCACCGTCTCGGCGCCCTCGCCGGACCAGCTGGTGGAGAAGGACGCCAACTCCAGCATGGTGATCACCTGGACCGTCGCGGCCGCCGCCGAGGGCCGCGCCAAGGTCACCGTCACCGCCACCTGGCAGGGCGCGACCGGCATCGGCGGCTTCTTCGAGCGCACCTTCGCCCCCAAGGGCCTGAACCGGATCCACGACCAGGTGCTGGCCAACCTGGCCGACGAGGTCCGCTGACCCGGATCCCGTTCCGGATCCCGTTCCGGATCCCGTTCCGGATCCGCTGATCCGGATCGGTTGACCGAATCGTCCGGAGTTTCGAGCGGCTCGTCCGCCCGTACGAGCCGAAAGCCGTACGGGTGGACGGCCCGCCACCTGCGGGTGACGAGGGCCGCCCGGCGCGGGGGAGCCATCCTAGGCTCGCCGCCGTGCATATGACGATCCTTCACATTTCGCAGCCGGTGGACGGCGGAGTCGCCCGCGTCGTCGTCGATCTGGTCCGGGGGCAGCGCGAGGCCGGGCACCGGGTGCTGGTCGCCTGCCCGCGCGGCGGCCGGCTGGCCGAGGAGGCCGCCGCGGTGGGCGCGCTGGTCCAGGACTGGCCCGCCGACCGCTCGCCCGGCCCGGCCACCGCCGCCGAGGCCTGGCGGCTGCGCCGGATCGTCCGGGCGGCCGGACCGGACGTGGTCCACCTGCACAGCGCCAAGGCCGGGCTGGCCGGCCGGATGGCCGTGCGCGGCGCGGTGCCGACCGTCTTCCAGCCGCACGCCTGGTCCTTCGCCGCCGTGGACGGTGCGATGGCCGCCGCCACCCTGCGCTGGGAGCGCTTCGGGAGCCGCTGGGCGCACCGGCTGCTGTGCGTCAGCGTCCAGGAGCGGGCGGACGGCGTGGCCGCCGGGGTGCACGCGGACTGGGCGGTGGTGCCCAACGGCGTGGACGTGCGCCACTACGCGCCCGCCGACCGCCGGGCCGCCCGGATCGCCCTGGGGCTGGACCTGGACGCCCCGCTCGCGGTCTGCGTCGGGCGACTGTGCCGGCAGAAGGGCCAGGACGTGCTGCTGGCCGCCTGGCCGGAGGTGCTGCGCCGGGTGCCCCAGGCCCGGCTGGCGCTGGTCGGCGGCGGGCCGGCGGAGCAGCGGCTGGCGGAGGCCGTCCGGGAGTCGGCCGAGCCCTGCCGGATCCGGCTGGTCGGGGACGTGCCGGATCCGCGCCCGTGGCTGGCGGCGGCCGACTTGGTGGTGCTGCCCTCGCGCTGGGAGGGCATGGCGCTGGCCCCGCTGGAGGCGATGGCGGCGGCCCGTCCGGTGCTGTTGACCGACGTGCCGGGGGCCCGGGAGTGCCTGCCGCAGGCGGAGCGCGCGCGGTCGGTGGTGCCGCCCGAGGACGCGGAGGCGCTCGCCACCCGGATGGCGGAAGGGCTGTCCGATCCGATCGAGTGCGAGCGGCGCGGTGTCCGGCTGCGTGACCACGTGGTCGCCCGGCATGACGTTCGTACCGTGGTCGAACAGGTGGACGCCCTGTACCGGCATCTGCTGGGGGCCGGACCGGCGGCCGGGCGGCGCCGGGCCCGTGTCCCAGAGCGGATCTGATCGTTTCACATGCCGTGAATCCCCGCCGTTCCGGCGCTGGCGCATTCGCACCCTCAACCGGATAAGGACGAGGCATCAAATCCGAAATACCTATTAATGGGCGGCTGGAATGAAACGGCAAGTCAACTTCCAGTCCACATGGCCAGGTTCGGTATTGTCGGATTTTGCCTGCTTCGCTCCGATTTCATCCCGGAAACTCGCGTCCGGGCTCTTCGCGGCCGCTTCCACGGTGACCAGCAGTTCCGCGATCAGCCCCCTCGCAGGAGAACCGAAAGCCGCCAGCGATAGCAGGTGCTGTCAGGACCGCGCCCAACGGGCCGGGACGGCCGCCCCACGCCTATCGGTGCCGGGGCACGCCACCCCGGGCACACAGCAGGGGAGTTCGTGCGCTGATGACCATTGACCACGACAGTGTGCCGCGATCCGGCGGGCCCCTGTCCGGACCGCGTCTGCCCGGCGCCGGGGTGCTCGACCGGCCGACCGGGGCGACGTACAGCCGGGCGGTGCCGTCGTCCCGGCGGCACCGCCGGGCTCCCCGGTCCCGGCTCGCCCTGCCGCTCGCGCTGGTCCAGGTCGACGCGATCGCGCTCTGCACCGCCGCCGGCGTCGCCAACCGGGCGATCGACCCCAGCGTGCCGCTCGCCCCACTGCTCGGCGTCGCCGCCGTCCTGCCCCTGCTCCTGCTGCTCTACCTGGCCGGAGGGCTCTACCGCACCAGGCTCACCCTGTCCGTCCTGGACGAGCTGCCCGCCCTGGCCGTCCGGGCCGTGGTCGCCACCGCCTTCGCCGTCACCCTGGCCGGCTGCCTGGACGGCCGCTGGCCCGACTGCGGCCCGGCCACCCCGGCCCGGCTCACCGTCCTGCTCGGCGCCCAGCTGCTGATCGCCACCGTCGGCCGGGCCGTCCTCTACCACCTGGTCCGGCGGATCCGCCGGGGCCGCCCCAGCCCCGTCCTGGTGCTCGGCGCCGGCCGGCTCGGCCGCAAGGTCGCCGCCGCGCTCAGCGAGCACGGCGAGTACGGGATGCGCCCGGTGGGCTTCCTGGACGCCGACCCGCCGCTGCTCGCCGAGGACACCGACCTGCCCGTCCTGGGCGGCCGCGAGGTCCTGGAGCGCGAGGTCCGCCGACTCCGGATCCACCACGTGATCGCCACCGCCGGCGCGGCCGACGAGGCCGAGACCGCCGCCGCCCTGCGGGACGCCGTCCGGCTCGGCTGCCAGGTCTGGCTGGTGCCCGCCCTGCGCGAGTACGGCTCGCTGCCCACCGCGCCGATCGCCGGTGGGGACCACCTGTGGGGTTTCCCCTGCCTGCGGCTCGGCAGCCCGGCCATGCGCCGCCCCGGCTGGGCCGCCAAGCGCGCCCTGGACGTCACCGCCGCCGCCCTCGGTCTGCTGCTGCTCGCCCCCGTCCTGGTGCTGTGCGCCCTGGCCGTCCGCTTCGACACCGGCCCCGGGGTGCTCTTCCGCCAGCAGCGCACCGGCCTGGACGGCCGGGTCTTCACCGTGCTGAAGTTCCGCACCCTGCGCCCCAGCAACGAGCACGAGTCGGCGACCCGCTGGAACATCTCCCAGGACCACCGGATGGGCGCCGTCGGCCGCCTGCTGCGCAAGAGCTCGCTGGACGAGCTGCCGCAGCTGTGGAACGTCCTGCGCGGCGACATGAGCCTGGTCGGCCCGCGCCCCGAACGCCCGTACTTCGTCATGCGGTTCAGCCAGGCCTACCCCGAGTACGCCGACCGCCACCGCGTCCCGGTCGGCCTCACCGGCCTCGCCCAGGTCAACGGCCTGCGCGGGGACACCTCGATCGAGGAGCGGGCCCGCTTCGACAACCGCTACATCGAGAGCTGGAGCCTCTGGCAGGACGTCAAGATCCTGTGCCGCACCGCGGCCCTGATGCTCCACCCGGACGGGAGCTGACCCGGCGTGGCACTGACCCTCACGGCCCTTCCGCGGCCGGTATTACGGCGGGCCCTGCCCGCCCTCGCGGACCGGCCCAGCGTGCTGGCCGCGGCCACCGTGCTGCTGGTCTGCGTGCCCACGGGGGAGAAGGACGTCACCGCGGCCGTCCACGTCACCGCCGCCGACGTCGCCTCGCTCGCGCTGGTCGCCCTCACCGCGCTCAACCTGCTGCGCGGACGGCTGCCCGCGATCACCCGCACCACCTGCGCGCTGTTCGGCGGCATCGTGGTCGCCGCCGCCGTCGCGACGGCCGGCTCCATCGACCCGACCACCAGCATCACCGGCTTCGTCCGGCTCACCCAGGTGTTCGTCCTGGTGCCGGCCGCCGTGCTCTGCTCGCTGCGCGACCGCACCGACCAGCGGCTCGTCCTCGGCTCCTTCGTGCTCGCCGCGCTGATCCAGGGCGTGGTCGGCGCGAACCAGTACCTCACCCGCACCGGCGCCTCCTACACCGGCCAGCCGATCCGGGCCGTCGGCACCTTCGGCGCGCTGGACATCATGGCGATGTCCACCGTGGTCGGCTACGGGCTGCTCGCCGCCCTCGCCCTGGCCCTCGGCGAACGCGGTCCCGGCGGCAGCGTCCGCCTCCGCCGGGCGATGTTCGCCGCCGCCGCCTTCCTCGCCTTCCCGCTCGCCGTCTCCTTCAGCCGCGGCAGCTGGATCGCCACCGGCGCCGCCGCCACCGTGCTGCTGCTGCGCGCCGACGCCCGGCTGCTGGTCCGCAGCGCCGTCCTGGGCCTGGCCGCCGCGGTCGTCCTGGTCGGCGGCCTCGGCCTGGGCGCCTCCGGCGTCACCGAGCGGCTCAGCTCGATCGGATCGGTCTCCGCCGCGCCCGACCAGTCCGTCTCCGACCGCTACGACCTGTGGTCCACCGCCGGGCGGATCTGGCAGGACCACCCCGTCCACGGCGCCGGACCGAAGGCCTTCCCCAAGCTGCGCGACAGCCACGCCCCGCTGCGGCTGTCCTCCGGCAGCGACGCCGCCGACTCCACCATCGGCTTCCAGCGCGAACCGCTGCTCTCTCCGCACAACATGTACTTCCTGGTGCTCAGCGAGCAGGGCCTGATCGGCATCACCGCCTACGCCGCGCTCTTCCTCGGCCTGCTGCTCGGCTGCCTGCGCAACCGCCGCGGCACCACCCTGGCCGCCCTCGCCCTGCTCACCTGGGTGCTGGTCGACTTCCTGTACGCCGACATCGGCGGCACCACCACCGTGCTGACCTCCGTCGTCCTGGGCCTGGCCGCCCGGGCCGCCGCCCAGGGGGCGGCCCGCCCCGAGCCGACCGGGCCCGCCGGTGCCGCCGCCGACGGGCGGGCGACGGCCCTGTGACCACCGACCGGCCCGCCGCCCTCGCCTCGCCCCTCCCGGCCCCGCGCAGCGCTCCCGTCCAGGCCCCCGGACCGGACCCGGCGCCCCGGCGCGGCTTCCTCGCCAAGGCCTTCGGCATCACCGCCGTGCTCAGCGCGGCCGGCTCCGGCCTCGGCCTGCTGCGCGACCTCCTGCTGGCCCGCTACTTCGGCGCCAGCCAGGGCACCGACGCCTTCCTGGTCGCCTGGACCGTCCCGGAGACGGCCGCACCGCTGCTGATCGAGGACGCCATGTCCTTCCTCATGGTGCCCGCCTTCGCCCTCGCCCTGGTGCTGCGCGAGGAGGACCCGGACGCCCCCGACCCGGTCCGCCACCTGGTCCGTGCCACCCTGCCCTGGCTGCTGCTCGCCCTCAGCGGGCTCGCCCTGGCCGCCGCCCTGGGCGCGCCCCAGCTGGTCGAGGTGCTCGCCCCCGGGCTGCCCGACCCGGGCCTGGCCGTGGCCTGCACCCGGATCACCGCGGTCACCGTGCTGCCCTTCGGGGTGGCCGGCTACCTGGCCGCCGCCCTGCGCGCCCACCACAGCTTCACCGCCCCGGCCGGCATCTACGTCGCCTACAACCTGGGCATCCTGGCCCTGCTGTTCGGCTTCCACGGCCTCCTCGGCGTCCGCTCCGCCGCCCTGGGCGTGGCGCTCGGCAGCCTGCTGATGGCCGGTCTGCTGGTCGGCCCGTTCCTGCGGTACCTGCGGTCCGGCCGGACCGCCACCGGCCGCAGCCGGCGCAGCCGCAACACGCTGGTGCTGATGCCGCTGGCGCTGCTGCCGGTGGCGGCCTTCACCCTGACCCGGCAGTCCCAGGTGTTCGTCGAGCGCTACCTCGGCTCGGCGCTGCCGCCCGGGACCATCTCGCACCTCAACTACGCCGCCAAGGTCTCCCAACTCGCCATGACGGCGGGCATCCTGATCTGCACCGTCACCTTCCCGCTGGTGGCCCGGGCGCTCGCGGCCGGGGACCTCACCGCCGCCCGCGACCGGGTCGAGAAGGACCTCGGCCAGGCCGCGGCGGTCGTCCTGCTCGGCACCGCCTTTCTGATGGCCTGCGCGCCCTCGACGGTCTCGCTGCTGTTCCAGCGCGGTGCCTTCGGCCCCGGCGACACCGCCGCCACCGCCGCCGTCATCCGGGTGTACAGCTTCGGCCTGCCCGCCCAGGCGCTGATCGGCGTGATGATCCGCCCCTACTTCTCGCTGCGGCCGGTGGTCCGCCGGGCCGACGACCCGCGCACCGAGGACGGCGGGCGCCGGCTGCTGGACTGGTACCCGGTCGCCGCGATGCTGCTCGGCCTCGGAGTGACCGTCACCGTCGGACTGCTCGCCACACCGCGCTTCGGCGCCCTCGGCCTGGCCGCCGGCAACGCGACCGGGATCACCACCACCGCCGCACTGCTGCTGCGCGGCCTGGTGCTGCGCGGCATCCCGCTGCGGCTGCGCCAGGTGCTCGGCGGCCACGGCCGGCTGGTCGGCGCCGCCGCCGGGGCCACCGTGCTGGGCGCCGCCGCCGCCGACCTGGCCGCCGATCCGCTGCTCTCGACCCTCTCCGGGGGCCTCACCGTGGCGCTGGTCTTCGCCGCCCTGGGCACCGGGCTCGGTGCCCACGAGGTGCGCGGCCCGGTCCTCGCCGCAGCCAAGGCTGTGGGCCGCACCGGGCGTCCGCGCCCGTCAACCGTCGCCGATGAAGGGAAGTTTCCCCATGGACAGTGAACGGGGAATCGTCCGTTCAGCCCAGGCGGGGGTCACCAACGCCCCGCCCGACCGGGCACGACTGCCCAGGAGTCGCCGCCCGGCCGGCGGACCCGCGCTGCCCGGGTCCTCCTCGCCGTGGATCCTGATGTACCACTCGGTGGCGGTGGAGAAGGAGGACCCGTACCAACTCACCGTCAGCCCCGAGCGGTTCGCCGAACAGATCGCCTGGCTGCACCGGCGCGGCCGGCGCGGCGTCTCGGTCCGCGAGCTGATGCGGGCCCGCGCCCAGGGGCGGGACGACAAGCTGGTCGGCCTCACCTTCGACGACGGCTACGCGGACTTCGCCCGGTACGCCGTACCGATTCTGCAGGCGTACGGCTTCACCGCCACCGCCTACGTGGTCGCCGACCTCCTCGGCCAGGACAACGGCTGGGACACCGAGGGTCCGCGCAAGAAGCTGCTCACCGTCGAGGAGGTCACCGAACTCGCCTCCGCAGGTTGGGAGATCGGCTCGCACGGCCTCGGTCATCAGGCGCTGCCCGGCCTGCCCGCCGAGGCCCTCGCGGTGCAGACCCGGGAGAGTCGGCGCCTGCTGGAGGAGGTCGTCGGCGGCCCGGTCACCGGCTTCTGCTACCCGTACGGCGCCGTCGACCTGCCCGCCACCGCCGCCGTGCGCGACGCCGGGTACGACTACGCCTGCGCCATCGCCCACTCCCCGCTCACCGGCCGCTACGCCCTGCCCCGCTGCTACGTCGGAGACCGGGACGGCGCCTGGCGGCTGCGTGCCAAGAAGGGCCGGCACCGGTTGCGGGACGCCGTCACCGAACTGCAGCGCAGCCGCAGGGAGCGTCGGCCGTGAAGGTGCTGCACATCGTCACCGGGCTCGCCTCCGGCGGGGCCGAGCGCCAACTCCACCTGCTGCTGCGCCACCTGCCGCCGCACCAGCGCTGCGAGGTGCTCGCGCTGACCAACCCCGGCACGGTCGCCGACGCGCTGCGCGCCGACGGCGTGACCGTCCACCACCTCGGCATGCGCGGCAACCGGGACCTCGGGGCGCTGCCCCGGCTGGTCCGGCTGGTCCGGGCCGGCCGCTACGACCTGGTGCACACCCACCTCTACCGGGCGCAGCTGTACGGTCGGCTGGCCGCGCGGCTCGCCGGGGTGCGCGCGGTGGTCTCCACCGAGCACTCGCTGCACGCCGGGGTGATCGAGGGCCGGCCGGTCACCCGGGGTGTCAAGGGCCTCTACCTGGCGGCCGAACGGCTCGGCAGCACCACCGTCGCGGTCTCCCGACAGGTCTCCCAGACCCTGCGCTCCTGGGGTGTCCCGCCGGCCCGGATCGAGCTGATCCCCAACGGCATCGACACCGCCGGCTACCGCCGCCCGCCCGCCGAGCGGGCCGCCGCCCGCCGCCGGATCCGGGCCGAACTCGGCCTGCCGGAAGGCAGTTGGGTGGTCGGCGGGGTCGGCCGGCTGGTTCCCGGCAAGCGCTTCGAGGTGCTACTGGAGGCGCTCGTCGACCTCGACCGGGGGACCAGGCTGATGCTGGTCGGCGAGGGCCCCGAGCGGGCCGGACTGGAGCGCCGGGCGGCCGAACTCGGCCTCCGGCAACGGCTGGTGCTCACCGGCGAGCGCGACGACGTCCCCGACCTGCTGGCCGCCATGGACGTGCTGGCCGCGCCGTCCACCGCGGAGACCTTCGGCCTCGGCGTGCTGGAGGGTCTCGCGGCCGGGCTGCCGGTGCGGCACAGCGCCTGCCCGGCGCTGGACGAACTTCCGCCCAGCGCCGCCCCGCAGGCCCGCCGGATCCCCTCCGAGCCCGCCGCGTACGCCGCCGCGCTGCGCGACCTGCGACAGCTGAGCGGCCACACCGCCGACCCGCTGCCGCACCCCCCGGCCGTCGGCCACTACGACATCGCCCGGGTCGCCGCCGACCTGGGCGCCCTCTACGACCGGCTGGCCCGCGTCTGACCGCCCGCCGCCGGAACCGCCGTACCAGACCCAAGGAGCCACACCCATGACCACACCGCGCCGAAGCGCCCGCCACCTGGTCCGCCGCTGGTGGCCGGTGGCGCTCGCGGTGCCGCTGGGCGCCGCGGCCGGCGCCGGGTACGCCGTCGTCTCGCACCCCTCGTACTCCGCCAGCGCCTACGTCCTCGTGGTGCCGCAGAACCCGGGGGAGGCGTCGACCGCGACCAACTTCGCCCAGGCGTACGGGCGGCTCGCGGGCCAGCCGCAGGTGCTCGCGGTCGCGGCCGCCGAGACCGGCCGCACCCGGTCCGAGCTGGAGGCCCAGGTGGCCGGGACGACCTCCCCGGACGCCCCGATGATCGAGATCACCGGGACCGGCCGGCGCGCCCAGGAGGCCGCCCAGACCGCCGACGCGGTGGCCCGTTCGCTGGTCGCCTTCGCCAACACCAGCAGCAAGGACACCAACGTCCGGCTGGTGACGCTGGCCCCGGCCGCCGAGCCGGACAAGCCGACCACGCCCTCCGCCAAGCTGGACGTCGCGGTCGGTGCCGCGGCCGGGCTGCTGCTCGGGTCGCTGGTGCTGATGACCCGCCGGCGCGGCGGCGCGGAGACCGCGGCTTTGCCGGTGGCGGCGGCGCCCGAACCGAGCGGGCCGAGCGGGGCCGAGGCCGCCGTGGAGACCGCGGCGAGCGTGGCGTGCGTGGCCCCGGCCACGCCCCGCCCGCGCAGCGAGGAGCCGGGCGGCAAGGCGCGGCCGAAGAGCGAGCCGAAGGCCGGTGCGACGGCCGAGCCGAAGACAGGCCCGAAGACCGAGCCGAAGACGGACGCGAAGGCCGAGCCGAAGAGCGACGCGAAGGCCGAGCCGAAGAGCGACGCGAAGGCCGACCCGAAGGCCGGGACCGGGGCCGAGTCCAAGCCCCCGACCAAGGAGAAGAGCGCCGCCGGGAGCGGACGATGAGCACCGAGGCCCGCGCCGCCGGCCTCCCGGCCCAGTCGGCCGCGCCCGTCTGGACCACCGAGCTGCGGCGCGAGGACGACGCCCTGGACGCCGTCGCCGAGGAGTGGGACGAGCTGGCCGCCCGGTGCCGCACCGCCACCTTCTTCCAGGCCGCCGCCTGGCAGTGCTCCTGGTGGCGCCACTACGGCCGCCCCGGCGCGCTGGTGCTGGTGCTGGTCCGCCGGGACGGCCGGCTGGTCGGCGCCGGCGCGTTCATGCGGCGCGGCGGCCCGTTCGGCGGCCTCACCGGCCTCGGGGCCGGGCTGGTCGACTACGGCGACGTCCTGCTGGACGACGACTGCGCCGACCGGGCCGCCGCCGAGTTCGCCGCAGCCCTCCCGCTGACCCGCCCCTGGCACTGGCTGGAGCTGCGCGAGGTGCACCCCGAGGCGGCGGTCCAGCGGGTGTACGAGCACTGGCGCGGGGCCCGCCGCCGCTACCAGGACTCGCTCTGCCAGTACCTCCCGGCCGTGCCGATGGAGCGGCTGCTCAAGCGGGTGCCCGGCAAGACCGCCCAGCGCAGCCGGGTGAAGCTGCGCAAGATCGCCGAGGCCGGGGTGCGGGTCCGCAGCACGCCGGTGGACGAGGTGCCGGCCGCGCTGGAGGGGCTGCTGCGGCTGCACTTCCTGCAGTGGCAGGAGCGCGGGGTCACCGCCGAGCACCGCACCGAGCGCTTCGCCCGGCACCTGACCGAGTCCACCACCGGCCTGGTCGCCACCGGCCGGGCGGCCGTCCACCAGTTCCACCTGGACGGCGAGTTGGTCGCGGTCAACCTGCTGTTGCTCTGCCCCTCCTTCGGCGGGCTGTACCTGTACGGCGCGCACCCGGTGCTGCGCGAGCGGCTGGACATCGCCGGGCTGCTGTTCAGTGCCGCCCTGGACGAGACGGTCGGCGCGGGCATCCCGGTGCTCGGCCTGCTGCGCGGCCAGGAACCGTACAAGCAGCGCTGGCGGCCGGACCGGCTGCCCAACCAGCGCCTGCTGCTGGGCCCGGCGGGTGCGGCCCCGGCGGCCGCCGCCCGGGCCGGCGTGGTGGTGGCCAGGCAGGCGGCGGCGCACCAGCTGCGCACCCGCTTCCCCCGGCTCAAGGAGGCCCTGCTGGCCCGCCGCCGGGCCTGACGCCCGGTCGTGGCCCGGCGGTCAGCGCCGTGACGGGGTGCCGGTCGCGGACGGGGCGGGCGACGTACCGGCCGAGGGGCTCGCCGTCGCGCCGGGCGGGGCCGGTACGGCGGGGACGCTCGGCACCACCGGTACCACCGGCACGATCGGGGCCGGGGGCACCGTCGGCACTGCCGTCGGCGCCCCCGCCGAACCGGCCATCAGCTGCTTGAACGCCGCCGCCGAGCGCGGATTGCTCCGGCACTGGAAGAAGCCGTGCGGGCAGTAGTCGGTGACGGTCTGGTAGGCGGTGTCGTGGGTGCGCATCCAGTCGACCATCCGCCGGACGAACTCGGGATTGTCGCCGTTGCGGAACAGCCCCCACTCCGGGTACGAGACCGGCTTGCCGCGCTTGGCCGCGAACTCCACCTGGTCCTGGAGGCCGTACGGCTCGCGCACGTAGTCGTCGAAGGTGCTCCCGGCCGGCTGGTCGTAGCTGTCCATGCCGATGATGTCGACCACGTCATCGCCGGGGTAGCACTTGGTCCACGGGATGGCGTCCAGGCCCCGGTTGGGGGTGAAGTCGAAGCGGAACCGCTGCCCGGGCACCGAGCGCATCACCCCGACGATCCGGCGCCAGTACGCCTTCCACGCCGTCGGGTCGGGCTTGCAGCGGTGGGTGTAGGTGACGCCGTTCATCTCCCAGCCGAGGGTGATCACGGTGTCCGCGCCGCCGAGCGCCACCAGCCGGCGGGCGAGTCGGAGGAAGTGGCTGTCGAAGTCCCCGCGCGTGCCCTGGCCGAGCAGCTTGGCGACCTCGCCGTCCGGCACGTTCGCCTCGTTGGGCACCAGCATCGGCACCCCGAGCACCAGCTGCCTGGACGGGTCGGCCAGCCGCCACTGCGACCACAGGCCGAGCACCACCGGCTCGCCCTCGATGTCCGCCCAGCCGTTGCCGGCCAGGTAGGTGTGGCCGACCTGCAGGTTGGCGTTGCCCAGCCACTGGGCGTACTTGCCGATCTGCGGGATGTAGTCGTCCCAGGAGCCGACGAAGGCGCCGAACGGGGGCTCGTGCTGGGGCCGCTGGACGGGCGGGCGGGGGGCCGCGCCGCGCGGCTCGAAGGCGTCAGAGGAGAGGCTGTGCCGGTCGGTCTGGCTGAGCGGCGTCCCGGCCGGGACGCTGGCCGTGGCCATCAGCAGCAGAGCGGCGGCGGCCAGCGTCAGGCGGCCGATGCGCATGGTCTCTCCTCGGACGTCGCGGGAGCGGGGCGGGCGGTGACGACGTCGACGGACGGTCGCGCCACGCTCGCCGACAGTAGGCCCGGCAGGAGAGGGAGAAGCCGAATGTCACCCTAAAGTGGGCGATATTCGAACGCCGTCTGCCGCAACACCCGTCCGGCCCGGCCCCGTGTATCAGCTCTGTAACGGTCCGGCGGGGCTGACGGCGCCCCTCGCAGAGGGCTCCGCCGATCGGCCGGGGGGCCGACGGCGCAGGTGGGCGGGCGGGCGTACGGGACGGACGCGCACCGTCCGGCGTGCGACGGCCGGGACTCCCGGGCGGCGATTCCGGGCTGACTCGCGCGGCCGGCGAAAGGTACGCTCCGGCCGTGTCCTGGAAGCCGCCGCGCGTACTCACCCCCCGGTCGATCCTGCCTGCCCTGGCGGTGATGCTGGTCCTTGCGGCCGGTGCGGCGGCGCACGCGAACAAGCCGGTGCCGTTCGGCGACCGGGTGGCGGGGCCGGGCGACGCGGAGGCGACGCCGGTGAACTCGCAGTCGGTCAGCTCGGCCGACCTGGACCTCAAGGTGGTCGGCCCCGGCCTGGAGGCGTACCACAAGCAGACCGGCGAGCGGGCCTGGTCGTACCGCCGGGAGGGCGCCGAGGCGCTCTACCTGGCGATGGCCGGGGACAACGCGATCGTGGTCTGGGACGACGGCCTGGTCACCTCGGTGCGCCCGGGCGACCACGAGGTGCGCTGGCACCGCGCCGTGCCGGGCCTCGCGGACTACCTGCGCGCCGACGGCGAGCCGGGCGCGGACAAGCGCACCGACGCCCAGCGCAAGGAGACCGCCGTCCAGCGGGCCGCGGCCGCGCTGCACACCGTCCAGCGGGACGGCTCGCCCTGGCTGGCCGTGGTGACGCCCAGCCTGACCATGGGCCTGCGTGACGTCGACGGCGACCTGCGGTACAACGACCGGCCGTCCAACGGCTGCCTCTTCGACCCGCTGCGCACCGTGCACACGGGCTACGCCGTGCTCATCCCGCGCACCTGCACCAACGGCAGCGGGGTGCCCGTCTCCGGCGGCATCACCGGCTACCGGCTGGACAGCAACGGCTGGTCGATGATCACCGGGCCGACGGCCACGGTGAAGGTGCTGGACAACAGCCGGGTGGAGATCGCCGACGGCCCGATCGTGCCGCCCAAGGTCTTCGACACGAAGGCGGCCGCACCCGAGACGGCCTGCGCCAACCCGGACGCGCCGTTCGCGGCTGTCCGGCCGAAGGACGGCTGCACCGACCCGTCGGCGAGTCCGACGACGGCCCCCGCCGCCCCGGTGGACCCGGCCGCCCAGACGGCCGCGACGGCCTCCGCGGGCGACCAGACGGCGCCCCAGCAGTAGCGGAGGGACCGCGGGTACCCCAGGGCGGTACGCCCCCGGGGCGTTCCGCGTGGCCCGGTAGACTGGCCGCCATGGCTATCTTCTCCGGGCAATAGCGGGCGGCGGCGCCGAGTTCCACCGCGCCGACCGCCGATGAAGCCCCGTTCCCGCTTCCCGCCCGGGCCCGTACCCGGCCGCCCGCCCACGTCCCAGGAGTAGTTCCAGCCATGATTTCCGCCAACGCCCTAGAGCTGCGCGCCGGTGCCCGGATCCTGATCGAATCCGCGAACTTCAAGGTCGCCGCCGGCGACCGGATCGGTCTGGTCGGGCGCAACGGCGCCGGCAAGACCACGCTCACCAAGGTGCTGGCCGGCGAGGGACTGCCCGCCGCCGGTACCGTCACCCGTTCCGGCGAGGTCGGCTACCTCCCGCAGGACCCGCGCACCGGCGACCTGGACGTCCTCGCCAAGGACCGCATCCTCTCCGCCCGCGGCCTCGACACCGTGCTGAAGAAGATGCGCGAGAACGAGGAGCGGATGGCCAACGGCAAGGGCGCCACCCGGGACAACGCGATGAAGAAGTACGCGCGCCTGGAGACCGAGTTCCTCACCAAGGGCGGGTACGCCGCCGAGGCCGAGGCCGCCACCATCGCCGCCGCGCTGGGACTGCCGGACCGCATCCTCGGGCAGCCGCTGCACACCCTCTCCGGCGGTCAGCGCCGCCGCGTCGAGCTCGCCCGGATCCTGTTCTCGGACTCCGACGTGCTGCTGCTCGACGAGCCCACCAACCACCTGGACGCGGACTCGATCGTCTGGCTGCGGGACTTCCTGAAGACGTACCGGGGCGGCTTCATCGTCATCTCGCACGACGTCGACCTGGTCGAGACGGTCGTCAACAAGGTCTTCTACCTGGACGCCAACCGCTCCGCGATCGACGTCTACAACATGGGCTGGAAGCAGTACCAGCAGCAGCGCGAGGACGACGAGAAGCGCCGCAAGCGCGAGCGGGCGAACGCCGAGAAGAAGGCCGCCACCCTGAACGCCCAGGCCGACAAGATGCGCGCCAAGGCCACCAAGACGGTCGCGGCGCAGAACATGGCCCGCCGCGCCGACAAGCTGCTCTCCGGGCTGGAGCAGGTCCGGATGAACGACAAGGTCGCCAAGCTGCGCTTCCCGGACCCGGCCCCCTGCGGCAAGACCCCGCTGACGGCCAGCGGCCTGTCCAAGTCCTACGGCTCGCTGGAGATCTTCACCGACGTCGACCTGGCGATCGACCGGGGCTCCCGGGTCGTCGTGCTGGGCTTCAACGGTGCCGGCAAGACCACCCTGCTGCGGATGCTGGCCGGGGTGGAGGCGCCGGACACCGGCGAGGTGATCCCGGGCCACGGCCTGAAGATCGGCTACTACGCCCAGGAGCACGAGACGCTCGACCCGGACCGCAGCGTCCTGGAGAACATGCGCTCGGCCGCGCCGGACACCGACCTCGTCCAGATCCGCAAGATCCTCGGGTCCTTCCTGTTCTCCGGCGACGACGTGGACAAGCCGGCCGGGGTGCTCTCCGGTGGTGAGAAGACCCGACTGGCCCTGGCCACCCTGGTGGTCTCCTCCGCCAACGTGCTGCTGCTGGACGAGCCCACCAACAACCTCGACCCGGCCAGCCGCGAGGAGATCCTGGGCGCGCTGCGCGAGTTCTCCGGCGCGGTCGTGCTGGTCACCCACGACGAGGGCGCGGTCGAGGCGCTCGACCCGGAGCGGATCATCCTGCTGCCGGACGGGGTCGAGGACCTGTGGAACCCGTCGTACGCCGATCTGGTCTCGTTGGCCTGACCGGAAGTAGACGCCGCCTCCGCTTTTCGGACCAGAAAATCTAGTCCTTTCGGCGTGTCCGGGAATGAAGAAGACCCGGATTCCGTTTAAGCACTTCCCGTCGGCCCGCCACTTGATCGTGGTCGGGCCGACGCTGCTGATCAGCTCTTTCTCGGCATCCGGCGGCATCCGCCCGGGGGCGTGCACTCTGCGTGAGCGCCCTGGTGCGCTCGGATCACCACCGCAGGACCACGCATTTGCGACATCGACCTTGTCGAATGGGTGGCCAGGACGCGGTGGATGGGTGATCATGGGAATCTGACCGAGCAACGCTACGAGGAGGCACGGGTGGCCGAGACTCTGAAAAAGGGCAGCCGGGTGACCGGTGCCGCGCGTGAGAAGCTCGCGGCCGATCTCAAGAAGAAGTACGACTCCGGGGCGAGCATTCGCGCTCTCGCGGAGGAGACCGGTCGTTCGTACGGCTTCGTGCACCGGATGCTGAGCGAGTCCGGAGTGATCCTCCGGGGCCGCGGTGGTGCCACGCGGGGCAAGAACAAGGCGACTGCCGGAGCCGGTTCCTGACGGTCCGTCAGCTCTGAGCTGGATGGCGCGGCGGCAGGGCGCCGGCCGAGGAGACGACAGCTGACCGCAGCTGGGCGTCCGCCCTCGGGTCGAGCGGACCGGCCGCCGATCGTCATGTCCGGACCGGGGCCCCCGCGCCGGTTCCGATCTTTCCGGGCCGGGGCCCTGCCCGTCCGCGCCCAGGTTTGTTACTCTCCGGTAGCCACGTCCCCCGCCACCGGAGGTTCCCGCATGACCGCCCCCGCCATCGACCCGCAGGCCCCGAGCTGGGAGCGGGACGGCGTCCGGCTGGAGATCGACGGCGAGCTCGCCGTCGTCACCCTCTGTCAGCCCAAGCGGCGCAACGCCCAGTCGCCCGCGCTCTGGCGCGCCCTCGCCCAGGTCGGCCGTGAGCTGCCCGGCACCGTGCGGGTCGTGCTGCTGCGCGCCGAAGGGGTGTCCTTCTCGGCCGGACTGGACCGGGCCATGTTCACCCCCGAGGGCATCCCCGGTGAGCCCACCTTCCTGCAGCTGGCCGGCTCCGCCGACCAGGAGCTGGACGACGCCATCGCCGCCTACCAGGAGGCCTTCACCTGGTGGCGCCGTGCCGACCTGGTCACCATCGCCGTCGTCCAGGGCCATGCCGTCGGCGCGGGCTTCCAGCTCGCCCTCGGCTGCGACCTGCGGGTGGTCGCCGACGACGTGCAGTTCGCGATGAAGGAGACCTCGCTCGGGCTCGTCCCCGACCTGGCCGGAACCAAGCCGCTGGTCGAACTCGTCGGCTACGCCCGGGCGCTGGAGATCTGCGCGACCGGCCGCTGGGTCGGTGCGGAGGAAGCCGTCGCGACCGGGCTGGCCAACCTGGCCGTGCCCGGCGCCGAGCTGGACGCCGCCGCCCGGGACCTCGCCGCCGCGCTGCTGGCCGCGCCGCGCGGGGCCGTGATCGAGACCAAGGCACTGCTGCAGGGAGCCTCCGGACGGTCGTACGACGAGCAGCGTTCGGCCGAACGGGCGGCCCAGGCCCGACGGCTGCGGGAACTCGCCGGTATCGGCGACTGACCTCCGCGTCTCCGCCCGGAGGCCCGGCCCAGGGGAAAGCCCCGGGGTCGGGCCTCCGGCGTTCCCGTGGGTGCGCTCGGCGGGCGGGGTCCGTGGCGAAATGCCAGAGTTGGGGAGGTTTGCGATATAGCTGGAGCCGCTACGAGGGAGATGCGCCCCATGCCTGACACTCCGACGCCCGCGACCATGCACAAGAACCCCGGCGGTCCGCCGACGCCCGGCCCGCACACCGGTGCCAGGCCCGCCTCCGGCGCGGGCGGGGAGGGCGGCCGGCCGCCCTCCGAGCGCGGCCGTACGGCGCTGGCGGTGGGCGTGGTGGAGAAGATCGCCGGGATGGCCGCCCGCGAGGTCACCGGCATCCACGCGCTGGGCTCCGGCCTGGCCCGTACCTTCGGCGCGATGCGGGACCGGGTGCCCGGCGGCAAGTCCAGCGTCGGGCGCGGGATCAAGGCCGAGGTCGGCGAGAAGCAGACCGCCATCGACATCGCCCTGGTGGTCGAGTACGGCGTGGTGATCCCCGAACTCGCCCGCCAGGTGCGGGAGAACATCATCGACGCGGTCGAGCGGATGACCGGCCTGGAGGTCGTCGAGGTCAACATCGCGGTCAACGACGTCCACCTCCCGGACGAACCGGAGTTCGAGGAGGAAGAGGAACCGGTGCCGGCACCGGGGCAGCGGCCCAAGCTCAAGTAGCACCCGGCCGCGGGGCCGCCCGGGGCTTTCGGCGCCGGCTTCCGGCGGAGGACGAGGGAGTAGCGGATGAACCTGGCCATCGTCGGCCTGGTGGTGGGCATGGCCCTCGGCTTCGCCGGGTACTTCGGCGGGTTCGCGGCGTTCCTGCTGGTGGCGGCGCTCGGACTGGTCGGCTTCGTGGCAGGGCGACTGCTGGAGGGTGACATCGACCTCGGCGACCTCGGGGACCTGCTCCGCGGCCGCGACCGGCGGCGCTGATGGGGGCCGTCGTCCCGGCCCCCGCCCCTGCCCCCAGTGCCGCGCGCCGGGGGCGGTTGCGGGTCGCCGACCGGGTGTACGAGCGGATCGCCGCGCAGGCGGCCCGGGAGGTGCTCGCCCAGGCCTGGGCCGGACGGCCGGTGAAGGGGGCTCCCCCCCGGGTGTCGGTGGCCCGGCCGGGCAGCACCGTGACCGTCCGGGTGGCCGTCGAGCTGCCCTTCCCCGCCGACCTCGCGGGCCTCGCCCGGGGCGTTCGGGACCGGGTGGCGGCGCAGGTGGTCGGGCTTACCGGGACGAAGGTGTCCGAAGTGGTCGTGCTGGTCGAGAAGTTGGTCGCCGGGGGAGCGTGGTGAGTACGGACCTGGAGGCCCCCGGACCGGTGGCGGCCGAGCGGCCGGGCAAGGTGCCTCGGCTGCGGGCGGGGCGCGCGGCCACGGCGGCGCTGGTCGCCACGGTGGTGCTGGTGGTGGCCGGAGCGCTGCTGTACGACACGGTCGCGGTGCGGGCCGGGCAGCCGGCCCGGCAGTGGCGGGCGCAGATCGCCGACGAGCTGGCCACGCGGCACCTGGACGACCTGTGGGTGCTGGTGGGGGCCGGGGTGTCGGCCCTCGCCGGGGGGTGGCTGCTGTGGCTGGCGTTCGCGCCCGGGCTGCGGCGGTGGCTGGTGCTGCGGCCGTACGGGGGGACGGCAGCGGCGATCGAGCGGGCCGGGATCGGGCACCTGCTGGCGGACCGGGCCGCCGGGCTGGACGGCGTCGACCGGCTGCGGATCCGGGTCGGGCGGCGGCGGGTACGGGTGTCGGTGAACGGGCCGGTGGATCCGGCGGCGGTGCAGCGGCAGCTGCGGGAGGAACTGGTGCGAGTCGGGCTGGCTCGGCCGCTGCGGCTGGACGTGCGGTCCTGGCGGGGGTCGGCCGGTGTGGTGGCGGACGGCGCGGTGGCCGGCGGTGGGCCGGAACGGGCGGGGGAGGCTTCGGAATGAGGCGGACGGTCGTCAACCGGGTGCTGCTGGGGCTGGTGGGCGCGGTGCTCCTGGGCGTCGGGGTGCTGGTGCTGGCGGGCGGGCTGGACCTGTACCGGCGGATCGGGGTCCACCCGCCGGGCTGGTGGCCGCTGACCTCCCCGGACCAGCCGGTGGTCAGTGCGCGCTCCCGGGGGCGCTGGGTCGGCTCCTCGTGGTGGTGGCCGACGGTGATCGGCGGGCTCTCGGTGCTGGTCCTCGGGATGGCCTGGTGGCTGGTGGCCCAGCTGCGGCGGACCGGGCTGGCCCACATCGCGGTGCCCACGCCCGGGGTGGGCGGACTCCGGATGCGGGTGAACTCGCGGGCGCTGGAGGAGGCACTGGAGCAGGGCACGGCGGTGCTGCCGGAGGTCGAGCGGGCCGGGGTGCGGCTGGTGCGGGCACCCGGGCATCCGCGGCTGCGCGGCGCCGTGCGGCTGACACCGGGCGGGGACCCAGTCGGGCTGGTGCAGCACTTCGAGGACGGGCCGCGGGCGGACGCCGTACGGAGCCTGGGACTGGCGGAGCTGCCCGCCGACCTGCGGATCCGGGTGCTGCAGGAGGCCCCCGCCGGGCGGCGGCGCCGCGGCCGGCGGGAGCGTCGTCGGCTGGAGTAGGGGCTCGGACTCAGAGCGAACGGAGGGCGCCGCCGTCGACGGGGACCATCAGGCCCGTCAGGTAGGAGGCGGCGGGGGAGAGCAGGAAGGCGGCGACCTTGCCGAACTCCTCGGGGGTGCCGTAGCGGCCCAGCGGGATGCTGGCGCTGTGCTGGGCGCGGGCGGCCTCGGGGTCCGCGGCCAGGGCGTCGAGTTCGCGGACCCGGTCGGTGTCGATCCGGGCGGGGAGCAGGCCGAGCACCCGGATGCCACGGGGGCCGAGCTCGTCGGCGAGGGCCTTGGCGGCCATCGCGAGGCCGGGGCGCAGGCCGTTGGAGATGCCGAGGCCGGGGATCGGCTGGCGGACCGAACTGGAGAGCACGAAGCCGATCACGCCACCGGAGGGCAGGGCGGCGGCCGCGGCGCGGGCCAGGCGCAGGGCGCCCAGGAAGACGGACTCGAAGGCGTCGCGCCAGGCGGACTCGGGGGTGGTCTCGACGGGGCCGGCCTGGGGGCCGCCGACGCTGATCAGGATGCCGTCGAAGCGGCCGAAGCGGGTGGTGGCCTCGGCGATCAGGCGCTCGGCGGTGTCGGGGGCGGCGTTGTCGGCGACCAGGCCGTGGGCGGTGCCGGAGCCGAGGGCGCCGAGCTCGGTGACGGCGGCGTCGACGGCCTGCGGGGTGCGGCCGCTGATGAGCACGTGGGCGCCGTCGGCGACGAGTTCGCGGGCGGCGGCGAGGCCCAGGCCCCGGGTGGCGCCGGTGACGACGTAGGCCTTGTTGGTGAGTCCGAGATCCATGGAGACATCTTGCCGGGAGCCGACCCGCGCGTTCGCACTGGCGTTGACGTCGGGGGGAAGGTTTAGCGTCGGTGGCGGTTGTTCGGAAGGAGTGGGTCGGCGTGCGGATCGGGGAGTTGGCGGAGCGGGCGGGGACGACCACGCGGGCGTTGCGGTACTACGAGCAGTTGGGATTGTTGCCGGCCCGGCGGGCGGGCAACGGGTACCGGGCGTACGGGGAGGAGGACCTGCGGCTGTTGCGGGAGATCCGGATGCTGCAGGACTTCGGGTTCGGACTGGAGGAGACCCGGCCGTTCGTGGAGTGTCTGCGGGCGGGGCACCCGGAAGGGGACTCCTGCCCGGCCTCGTTGGAGGTGTACCGGCGGAAGTTGGCCGAGCTGGACGAGTGCATCGCGCGCCTCCAGGACGTCCGGGTGCGGGTGGCCGGGCAGTTCGAGCGGGCCGTGCGGGCGCGGGACGACCTCGCGGCCGCCGAGCAGCCGCCCCAGTGTGAACTCGCGGAGGAGTAGACGATGGTGGAGATCGTGGGTGTGCCGGCCGTGACGGACGAGACGTTCGCGGCGGAGGTGCTGGCGGCCGAGGGGCCGGTGCTGGTCGACTTCACGGCGGACTGGTGCCCGCCGTGCCGGATGATGGCGCCGGTGCTGGCGGACGTCGCGCGGGAGGAGGCGCACCGGATGCGGGTGGTGAGCGTCGACGTGGACCGCAACCCCCGGACCCAGGCGGCGTACGGGGTGCTGTCGATGCCGACGCTGATGCTGTTCCGGGACGGCCTTCCGGTGCGGTCGGTGGTGGGGGCGCGGGCGAAGGCCCGACTGTTGCGGGAGTTGGCGGACGTGCTCTAGAGGTGCGTCCCCGGGCCGGTAGGGCGTCGAGTACTCAGGCCGGGAGGGCGTCGAGGGCGACCTCGGGTTCGGCGGCCTGCCTGGCGCGGTCCTTGGCCTCGCGGCGGATCAGCACCCAGACGCCGACCGGGATCATCGCGGTGAACAGCCACCACTGGATCGCGTAGGCCATGTGCGGGCCGATGTCGGAGTGGTTGGGCTCGGGGATCAGCTCGGGCTGGTCGGCCGGGGCCGGGGTGGTGGCGGTGAGTTCCAGGTAGCCGCCGAGGAGGGGGGTGCCGCTCTCCTTGGCCTGCTGTTCGGAGTTGATCAGGTTGAACTGGCGGTCGGGGAGGCCGGCCCGGTCCTTGACCCAGCCGCCGCTGCTGCCGGTGGTCTCGTCGGAGCGCAGCCGGCCGGTGAGGGTGACCTCGCCGGCCGGGGCGGCCGGGACGGGCGGGTACTGGGTGGCGCCGTCGCCGGAGGGGACCCAGCCGCGGTTGATCAGGACGGTGCCCTTGCCGTCGGAGAGCTTCAGCGGGGTGACGACGAAGTAGCCGAGGGTTCCGTTGGAGTCGGTCCGCTTGCGGACCACGAACTCGTGTGCCGGGTCGTACTGTCCGGTGGCCGTCACGGCGTGCCAGGTGAGGGCGGACGGCACCGCGGCACCGGGGGTCGCGGACAGGCTGTCGAAGGGCACCGGCGAGGCCGTGAGGGCCTTGCCGATCAGCTCGTTCCGGGCCACCCGCGCCTCGTGGCGGTGCAGCTGCCAGAAGCCCAGCTTGATCGTCGCGGGGATCAGCAGCAGCGCGATCAGCATGGTGATCAGCCACTGTCGGGTCAGCAGAAAACGGTACACATGGGAACGGTACGCCGACCTCACAACCGGCTCACGCACCGGGGTGCGGGGCGACCTCGCGCAGGAGTTGGAGGAAGGCGTCCTCGGTGACCACCGGGGTGCCGACGTCGCGGGCCTTGCGGGCCTTGCCGCTCCAGCTGGTCGGCTCGTTGGTGACCAGCAGGCTGGTGAGCCGGCTGACCGAGGTGGCGATGTGCAGGCCGGCCTCGGCGGCACGGTCCTCCAGCACCTCGCGGTCGGTGGCGGTGTCGCCGGTGAAGGCCACCCGCATGCCCTGGACCAGCGGCTTGCCGTCCTCCCAGCGCCCCGGGTTGGGGTACGGGCAGGGCGGGCGCTTCTTGGCCTGGCGGTACTGGGAGCCGGTCCAGTTGCCGCGGCCGGGGGTGGCGGGCTCGTCCTCGCCGAGGTCGGTGACCGCGACGCAGGTCTGCAGCGGGAGCGGGAGGCCGGCCAGCCGGGCCAGGCGCAGGCTGGGGCGGAAGGCCTCGGCGAGCACCCGGGCGTCGTCCAGGGCGTTGTGGGCGTGGCGCTGCTGGACGCCGAAGTGGGCGGCGAGCGAGGAGAGCTTGCCGTTGGGCAGCGGGAGGCGCAGGTCGCGGGAGAGGACCATGGTGCAGAGCCGCTGCTCGACCGGGGCGCTGCGGCCGGCCCGGGAGAACTCGCGGGAGATCATGTTCCAGTCGAAGAGGGCGTTGTGCGCGACCAGGACGCGATTGCGCAGGAGCCCGGCGAACTCGTCGGCGATCTCGGGGAACGTCGGGGCGCCGGAGAGCAGTTCGGCCGTGAGGCCGTGGATCCAGACCGGGCCGGGGTCCCGCTCGGGGTTGACCAGGGTGTACCAGTGGTCGGTCACCTCGCCATCGCCGTCCAGCTGGTAGACGCCCGCCGAGATGACGCGGTCGGAGCGGCCGAGACCGGTGGTCTCGACGTCGACCACCGCGAAGCCCTCGGCGGGGGCGGCGGAGCGCTGGGCGGGGACCGGGGCGGTCCGCTGCGCGCCGTACGTCTCGGGCTGGATCGGTTGCATGGTCCAACAGGATAAGGGGCGCAGTGGTCGGGTCCGGTCGAAATGTTCCGATCCCAGGGCCGGAATAGAGTGAGTGACGGGGGTGTCGTACACCTGGTCGAGTTTGTTTCCGGCCGTCCGGCCGGATTTGTGTGAGGAAGAACGCATGCGCGCCACGGTGATCCACGGACCGAACGACATCCGGATCGAAGAGGTACCGGACCCGGTGATCAAGCACCCGACGGACGCCGTGGTCCGGGTGGTGAACGCCTGCATCTGCGGCAGTGACCTGTGGGCCTACCGCGGGGTGGCCCAGCGGGTGGCCGGGCAGCGGATCGGGCACGAGTTCCTGGGCGTGGTCGAGGAGGCCGGCGCGGAGGTCCGCGGCTTCGCGAAGGGCGACCTGGTGGTCGCCCCCTTCGTCTGGTCGGACGGCGTCTGCGAGTTCTGCCGGGAGGGCCTGCAGACCTCCTGCCCGCACGGTGGGTTCTGGGGTGAGGTCGGTTCGGACGGCGGCCAGGGCGAGGCGGTCCGGGTGCCGTTCGCGGACGGGACGCTGGTGAAGCTGCCGAACGAGGCGGCGGGCGACGAGAAGCTGCTGCCGGGGCTGCTGGCGCTGTCCGACGTGATGTCCACCGGGCACCACGCGGCGGTGTCGGCCCGGGTGCGCCCGGGCGCGACGGTCGCGGTGGTCGGCGACGGGGCGGTGGGCCTGTGCGGCGTGCTGGCGGCGCACCGGCTGGGCGCGGGCCGGATCATCGCGCTGGGCCGGCACCCCGCCCGGACGGAGCTGGCCCGGCGCTTCGGGGCCACCGACGTGGTGGCCGAGCGCGGCGACGCCGCGATCGAGGCCGTGAAGGAGCTGACCGGCGGGCTGGGCGCCCAGGCGGTGCTCGAGGCGGTCGGTACCGAGGAGTCGATGCGGACGGCGATCTCGATCGCCCGGGACGGCGGCGCGGTCGGTTACGTGGGTGTGCCGCACGGCGGCAGCGCGGGCGTCGACATCGGTCAGATGTTCGGCCGAAACGTTTCGCTCAACGGCGGCGTCGCACCGGCCCGCGCATACATCCCCGAGCTGCTGCCGGACGTGCTCTCGGGCGCGATCGAGCCGGGCCTGGTCTTTGACCGGACGGTGGACCTGGACGGTGTGCCGGACGGCTACCGGGCGATGGACGACCGTTCCGCACTGAAGGTCCGCATCGCTTTCTGATGCTCCGTCAACAGGGGCGGCGCCGTTGGACGGTGCCGCCCCTTTCGGTTGTCGCGGTTCGATTCGAGAGGCGCGCGAGTGGCTGTTTTCGGCCATTTGGATGGTGCGAGGGGGTGAACGACTGGCTGATCGCGGTCAACCCCTTCCGGGGTGGGCACGACGCTCCTAGCATTGCGCGGCGCACACGAGGAATGTGACGTCCCTCACGTTCGATTGGTCCCCTCGTGTGACCGCTACGCCGAAGGAGTGAGGAGACAGAGTGGATTCGCCGCCGATCACCACTACCGCTACGGAAGTCCAACTCATCGACGACAGCGAGGAGTTCCGTACTCTGCGGCGCTCGTTCCGGAGCTTCGCCTTCCCGGTCACCATCGGCTTCGTGCTCTGGTACCTGCTCTACGTCCTGCTCTCCTGCTACGCCCCCGGGCTGATGGGCACCAAGGTCGTCGGGCACATCAACGTGGCCCTGGTGCTCGGGCTATTGCAGTTCGTCACCACCTTCGTCATCGCCGGCTGGTACGCCCGCTACGCGGACCGGCGGATCGACCCGCCCGCCGCCGCGATCCGCGAGGCCCACGGCGCAGTCCTCCACGCCCCCCGGGAGTCCGCCGAATGACACTGCTCGCCAGTTCCGCCACCGAGCACCGCGGCCTGACGATGGCCCTGTTCGGGCTGTTCGTGCTGACGACCCTGGCCATCACCGTGTGGGCCGGGCGGCAGAACCGCAGCGCCGCCGACTTCTACGCCGGCGGCCGCGGCTTCACCGGATTCCAGAACGGCCTGGCCATCTCCGGCGACTACATGTCCGCCGCCTCCTTCCTCGGCATCGCCGGCACCATCGCACTGGCCGGCTACGACGGCTTCCTGTACTCGATCGGCTTCCTGGTCGCCTGGCTGGTCGCGCTGCTGCTGATCGCCGAACCGCTGCGCAACTCGGGCCGGTTCACCATGGCGGACGTGCTCGCCTTCCGGATGCGCCAGCGCCCGGTGCGCACCGCCGCGGGCGTGTCCACGATCGTGGTGTCGATCTTCTACCTGCTGGCCCAGATGGTCGGCGCCGGGACGCTGGTGGCGCTGCTGCTCGGGGCCGAGGGGAACGCCGCCAAGCGCTGGACCATCGTCGGCGTCGGCGCCCTGATGATCGTCTACGTGGTGATAGGGGGTATGAAGGGCACCACCTGGGTGCAGATCGTCAAGGCCGTGCTGCTGATCGCCGGCGCCGCGCTGATGACCGTCCTGGTGCTGGCCAAGTACCACTTCAACCCGTCCGAGCTGCTCGGCGCGGCGGCCAGCGCCAGCGGCAAGGGCGAGGCCTTCCTGCAACCCGGGCAGAAGTACGGCACCGGCACCGCGAAGCTCGACTTCATCAGCCTCGGCATCGCGCTGGTGCTCGGCACCGCCGGCCTGCCGCACATCCTGGTCCGCTTCTACACCGTGCCCACCGCCAAGGCGGCCCGTAAGTCGGTGCTCTGGGCGATCGGCATCATCGGCGTCTTCTACCTGATGACCCTGGCGCTCGGCTTCGGCGCCGCGGCCCTGGTCGGCTCAAAGGAGATCAAGGCGGCCAACGCGGCCGGCAACACGGCCGCCCCTCAGCTGGCCGAGGCGCTCGGCGGCGGCAGCGGCAGCACCGGCGGGGCGATCCTGCTCGCGGTGATCTCGGCGGTCGCCTTCGCCACCATCCTGGCCGTGGTCGCCGGGCTCACCCTGGCCTCCTCGGCCTCCTTCGCCCATGACCTCTACGCCAATGTGATCCGGCGGGGGAAGGCGAGCGAACGGGAGGAGGTGCGGTCGGCGAAGTGGGCGGCCGTGGGGATCGGGGCGGTCTCGATCGTGCTCAGCCTCTTCGCGGACAAGCTCAACACCGCCGCCCTGGTGGCGCTGGCCTTCGCGGTGGCGGCCTCGGCGAACCTGCCCACCCTGCTCTACTCGCTGTTCTGGAAGCGCTTCACCACCGTCGGCGCGGTCAGCTCGGTCTACGCCGGTCTGGTCAGCTCGCTGCTGCTGGTGGTCTTCTCCCCGGTGGTCTCGGGCGCCAAGACCTCGCTCTTCCCGGACTCCGACTTCCACTGGTTCCCGCTCGAGAACCCCGGGCTGGTCTCCATCCCGATCGGATTCCTGGCCGGTTGGCTGGGCACGCTCCTGTCCAAGGAACCTTCCGACCCGGCGAAGTACGCTGAACTCGAGGTCCGATCGCTGACCGGGCTGGGCGCCCACTGATCGTTCCGGCATGACTATGCTGGCCCGGCCACCCGCCGCCACGGTGGCCGGGCCGGCCGCTTTTCGGGAAGGGACGCACGTGCTGCTCGATACCTTCGGACGACGCGCCGTCGACCTGCGGGTCTCCCTGACCGACCGGTGCAACCTCCGCTGCACCTACTGCATGCCCGAGGAAGGGCTGCAGTGGCTGGCCAAGCCCGATCTGCTGACCGATGAGGAGATCGTCCGGCTGGTCACCCTCGCCGTGTGCGACCTGGGCGTGCGCGAGGTCCGCTTCACCGGCGGCGAACCGCTGCTGCGCCCCGGACTCGTCGCGATCGTGGCCGCCTGCGCCGACCTGGAGCCGCGCCCCGAACTGTCACTGACCACCAACGGCATCGGGCTGGCCCGGACCGCGACGGCACTGCGCGAGGCCGGACTGGAGCGGGTCAACGTCTCGCTGGACACCCTCGACCCCGAGGTGTTCTTCACCCTCACCCGCCGCCGGCGCCACCAGGACGTGCTGGACGGGCTGGCCGCCGCCGAGGCGGCCGGGCTTGCGCCGGTGAAGCTGAACGCGGTGCTGATGCGCGGGGTCAACGACCACGAGGCGGCCGACCTGCTGGCCTGGTGCCTGGAGCGGGGCTACGAGCTGCGCTTCATCGAGCAGATGCCACTGGACGCCCAGCACGGCTGGGACCGCTCGTCGATGATCACCGCGGGGGAGATCCTGGAGCTGCTCCAGGCTCGCTTCGCGCTCACCCCCGAGCCGTCCGCCCGCCGGGGCGCGGCGCCCGCCGAGCGCTGGGTGGTGGACGGCGGTGCGGGCCGGGTCGGGGTGATCGCCTCCGTCACCCGGCCGTTCTGCCGGGCCTGCGACCGGACCCGGCTGACCGCCGACGGCCAGGTGCGCAACTGCCTGTTCGCCACCGGGGAGACCGACCTGCGCACCGCGCTGCGCTCGGGGGCGGACGATGCGGAGCTGGCCGCACTCTGGCGGGCGGCGATGTGGGGGAAGAAGGCCGGGGCCGGGATCGACGACCCGGAGTTCCACCAGCCCGATCGGCCGATGTCGGCGATCGGCGGTTAGGCGCTCGGCCCTGTCCAGCAGGATCGGTCGGATGGGGGTCTAGCTGTCCGCAGGAGTCCAGTCGGCGAAGGCGACGACCTCCTTGAGGAAGCCGCGCACGCCCAGGAACTGGGACAGGTGCTCGCGGTGCTCCTCGCAGGCGAGCCAGGTCTTGCGACGGTCCGGGGTGTGCAGCTTGGGGTTGTTCCACACCAGCACCCAGTGGGCGTCCGCCCGGCAGCCCTTGGCGGAGCAGATCGGGGTCTGCGGGGTGTCCATCGGGGGCCGTCCTCGGTGTTCGGCGGGCGCGTCGTCACCGCCAGTCTGCCACGCCGGCCCGGCCCGCCCGGATCCGGGCATGGCGACGCCGGGCAGCCACGGGGGGAGCTGCCCGGCGTCGGTCCGTCGCTCCGACGGGGGATGCGGAGCGCGTACGCAGTATGTCACGCCGGAGGGCTCGGTTGGGGAGGTCTTGCATGATTAATCTGAGCTTCTTTTGAGCTTCCGCCGAGCCGATCCAGGCTCAATCCACTTAAACGGGACGGTCAGTCGGTGCCCTGTGAAGTTTCGGTGCCAGCGGGCTTTGCCTGTCCTGTACCAGCAGGCGCACCAGCCCCACCCGTACCACCCGGGCCGAGCATCAGCGGGGTGTCGGCTGGGAAGTCGAAGGTGCTCGGCAGCCCGGGGGCCTGCTCCCGGCCGGCGTTGGCGATCAGCACCGCGAAGTACGGCAGCAGCACGCCGCCGCCCAGGGCGGCGAAGGCCAGCCAGCGCTCGACGTCCCACAGCACCACCGCGAGCAGGACACAGGCGGTGCGGATCAGCATCGAGATGACGTAGCGGCGCTGGCGCCCCCGGACGTCCTCGGACAGGCTGCTGCGCGCCCCCGTGATCCGGTAGACCCGTCCGCCCTCGGCGCTCTTGCCCATGTGTCCTACCGCCCTCGTCCACGCACCCGCGCGCCGATCCGCACGACCTCCTCACGGTACGCCGGGGAGCCGGGGACGACGAGACCGGGTGGGCGGAGCCCACCCGGTCGGGCGTGATAGGGAGCCGTACGGCTGCAGGGGTGGCTAGGAGCGGCGGGATAGGTACTGCGGGGGTACGGCGTCGGTGAGCCAGACGCCGTTCTCGCTGAGCCGGAACTCGTGGCCGGCCGCCGACATCGCGGCCGCGTTCACGGTGAGCACGACCGGGCGGCCGTGCCGGGCGCCCACCCGGGTGGCCGTCTCGGTCTCCGCCGACAGGTGCACGTCCTGCCGGGCCATCGGGCGCAGGCCCTCGCGGAAGATCGAGGCCAGGTGGCGGTCGGCGGTGCCGTGGTAGAGCACGTGGGGCGGCGCGGTGGCGGTCAGACCGAGGTCGACCGCCACCGTGTGGCCCTGGTTGGCGCGAATCGAGAGGCCGTCCGCGGAGTAGCCGAAGCGGCGCTTGTCGTTGCCGGCCACGACGTGGTCCAGTTCGGTCCTGGTGAGCGGCCGGCCCTTCGCCGCGAGGGCGCCGAGCAGGACGTCGACCCGGACCCAGCCGGAGGAGTCCAGCGTGATCCCCACCAGCTCCGGCTCGTGCCGCAGGATGCGCGACAGCATCTTGCTCGATCTGACCAGCCGCTTCTCGTCCGTCATGGTGTTCATATCCCCCCGTTGGTCAGCGGCTATGAGGCCTGGCTGACCGAACTCATGTTGAAGTCCGCGACACGCACGGGTGGCATCGCGGCGCGGGTGAAGTAGTCGCTCCACTCGCGGGGCAGGCAGCGTTCGGTGCGGCCCGCCTCGGTGATCCGGCCGAGCAGGTCGACCGGGGACTCGTTGAACCGGAAGTTGTTGACGGCGCCGACCACTTCACCGTTCTCGATCAGGTAGACGCCGTCCCGGGTGAGGCCGGTGAGCAGCAGCGTCGCCGGGTCCACCTCGCGGATGTACCAGAGGCAGGTGAGCAGCAGGCCGCGCTCGGTGCGGGCGATCATCTCGTCCAGGGTCGGCGCCGACTCCTGGCCGGTGGTCTCCAGCACCAGGTTGTCGATCGCCGGGCGCAGCGGCAGGCCGGTGAGGCCGGCCGCGTGGCGGCTGGTGACCAGGTCGGTCAGCACACCCTCGCGGATCCACTCGGTGGCGGTGATCGGCGCGCCGTTGTCGAAGACCGAGACGTCACCGCCGCTGCTGTGCGCCAGGACGAACGGGGCGGCCTCCAGGCCGGGTTCGTCCGGGTCGGCGCGCAGGGTCAGCGGCAGGGCGGCGAGCTTGTCGCCGAGCCGGGTGCCTCCGCCGGGCCGGGAGAAGACCGTCCGGCCCTCGGCGGCGTCCCGGCCGCCGGCGGACCAGTGGAGGTTGATCATCAGGTCGGCGACGGCCGAGGGCGGCAGCAGCGTCTCGTACCGCCCGGCCGGCAGGTCGATCCGGCGGGCGCCCCAGCCGAGCCGCTTGGTGAGCTCGGTGTGCAGGGCCTCGACGTCGATGTCGGTGAAGTCCCGGGTGGCGGCGCCGACCCAGGCCGAGCCGGTGAGGTCGGCGGTCTTGCCGTTGATCTCGACCATGCCGGTGGGCTGGTCGTGGCGCAGCCGCAGGCCGGTGGAGCTGCCCAGGTAGCTGGTGGTGACCTCGTGCCGGGCGAAGCCGTAGAGCAGTTCGCCCTGGGCGGCGGCGCGGGCGAAGGCCTCGCCGAGGGCCGGGCCGAAGGCCTCGAACACCTCGATGGAGGTCTCGGCCGGCGGCTGGGTGAAGTCCGGGGAGGCCGGCCGGCCGTCGACCAGCGGCTGGGCGTCCTCGGCCGGGCCGGCCGCGCGGGCGGCGTCCTCGGCGGCCCGGACCAGGCCCTCGACGTCCTCGGCGGTGACGGCCTCGCGGGAGACCACGCCGGAGGCCGTGCCCTCGGCGCCGGCCACGGTGGCGATCACGGTGAGGCGGCGGCCGCGGGTGACGCCGTTGGTGGTCAGGGCGCCCCCCAGTCCATTGGGAGGGGCTGCCCAGCGCAGGTTGGCGGTGGACTCCTCGTCGGCGATCACCACACAGCCGTCGGCGCGGGAGAGGCCGAGTGCCAGCTCGACGAGTTCGTGGGGCTGCATCGCGGTCATCAGTGACCCGCCTCCTGCTGGGTGTTGAGCACGTTGACGTTGCGGAACAGCGCCGACGGGCAGCCGTGGCTGACCGCCGCGATCTGGCCGGGCTGCGCCTTGCCGCAGTTGAAGGCGCCGCCGAGGACGTAGGTCTGCGGGCCGCCGACCGCCGCCATCGAGCCCCAGAAGTCGGTGGTGGTGGCCTGGTAGGCGAAGTCCTTGACCTGGCCGGCGAGTTCGCCGTTCCTGATGGCGTAGGCGCGCTGCCCGGTGAACTGGAAGTTGTAGCGCTGTTGGTCGATCGACCACGAACGGTCGCCGACGATGTACAGGCCCTTCTCCACCCCGGCGAACAGGCCCTCGGTGTCCGGGCCGTCGGCGGCGGGCTGGAGCGAGACGTTGGCCATCCGCTGCACCGGGACGTGCCCGGGGGAGTCCGCGAAGGCGCAGCCGTTGGAGCGCTCGAAGCCCTTCAACCTGGCCATGCCGCGGTCGAGTTGGTAGCCGACCAGGATGCCGTCCCGGACCAGGTCCCAGGACTGGGTGGCGACGCCCTCGTCGTCGTAGCCGATGGTGGACAGGCCGTGCTCGACGGTGCGGTCGCCGGTCACGTGCATCAGCTCGGAGCCGTACTTCAGGGTGCCGAGCTGGTCGAAGGTGGCGAAGGAGGTGCCGGCGTAGGCGGCCTCGTAGCCGAGCGCGCGGTCCAGCTCGGTGGCGTGGCCGATCGACTCGTGGATGGTCAGCCAGAGGTTGGACGGGTCGATGACCAGGTCGTAGCGGCCCGCCTCGACGCTCGGCGCCTTCATCTTCTCGGCCAGCAGGACGGGAAGTTCGGCGAGCTCGGCGTCCCAGTCCCACCCGCTGCCGGTCAGGCTCCGTCCATCGGGGGACGCCCCCCGGACCCCCGTGACGAATTCGTAGCCACGGCCGACCGGTGGGGCCAGGGTGCGCATCGAGTCGAAGGCGCCGGTGCGCTCGTCGACCGAGGTGGCCGTCAGGTCGGAGTAGGTGCGGATCCGCTGCTGGGTCGTCACGGTGCCGGCGGTGTCCGCGTAGAACTTGTTCTCCTGCACCGTCAGCAGGACGGCCTCGACGTGCGAGACCCCCTGGGCGGCCAGCAGCCGGGCGCTGCGGTCGGCGAGCAGGGCGGTCTTGTCGGCGTCCGGCACCTCGAAGGGGTTGATCTCGTACGAGGAGACCCAGGTGACGTCCCGGTGGACGGGCTCGTCGGCCAGCTCGACCCGCTCGGTGGAGCCGGCCGCCCGGCTGATCCCGCCGGAGAGCCGGGCCACCGCGACGGCCTGGGCGGCGACCTGCGCCGCGGCGTCGGGTGTGAGGTCCACCCCGGCGGCGAAGCCCCAGGCACCGTCCAGCAGCACCCGGACGGCGAAGCCCAGCTGCACGCTGTCGGAGGTGCCGGCCGGGCGGGCGTCGCGCAGTCGGCGGGAAGCGCTGCGGACCCGCTCCAGCCGGAAGTCGGCGTGGCTCGCGCCGAGTTGGCGGGCCCGGCCGAGGGCGGCGTCGGCGAGGGTGCGCAGCGGGAGCGCGAGGAACAGCGGGTCGACGGCGCGCCCGTGCGGGGCGCCGGTGGCGTCGGCCGGAGGGATCGGAGGCAATCGGGCTCCCAGGTCGCGGGGGGTGGCGATGCGGGGCCGCAGGGGCGCCCGCACCGCATCATTGCCCGTCCACCGGGTTTCCGGCCAGCGCATTTCGCCCGGTGCGTTGCGGTTTCGGCCAGCGGGGTGGGGCCGGGCGGGGCTCCGTCAGGAGACGGACTCCCACCAGCCGTCCAGCTCCGGCGGGTTGTCCACGTCGACCCGCTCGCCGGGGCGGGGGACGGCCAGCGGCACGGCCTGGACCTTGGCCTCCGCGAGCAGCCGCTCGACCGGTTCGGCCCACGGGTGCAGGCCCAGGTTGAAGGTGCACCAGTGGACCGGCACCAGCAGTCCGGCCCGGAGGTCGCGGTGGGCGAGGACGGCGTCCTCGGGGGTCATGTGGATGTCCGACCAGGCCGCGTCGTAGGCGCCGATCTGCACCAGCGCCGCGTCGAAGGGGCCGTGCCGCTCGCCGATCCGGGCGTAGCCCTCGAAGTAGCCGGAGTCGCCGGTGTAGAAGACCTTGCGGTTGGGGCCGGCGATCACCCAGGAGCCCCACAGGGTGGTGTTGCGGGTCAGGCCGCGGCCGGAGAAGTGGTGGGCGGAGGTGAGGGTGAGCACCAGCTCGCCCAGGGTGCAGGTCTCGTCCCAGTCCAGCTCGATGATCCGGTGCTCGGGGACGCCCCAGCGGCGCAGGTGGCCGCCGATGCCGAGCGGCACCGCGAAGGGCGCGGACTGGCTGCGCACCAGGCGCTTGACCGTCGCCATGTCGAGGTGGTCGTAGTGGTCGTGGGAGATCAGCACCGCGTCGACCGGCGGCAGCTCCTCCAGCTCGACCGGGACCGGGTGCAGGCGCTTGGGGCCGACGTGGGCGGAGGGGGAGCAGCGGTCGCTCCAGATCGGGTCGAGCAGGACGCGCGAGCCCTCGATCTCGACCAGCGCGGAGGCGTGCCCGTACCAGGTGATCTCCACGCCCTCGGCGGCCGGGCCGGCCGCGGTGGCGGGGCGGACGGTGGGCACCGGGCCGGCCGGGACGCGGCCCTCGCGCTGGAACAGCATCCGGCGGACGGTGTCGCGGTCGAAGTCCGGGGTGCTCCCGGCCCGGGCGAGGGTGGAGGGCGCGTTGTGGAAGACGCCGTCGCGGTACTGCGGGGAGTCGCGCACCCGCTCCTCGCGCTCGCCGTCCGGGCGGCGTCCGAACGCCGCGGGCAGGTCGCGCAGCGACCAGGCGGTGGCGCCCAGGCCCGCCGCCAGGGCGGTGAGGGCGAGCAGTCGTCCGCGTCGGGAGGTGCTCCCGGGCCGTGCCTTGGTCATGCGCCCTGCCTTCGTTTCCTCGCCGGGACTCTTCGGGGAAGGGTACGTCCGGCCCCGGGGCGGCCCGCACCACGGGGGCAACGGGCACGCCCGCCCGTGTTGTTCCCGCCCAGCAGCCCCTTTCGCGGACGGCTCCCGGGCCTGCGGGGGGCTGCCGGGAACGGCCCGGACCAGCGGCCGCGGATTGTCGGATTGCGACAGTTCCGCCGGTGCGGCGCTGTGGGAGCCCGATTCGTCGCCGCCGCCGACCGCCCGATAGCGTCACACTGCGTACGCATTCCGACGTACGCGCTCATGTACGGAGAGAGGTGGATCGTTGAGCCGCTCGGTTCTCGTCACCGGAGGAAACCGGGGCATCGGCCTCGCGATCGCCCAGGCCTTCGCCGAAGCGGGCGACAAGGTGGCCATCACCAGCCGTTCGGGTGAGGTGCCCGCGGCCCTGGAGAAGTACGACGTCCTCGCGGTGCGCTGCGACATCACGGACGCCGCGCAGGTCGACGCCGCCTTCACGGAGATCGAGCAGAAGCACGGCGCGGTCCAGGTGCTGGTCGCCAACGCGGGCATCACCAAGGACACCCTGCTGCTGCGGATGTCCGAGGACGACTTCACCTCCGTGGTGGACACCAACCTGACCGGCACCTTCCGGGTGGTCAAGCGCGCGTCGAAGCTGATGATGCGCGCCAAGAAGGGCCGCGTCGTGCTGATCTCCTCGGTGGTGGGCCTCTCCGGCTCGCCGGGCCAGGCCAACTACGCCGCCTCCAAGGCCGGCCTGGTCGGTTTCGCCCGCTCCCTGGCGCGCGAGCTCGGCCCGCGCAACATCACCGTCAACGTGGTCGCCCCCGGCTTCGTCGACACCGACATGACCGCCGTGCTCAGCGACGAGCGCCGTGCGGAGATCGTCGCCGAGGTCCCGCTGGGCCGTTACGCGGCGCCCGCCGAGGTCGCGTCCACCGTGCGGTTCCTCGGTTCGGACGAGGCCGCGTACATCACCGGAGCCGTCATTCCCGTCGACGGCGGATTGGGCATGGGTCACTGAGCATGAGTGGAATCCTCGAGGGCAAGCGGATCCTGATCACGGGTGTGCTGATGGAGTCCTCCATCGCCTTCCACACCGCGCGGCTCGCCCAGGAGCAGGGCGCCGAGATCATCCTCACCGCCTTCCCCCGCCCGAGCCTGACCGAGCGCATCGCCAAGAAGCTGCCGAAGCCGGTCAAGGTGCTGTCGCTTGACGTCTCCAGCCCGGAGGACCTGGCCGGCATCGCCGACCAGGTCCGCGAGACGCTGCCGACCCTGGACGGCATCGTCCACTCGATCGGCTTCGCTCCGCAGGACGCCCTGGGCGGCAACTTCCTGGACACCCCGTGGGAGTCCGTGGCCACCGCGATGCACGTCTCGGCGTACTCGCTGAAGTCGCTCACCATGGCGCTGCTGCCGCTGATGCAGGACGGCGGCTCGGTCGTCGGCCTGACCTTCGACGCCCAGTACGCGTGGCCGCAGTACGACTGGATGGGCCCGGCCAAGGCCGCCCTGGAGTCGACCAACCGCTACCTGGCCCGCTACCTGGGCGAGCGGGACATCCGCTGCAACCTGATCTCGGCGGGCCCGATCGGCTCGATGGCCGCCAAGTCCATCCCGGGCTTCGGCGACCTGGCCGACACCTGGAACCAGCGCTCCCCGCTGAAGTGGGACCTGAGCGACCCGGAGCCGGCCGGCCGCGGTGTCGTCGCGCTGCTGTCGGACTGGTTCCCGAAGACCACCGGCGAGATCATCCACGTCGACGGCGGGCTGCACGCCATCGGCGCCTGACCGGCTGACTCCACCGCTGCCCGGCACCCCGTCCTGAGGGGTGCCGGGCAGCGGTGCGTTCGCGTCGGGCCGCGCGGCGGGTCACGCACCGGGGCCGGGGTGGGCCGCCCGGCGGCCCGGCTACGCGTCGGCGGTCGCGCAGGCGCCGATGGCCCGGCCGGCCTCGACCGAGGCGCGCTGGGCGTCGCCGGCCCGGATGGCGTCCCGGATGGTGTCGTGGCCGATGTAGCGCTCGGCGATCAGCTCGGGGCCGACGTCGTTGCGCAGGTGCGCGCGGGTGACCTCGCCGAGGTCGGAGTAGACGGCCAGCAGCACGTCGTTGTGGGCGGCGGCCACCACGGCGTGGTGGAAGGCGGCGTCGGCCTGGACGAAGTCCTCGGCGTCGCCGGAGCGCCAGGCGCTCTCCCGCCGGTCGAGCGCGGCGTCCAGCAGGCCGAGGTCCCGCTCGGTGCGGCGCAGTGCGGCCAGGCCGGCCGCGGAGGTCTCCAGGGCCGCCCGCAGCTCGGCGACCTGCGCCTGGTCGGCGTCGGCGAAGCGGCGGTGCATCACCCCGGCCAGCTCGCTGGTGGCGAGCACGTAGGTGCCGGAGCCCTGGCGGATGTCGAGCAGCCCGTTGTGGGCCAGGGCGCGGACGGCCTCCCGGACGGTGTTGCGGGCCACCCCGAGCTGTTCGACCAGGGCGGCCTCGGTGGGGATGCGCGAGCCGACGGGCCACTCCCCGGAGGTGATCTGGGCGCGCAGCTGCGCGATCACCTGGTCGGACAGCGGGGTGCGCCTCGGCGAGGACAGCGCCACGGGGACTCCTTGCGACTACGGGGGGGGTGGGCCCTGAGGGGAGGTGGCCGATGGATGAACGGTCGGGACATCATGCCAATTCCAAGGTGCATCAATTCATCCCATCATTCTATGATGGTGCCCATGCCTCCCGCAGTAGACACCACCGCCTCCCCCCGAACCGAGGCCTGGCCGCAGACCGAGCGGCCCGCCGGCTCCGCCAAGTACCTCGGCGTGCTGTTCGCCGTCGCGATCGCCGCCGCCGCCTTCAACCTGCGCCCCGTGGTCACCAGCCTCGGGCCGCTGCTCGACCAGGTCCGCGCCGACCTGGGCATGAACCCGACCCTGGCGGGGCTGCTCACCGCCGTCCCGTCGCTGTGCTTCGCGCTGTTCGGCTTCGCGGCCCCCGTCGCGGCCCGCCGGATCGGCCCGATCGCGGTGATCACGGCCGGCATGGGCGCGATCACGGCCGGCGTGCTGGCCCGCTCCTTCGCCGGCGGCACTGCGGTGTTCCTGCTGCTCACCGCGCTCGCCCTGGCCGGGGTGGCGGTCTCCAACGTGCTGCTGCCGGTGGTGATCAAGAGGTACTTCCCGGAGAAGGTCGGTCCGATGATCGGCCTGTACTCCATGGCGCTGTCCGCCGGCACCGCCCTGGCCGCCGCCGTCACCGTGCCGCTGACCAACGCGCTCGGCGGCGACTGGCGCTACGGCCTCGGGGTCTGGGCCGGCCTGGGGGCGTTCGCCCTGGTGCTCTGGCTGCCGGTGCTGATCGCCAAGCGCGAGCGCGGCGAGCGGGCCGCCGGCGCCGCCGCCCCCGCCAAGCTGCCGATCACCCGCAGCCGCACCGCCTGGGCGCTGTCCTGCTTCTTCGGCCTCCAGGCCACCGGCGCGTACGTGGTGATGGGCTGGCTGCCGAAGATCTTCCAGGACTCCGGCATCGACAAGGGCACCTCCGGGGTGCTGCTCGCGGTCACCATGGTGATCGGGGTGCCGGTCTCCTTCGTGCTGCCCAACCTGGCCGCCCGGCGCGGCGACCAGCGGCTGTTCGTGGTCGTGCTGGCCTCCTGCGGCATCGCCGGATACTCCGGGCTGGCGCTCGCCCCGGCCGCGGCGCCGTGGGTGTGGGCCGTCCTGGTGGGCCTGGCCAACTGCGCCTTCCCGCTCGTGCTGACGATGATCGGGCTGCGCGCCCGGACCGCCGGCGGGGTGGCCCAGCTGTCCGCCTTCGCCCAGGGCGTCGGCTACCTGATCTCCATCCCCGGCCCGATCCTGATCGGCCGGATCTACCAGGCCACCGGCCAGTGGTACCTGCCGCTGGGCTTCCTGGCGCTGCTGCTGGTGCCGCAGATGCTGTTCGGCCTGCGGGCCGCGCGGGCCCGGCACATCGAGGACGAGGCGGTCCTGCCGGTGGATCGGGCCAAGGCCTGAGGACCGGACCAGGAAGGCCTGGCGTCGAAGGTCAAGGCCTGACCAAGGCGGTGGGGCCAGCGCGGGACGGGTGTGTTCGGGGTGGGAGAATCCCGGCATGCCCGTTCTCGACCCGAACCCCACCGGCGGCCGCAAGCAGCTCGGCCGCATCGCCCTCGCCATCGGCGGCATCGTGGTGCTGGTGGCGATCATCGCCACCGTCGCCGCCCAGATCGGCTGATCGCCGCCCGTACCGCGCCTGCCCGGCGCACACCCGTGGCGCCGCCCGTACCCCCGCCGTACTCCCGGTGACGCCCCGGCGAACGGGCCATGATGGCACCCACCACCCGGGGGAGTGGTGGCAACCGGGAGCATCGCGCCCCCGGGCCGCTTTTCTGCCAAGCTTGCTGGGTATGAGCGCCGACACGCCCCGCAGGATCATCGTTCTCCGTCACGCCAAGGCCGACTGGCCGAACGGCGTGGACGACCACGATCGGCCGCTGGCCGACCGGGGCCGCCACCAGGCCCCGGACGCCGGCCGCTGGCTGGTCGACTCCGGCATCAACCCCGACTTCGTGCTCTGCTCCACCGCCCTGCGCACCCGGGAGACCTGGAAGCTGGCGGCGCACGAGCTGCCCAAGCGGGCCCGGAAGACGGTGTACGAGGACCGGATCTACGAGGCCAGCCCGGGCGAGATCATCGCCGTCCTCCAGGAGACCCCGGAGGAGTACTCGGACGTGGTGCTGGTCGGCCACAACCCCGGTGTGCTGGGCCTGACCCAGGTGCTGGCCGGGGACGCCGGGGACCGGGACGCGCTGGAGCGGCTGCGCCTCGGCGGCTTCCCGACGGCGGCGGTCGCGGTGCTCAGCTTCAGCGGGTCATGGAAGCTCGTCGAGCCGGGCGTGGCCGAGCTGGTCTCGTACTACACGCCGCAGGACTGAGCTCCGTCACACGTCTGAGGGGCGCGCGGATTGGATCCGCGCGCCCCTCGTCTGCTTCGAGAACCACCCGTCCTAGTCGACCGAGAGCCCGCCGTCGGCCGCCTCGACCTCCTCGCGGGTGATGCCCAGCAGGTACAGCACGGTGTCCAGGAAGGGCACGTTCACCGCGGTGTCGGCTGCCTCGCGCACCACCGGCTTGGCGTTGAACGCCACCCCGAGCCCGGCGGCGTTCAGCATGTCCAGGTCGTTGGCGCCGTCGCCGATCGCCACCGTCTGCTCCAGCGGCACCTTCGCCTGCTCGGCGAACCGGGCCAGCCAGCGGGCCTTGCCCGCGCGGTCCACGATCTCGCCGACCACCCGGCCGGTGAACCTCCCGTCCACCACCTCCAGGGTGTTGGCCGCCGCGAAGTCCAGCCCCAGCTGCTCCACCAGGTGATCGGTGACCTGGGTGAACCCGCCCGACACCACCGCCACCTGGAAGCCCAGCCGCTGGAGCGTGCGGATCAGGGTGCGCGCCCCCGGCGTGAAGCGCACCTCCGCGCGCACCTTCTCCGTCACCGATGCGTCCAGCCCGGCCAGCAGGGCGACCCGGGCCCGCAGCGACTCGGCGAAGTCCAGCTCGCCGCGCATCGCCGCCGCCGTCACCTCGGCCACCTCCTGCTCGCAGCCCGCGTGGGCGGCGAACAGCTCGATCACCTCGTCCTGGATGAGCGTGGAGTCCACGTCCATCACCACCAGGCGCTTGGCCCGGCGCTCCAGCCCGGCGGCCACCACCGCGACGTCCACCCGCTGGGTGGCCGCCTCCTGGGCCAGCTCGGCCCGCAGCTCCTCGGTGGCCACGCCGGACACGGCCAGTTCGACCGCCGTCACCGGGTACTTGGCGAGGCGGAAGACCCGGTCGATGTTGCCGCCCGCCGCGGTGATCCGGGAGGTCAGCGCGGAGACGGCGGCGGCGGTCAGCGGGTGGCCGAGCACCGTCACGTGCGAACGGCCCTCGCGGCGCGGCCGGTTGTCGCCGATGCCCGAGAGGATCTCGGCCTGCAGCTTCTGCTCGTCCGCCCAGCGGTGCACGGTGGCCCGCAGGCCACCCTCGGCGCCGGGCGCGTGGGGCGGGGTGACCAGGGCGCACAGCGTGATGCGGCCACGGGTGACGACCTGCTCGATGTCGATGACGTCGACGCCGAAGCCGGCCAGGGTGGAGAAGAGGCCGGCGGTGATGCCGGGGCGGTCCTTGCCGAACACCTTGACGAGCAGGGTGCGCTCGTCCGTCCGGGGCTGGGCGGCGGGGAGGGGCTCAGCGGCCAAGGGCGATGCGTTCATGGTGTCTCCCACGCTACCCGTCGGTCGCCGCGCCGAGGGCACCCGTCCCACGTCGCGGGACACGTGTGCGCGCCCGGCCGGGGCGGAGCCCGTGGGTAGCAGCCTGGTCACAGTCACCCGGGGTGACTTTCACCCGCGGACGACGGGCTGGAATGATTCCCCCGTCAGTCAGAGGAACAGCACCCCCGGCGGGGGGCCGAATTCGGGGGAACCGAGAGAGCGGGGCAGGCGAGCAGTGCCGCAACTCGTCATTGAGATCAACGGACAGCAGCGGACTCTTGAGCCCGCGCAGTCCTACACCATCGGACGCAACCCGCAGTCGGACTTCACGTTCGACGACGCCAGGGTCTCCTGGCAGCACGGGACCATCAGCTTCAACGGCAGCGGTTGGCAGCTGGACGACCACGGAAGCACCAACGGCACCTACGTGGCCGGCGCCCGCACCATGCAGGCCCAGCTGTTCGCCGGTGCCGTGGTGAACCTGGGCAACCCGGAGAACGGCCCCCGGCTCGCCTTCTCCGCGCCCGCCCACGCCGTCGCCCCGCAACCCACCCCGGTGCACGAGGCCGTGACCAGCCGCAGTCCCGCCCCGACACCCCAGCAGCCAGGCCCGCAGCAGGGCTGGCCGGGGCAGGACCCGTACCAGCAGCAGGCTCACCCGCAGCAGGCCTGGCCGGCCCAGCAGCAGCCCCCGCAGCAGTACGCGCCGCCGCCGCAGCAGGAGCAGTACGCGCCGCAGCAGCAGTCGTACCCGGCGCAGGACCAGCAGCCGCAGCACGGCGGGTTCCCGCAGCAGCAGGGCTTCACGCCCGCGCCCCAGCACGGCGGTGGCGGCGGCCCGCAGCCCACGATGATCCGCAACCTGACGGCCGGCATGCGCACCGTCAGGATCGGCCGTGCGCTGGACAACGACATCGTGGTGTCCGACCTCCAGGTCTCCCGCCACCACGCCGAGCTGCGCCAGCTGCCGGACGGCCGCTACGAGATCGTCGACCTCGGCAGCCACAACGGCATCTTCCTCAACGGCCAGCGGGTGCAGCGCCAGCTGATGGGACCGCAGGACCGGCTGACCGTCGGCCACTCCGGCTTCGTGCTGGTCGGCGACCAGCTGCAGGAGTTCGTCGACACCGGCGCGGTCTCCTTCTCCGCCCGCCACCTGACCGTCGAGGTCGACTTCAAGGGCGGCAAGAAGGTCCTGCTCAACGACGTCAGCTTCGGCGTCCCGGAGAAGTCCCTGGTGGCCGTCATCGGCCCGTCCGGCTCCGGCAAGTCGACCCTGCTGCGCGCCCTCACCGGCTACCGCCCCGCCGACCGCGGCGAGGTGCTGTACGACGGCCGCAACCTCTACAAGCAGTTCGCCGAACTGCGCTCCCGGATCGGTCTGGTGCCGCAGTCGGAGATCCTGCACAAGGAGCTCACCGTGCGGAAGGGCCTCAAGTACGCGGCCCGGCTGCGCTTCCCCGGTGACACCGAGGCCCGCGAGCGCGAGGCCCGGATCGACGAGGTGCTGTACGAGCTGCGCCTGGACAAGCGCGCCGACAACAAGATCACCGCGCTCTCCGGCGGCCAGCAGAAGCGCGTCTCGGTCGCCCTGGAGCTGCTCACCAAGCCCTCGCTGATCTTCCTGGACGAGCCCACCTCGGGCCTCGACCCGGGCATGGACCGCGAGGTCATGCAGATGCTGCGCGGCCTCGCCGACGACGGCCGCACGATCCTGGTCGTCACCCACTCGGTGGCCGAACTCGCGCTCTGCGACCGGCTGTTGGTGATGGCGCCGGGCGGTTCGGTGGCCTACTTCGGCCCGCCGGACGAGGCGCTGCACTTCTTCGGGTACGAGACCTGGGCGGACGTCTTCCAGGCCTTCGAGAACTACCCGGACCACGACTGGGCCGGCCGCTACCGCGGTTCCGTGCACTACCAGCAGTACTCCGCCCCGACCGTCGAGGCCGGCGAGGTGCAGCACGTCCAGGTCGCCCAGGAGGCGGTCAAGCCGCCCAAGCCGCAGAGCTGGGGCTCCCAGCTGTGGACGCTGATGCGCCGCTACATGTCGGTGCTCGCCTCGGACCGCGGCTTCCTGGCGCTGTCGGTGCTGCTGCCCGCGGTCATCGGCGCGGTCAGTGTGCTGATCCCCAACGAACCGGGGCTCGCACCGAACCCGAAGACCCAGCTGCACCTCAACAGCGGGGCCGCGACGATCCTGCTGATCCTGGCGATCGGCGCCTGCTTCTCCGGGGCCGCCAACTCGGTCCGAGAGCTGATCAAGGAACGGGCGATCTACGAACGGGAACGGGCCACCGGGCTGTCCCGCTCGGCGTACATGATGTCCAAGATCATCGTGCTGGGCATCTTCTCGATCATCCAGGGCGCGATCATCTCCGCCGTCGGCTTCCTGCCGCGCAAGCTCCCCGAGCACGGCCTGATCGTCCAGAACATGCCGATGATCGAGATGACCATCGGCATGATCCTGCTGAGCTTCGCCGCGATGATGTTCGGTCTGATGATCTCCGCGCTGGTGAAGACCGCCGAGAAGACCATGCCGCTGCTGGTCATGTTCGCCATCGTCCAGGTCGTCTTCACCGGCTGCCTCTTCCAGATCTTCGGCAAGCCCGGCCTGGAGCAGGTCGCCTGGCTGATGCCGGCCCGCTGGGGCACCGGGATCGTCTCCAGCACGCTCGACCTGTCGAAGCTGATGGGCCCCTGGAACAAGGACTTCCAGAACCCGAACTACGACCCGCTGTGGGACCACAGCGTCGCCCAGTGGTCGATCGACGCCGGCGTGCTGATCGTCATCTCGGTCGTGATCGGCGTGATCGTGACCCGGCTGCAGCGCCGGCACGAGCCGGAGGTCATGCAGAAGGGCTGACCGGTTCTGCTGCGAAGGGCGCTCCCCCGACCGGGGGGAGCGCCCTTCGCGTTGCCGGCTGCCACTCGCCCGCTCGCCCGGGTGGGCCCATCGGCCTAGGTCCCCGGACCTGCGCCCGGAGCGGCCCGGGACGGACGCGGCCGCCCCCGCGACGGCGGTAGCTTGGCGGTATGCCCAGCACGACCGGTGACCACCGCACCCCTGCCGGCCCGCCGTACGCCTGCGACCCGCTGGCCGGCATCGAGGCCGTCAGCCAGGCCCTGCTCGCGATGAGCCGGCACCTGGAGGTCCGCGAGGTGCTGCGCCGCATCACCGCCTCCGCCCGCGACCTGCTCGGCGCCGAGTACGCGGCCCTCGGTGTGCCCGACGACCACGGCGGCTTCGCCCAGTTCGTGGTCGACGGCGTCACCGACGAGCAGTGGCGCGCGATCGGCCCGCTGCCCCGCCAGCACGGCGTGCTCGCCGAGATGCTGCACGAGACCGGCCCCACCCGCCTCGCCGACGTCCGCAAGGCCCCTGCCTTCGAGGGCTGGCCCTCCGCCCACCCCGAGATGGACGCCTTCCTCGGCATGCCCGTCCTGGACACCGAGGCCGCCGAGGACGAGCCACAGGTGATGGGCGTCATCTTCCTCGCCAACAAGCGCGGCGGCGGCCTGTTCACCGACCACGACGAGGAACTGCTGCGGATCCTCGCCGCGCACGCCGCCCTCGCCCTGTCCAACGCCCGCCTGTACGAGCGCAGTCGCGAACTCACCCTGGCCGGCGAGCGCGCCCGGATCGCCCACGACCTGCACGACGCCGTCGCGCAGAAGCTCTTCTCGCTGCGGCTGACCGCCAAGGCCGCCGCCAAGCTCGTCGACCGCGACCCGGCCCGGGCCCGCGCCGAACTCGCCGAGGTCGCCCGGCTCGCCGCCGAGGCCGCCGACGAACTGCGCGCCGTGGTGGTCGAACTGCGCCCCGCCGCCCTGGAGGAGGACGGGCTGAGCGCCACCCTCGCCTCCCAGGTGCAGGTGCTGGACCGCGCCCACACCGCCGACCTCGTCTTCGCCGCGGACGGCGTCCGGGCCCTGCCGCCCGCCCAGGAGGCCGCGCTGCTGCGGGTCGCCCAGGAGGCGCTGCACAACGCGCTGCGCCACTCCGGCGCCGGCCGGGTCACCGTCACCCTGGCCGGCACCCCCGCCCGCGGCGCCGTGCTGCGGGTTCGCGACGACGGGCGCGGCTTCGACCCCGAGTCCGTCCGCCGGGCCGGCCGCCACCTCGGCCTGGCCTCGATGCGCGACCGGGCGGCCGCCGTCGGCGGCACGCTCACCCTGGAGTCCGCCCCCGGCAAGGGGACGCTCGTCGAGATGGAGGTCCCCGGTGCCTGAGAGCACGCCGTCGATCCGCGTCCTGCTGGTCGACGACCACCAGGTGGTCCGGCGCGGACTGCGCACCTTCCTGGAGGTCCAGGACGACATCGAGGTGGTCGGGGAGGCCGCCGACGGGGCCGAGGGCGTCGACCGCGCCCGCGAACTCGACCCGGACGTCGTCCTGATGGACCTCAAGATGCCCGGCGTCGACGGCATCGAGGCGCTGCGCACCCTCAAGGACGGCGGCAGCCGGGCCCGGATCCTGATCGTCACCAGCTTCACCGAGCACCGCACCATGGTCCCCGCACTGCGGGCCGGCGCCGCCGGGTACGTCTACAAGGACGTGGACCCGGAGGCGCTGGCCGGGGCGATCCGCTCCGTGCACGCCGGCCACGTGCTGCTCCAGCCCGAACTGGCCGAGGCGCTGCTCGCCGACGACGGCCCGCGTGCCCCGCAGGGCCGCGGCGGCACCCTCACCGAGCGCGAGCGCGAGGTGCTCGGCCACATCGCCGACGGCCGCTCCAACCGGGAGATCGCCCGCAGCCTGCACCTGTCGGAGAAGACGGTGAAGACCCACGTGTCCAACATCCTGATGAAGCTGGACCTCGCCGACCGCACCCAGGCCGCGCTGTGGGCCGTCCGCAACGGCGAGGCCCGCGCCTGACGCTCCTCGCCTAGCGCCAATGCCGGTGACTTAGGTTGTGGCGGCTCTGCTGGTGATCGTGATGACGGCCGGGAGCGGTGGTGGCCAGTCGCGGTGTTGGGCGCGTTTGAGG